>JACPUD010000114.1 GCA_016192435.1 Rhodocyclales bacterium | reverse complement strand
CTGTTGATCAACTCCTGACCCTTGAGTACGCCGCCCAGCAGCAGGCCGATGATGACCAGCACGATGGCGATCTCGACCAGGGTAAAACCGGATTGTCTGCTTTTCATGATCATCTCCCCTATGGGGTGGTTATGGATAGCCCATGTGAAGCACAACTTGTGCCCGCCACCTTAATGCATTTAATTCAACAGGTTCAAGTTTAACCTAAATTCAATTCGAACGGCATCTGTCGAAATTTCGACAGGCCTGTCAGTTATCTGGCGGATTTCCGGCGGTCCGTGCCGGCTAGAATCGGCCTATCCTCCGTTCCCTCCGGACTGACCGCCGATCCGATGCCGTGGTGATTTCTCCCCTTTCTTCGACCTTGTCGGCGCGGCTGGTCACCTTGCGCCGCGGCTTGTTGCTGGCGCTGCTGGTGGCCCTGTACCTGGTGCTCTGGCAGGGGCCGGATACGCTGCTCGGCAGGACGCTGTTCGTCGTCCATCTCGGCCTGTTCATGCTCTGGCAGCCCTTCGTGCAGGCCGAACAGCGCCTGTCGCCGCATTGGCTGCTGGTGGTGGGAGCCGTGGTTCTGGTGGCCGCGGCATTCCTCCAGGGCTGGATGATCGCGCTGTGGATCATGATGTTGGCGGGCATCGTGGGCGGCAAGGTGTTGCTCTTCGGTGCACGC
The DNA here is from genome assembly GCA_016192435.1 of Rhodocyclales bacterium. Taxonomy (GTDB): domain Bacteria; phylum Pseudomonadota; class Gammaproteobacteria; order Burkholderiales; family Rhodocyclaceae; genus Sulfuritalea. The sequence goes on along the minus strand of JACPUD010000114.1, from coordinate 44,694 downwards.
GCGTCGCGGCTGTTCTATCTGCTGGCGCTGGGCTTCCTGGTTGTGGCGCTGATGCTGATGGCGGCGCCGCTGGCGGTGCCGCAGGCAAAACCGCCGGCGGAGATTCTCTGGCTGGGCCGTGCGGGCCTGCCCGTGGTGCTGGGAGTGATGGTCTTGTTGCCCAGCGGACAGGAGAACGACAACCGGCGCGAAGTGGTCGATTTCGTCTATAGCCTGTTCGTCTTCCTGTTGTTGGCCGTGCTGATGCTGGGCAGCCTGGCCGCCATGCTGTTGCTGGGCAGCGGCTATGTCGAGGCGTTGCTGCAAACCCTGCTGGTGACCGGCTTGATGCTGATGCTGCTGGGCTTGGTGTCGAATCCGCGTTCGGGCTTTTCCGGGATCGGGGGGCTGATTTCCCGTTACCTGATGTCGATCGGCCTGCCCGTCGAACAGTGGTTGCAGGCCCTGTCCAACCTGGCCTTGCGCGAAGACGATCCGCAAGACTTTCTGCGGCAGGCCTGCGCCGAAATCGTCCAGCGCCTGCCGTGGGTCAGGGGCGGAGAATGGATTGCCGGCGGCGGTAGCGGGCGATTCGGCGTGACCGACGGGCGCCGCTGGGAATTCAGCCACGGCGGCATGGTGCTGGTGTTCTACACCCTGCACGCACCGTCGCCGACGCTGATCTGGCACTACAACCTGCTGGCCCAATTGCTGGCGCAGTTTTACGCCGACAAGCAGCGCGCGCTGGCGCTCAAGCATTTGTCCTACATGCAGGCGATCCACGAGACCGGGGCGCGGCTCACGCATGACGTCAAGAATCTGCTGCAATCGTTGAATGCGCTTTGCTCCGCCGGCACCGAGCCCGGTGCCGAGTCGTCGCGCGACTATCAGGCATTGTTGCGGCGCCAGTTGCCGGCGATAACGGACCGACTGGCAGACACCCTGGCCCGGCTCAACGCGCCGCAAAGCCGATCCGCTGCCCGTCAGGTCGTCGCCGCGGAGTGGTGGCAGGCCCTGCAACAGCGCATGGCGGCGCTCACCTGGTTGAGTTTCGAGGCCGACAGGGTGGCGCCTGGCGAACTTCCCGCCGAGGTCTTTTCCGGCGTGGTCGATAACCTGATCAGCAATGCCGCGGAGAAACACCTGCGGGAGCCGGCCATTCGCGCGCGAGTCGAGCTGAAGAGCACTGACGCCGGTTTCGAACTGCTGGTCTGCGACAACGGCGCGGCGGTGGCGGACGACATTGCGCCCAGGCTATTCAGCGGCCCCGTGGCTTCGGCGGGCGGCTATGGCATCGGGCTCTATCACGCAGCGCGTTACGCCCAGGTCGCTGGATACCAGCTTGGCCTGGCCGAAAATCGACCCGGCCGGGTTTGCTTCCGGTTGGCTCGGGCGACTCAGTAGTCGTCTGCGGGATCGGTCGCGCCCTTGCGGCCGATCAGTCGATACACCGTCATGTTGCCCTTGCCCTTGAGGTAGATGGTTTGCGGCTCGTGAAAATCGAAACTTGCGGACAGGCGGTGATAAGTCATGGTGTCGCACTGGATCATGCCGGGCACGCCTTCAGAGGTGATCCGGCTGGCGATGTTCACGGTGTCGCCCCACAGGTCGTAGATGAATTTCTTCTTGCCCAGAACGCCGGCGACGATCGGTCCGGTGCCGATGCCGATGCGGACTTCGAGATGGGAGGCATTGATTGCGAAGTCGCGCCTTAGCAGGTCGCGCATCGCCACCGCCATGTCGGCGACGGCCGCCGAATAATCGCTCAGATCCTCGTTAAGGCCACCGGCGACCATGTAGGCATCGCCGATGGTCTTGATTTTTTCCAGGCCGTGGCTCTCCGCCAGTTCATCAAAGGCGGAAAAAATCCGGTTCAACATGGCGAACACCTGGGATGGCGACATGTTGGCCGCCACCTGGGTGAAGTTCACGATGTCGGCGAACATCACCGTGACATCGGCAAAGCCGTCGGCGATGGTCTTGTCGGAGTTCTTCAGGCGTTGCGCGATCGCGCCGGGGAGGATGTTCAGCAGCAGCTTTTCGGAGCGCTCCTGTTCGATCTGGATTTGCCGGTGGGCGTCTTCGAGGCCCTTCTGCATCCTGCGCTTTTCCTCGATCGACATGCGTAGCAGCAGATAGATGATGGTCGCCACGGCAACGAAGTTGAGGGCAAAGAACACCACGGTGGTGCGGATCGGTACGTCGGCGCGCAGCGAAATCCCCGTGTCGGCCAGGTACCAGTCGGTGGCGGCCGACACGAAAGTCAGCATGACCCAGGCTGCGAACCAGCCCATGGATTGCCGGACGCCGATGCAAAGAATGGCGCCAACCGGGGCCAGCAGGGCCCACAACACCACGCCGCTGGTGGACACGATGGTGCCGGCGGTCCATTGCGCGACAAAGGGCCAGAACAGGAACAGCCCCAACTGGGTGACGCGAAAGAATTCGAAATTCTTCGACTTGATGTAGGCCAGCATGTTGCCGGCGAGCAGCAACTGCAGAAAGAAGGGCAGGGTGACCGAAAACTGCGGTCCGAGTAACGAGTAGATCCCGACCCAGATTATCGTCGCCAGGCTTACCAGGCCGGTGGCGAACATCAACAGCGACTTGTTCAGCCGCAGTTCTTCACTGTCGCCCGGCTCTATGCCGGCGTTCTGCAGCCGTTCCAGAAAATGCGGCGGCGTGGCGCTTGATTCGGGAGGTGTCATGAAACGGCTTTAGGCCGGTTGGTCGACCGTCAATTGGTTCGCATACTTGAAGTGTCGCGGAATCGATCGCAATGGTCAAGAATGATCAGTGAATGATCAGTGAATGATGCATCGGCCAAATCGATTCTTGCTCCGCGGCGCGAATTGGTGTTCAATGGCCGCCCATGGCGGAGTCAAAGAAATACGAGATCGGGGTTGCCGTGGCGACCCACTATATTGCGGAGCAATCCGATCCGGCGATCAATCGTCACGTCTTCTCCTATACCGTCACCATCAGCAACACCGGCAACGTGCCGGCGCAGTTGATTTCGCGGCATTGGATCATCACCGACGCCGAGGGCCATGTGCAGGAAGTGCGTGGTCTGGGTGTGGTTGGCCATCAGCCTCTGCTGGAGCCGGGGCAGAGCTTCGAATACACCAGCGGCTGCCAGCTGGCGACAGCCGTGGGCACCATGAAGGGCAGTTACCAGATGACCGCGGAAGACGGCGTGCAGTTCGCAGCGCCGATCGCCGAGTTCGTCCTGTCCATGCCGCGCATCCTGCATTGAGCCTGGGAACAGCTGCGCGCCGGCCGCAGCCAAGCCATCAGTTGACCGCGGGGCATGGGCACCGTTAGAATATCCCGACTTATTTACTCAACTATTAAACAAAATACCATGGACATCAAGCAGAAGATTCACGATACCGTTACCGGCAACCCGGTGGTGCTCTACATGAAGGGAACCCAGCAATTTCCGCAGTGCGGCTTTTCCGCGCGTGCAATCCAGATTCTGCAGGCCTGCGGCGTCAAGAACCTGGTCACCGTGGATGTGCTGGCCGACCCGGACGTGCGCCAGGGCGTCAAGGACTACGCCAACTGGCCGACCGTGCCGCAGCTTTACATCAACGGCGAATTCGTCGGCGGCAGCGACATCATGACCGAGATGTATCAGTCGGGCGAACTGCAGAAGCAGCTGGAACCGATCGTCAACGCCTGATGAAGCCCCTGCATAGCGGACGGGCCAGCACGCTGACCTCGCCGCTACGGATGAATCAGCGCCGGAGTTCCGTCAGCAGTCGCTCGATCATGCGCTGCGCCTGGCCCAGATAGGCACCGCCGAACAGGTTGAAGTGGTTGAGGATGTGGTACAGGTTGTAGAGCGGCTTGCGCAGCTCGTAACCCGGGTCCAGCGGCCAGGCGGCGCGGTAGGCGGCATAGAAGCTGGCGGGGAAGCCGCCGAACAGTTCCGCCATGGCGAGATCGGTTTCACGATCGCCGTTGTAGCAGGCCGGGTCGAAGATCACCGGCATTCCGTCGCTGGTTTGCGCGGCGTTGCCCGACCATAGGTCACCATGCAGCAGGCTCGGCGCCGGCCGGTAGTCTATGAAAAGACCGCCGATGCGCTCGATGACGCCGTGGCCCTTTGCCACCAGAGCTTTGTCCATGCCGTTTTGCAGTGCGAGGTGTAACTGCGGCCGCAGCCGGCGTTCGCCGAAGAAATGCGGCCAGCTCGGATGCGGCGCATTCTGTTGCGGCGTCGCGCCGATGAAATTGTCTGCCTGCCAGCCGAAAGTCTCGCCGGCCACGCGATGCAGCCGAGCCAGCGCCGTGCCGAGCCGGGCACCGCCGGTCTGATCCAGCGGCTTCAGGTCAAGATAGTCGAGCACCAGGAAGGCCTCGGCTTCGGCCTGGCCCAGGGTGATGAAAGTTGGCGTTGGCACAGCGGCGGCAGCGCACAGCGCCTGCAAGCCCAGGGCTTCCGCGGCGAACATCGCTGCCGCGGCAATGCCGCCGGTCTTGACGAAATAGCGGCGATGTCCGTCATCGAGGCGCCAGGCGCGATGAATCGAGCCGCCGCTGACCGGACTGACGGTGCATGGCGTGAAGCGAGTGCCCGTGCGCTCGCCGATCGCCGCTGCAATGGCGTCGAAGCCGGGTGTCAAAGCGAAGCCAGGCGGGCATTCGCATCGGCCAGGCGACCGGCGATGACGTCGAGGAAGCCCTGATAAAAGTGCATCCGGCATGCATCCGAGGCATGCTGCAGCGCCTGCGCCGAGATGGTGACGACGCGGGTGGCGGTCTGTGCCACGACATCGGCCCCGCGCGTGTGTTCGCCGCGGCGGATGATGGCCATTTCACCGAAGCATTCGCCGGCCGCCAGGATTCCCAGCGCATGGCCGCTTTTCGAGACCGTCAGTTCGCCATCGAGCAGGAATGCAAAAAAGTCGCCACGCTCGCCGTCGCGCATGATCACCGTGCCGGCGGCCACCTCGTCCCAACGCGAGAAACGCACCACTTCCCAAAGGTCGACGTCGGAAAACTCGCCGAAGAATTTCAGCGCGCGCAGGGCCTCGAATTTCTCGCTGTCGGGAAATGCCTGGCGCTGTGAAACCAGCAGCTTGTTGCGGAAGGACTGGGCCAGATCGTGGGAAAACTCCTCCCAGCTCTGGTATCGCGCTGCGATTTCCTTCTGCATGGCGCGCGCCACCACCGCATCCAGGCTCACCGGCATGTCGGCGCGGAAGGTCGACGGCGGTGGTGGATCGGTGTTGCAGATCTGGTAGATCATGCCGTAATTGGATGTCGACTGGAACGGCAGCCGGCCGGTCAGCAACTGATACATCACCACACCCAGCGAATAGATGTCGGTCTGGTGATTGAGCGTCATGTCGCGCACCTGCTGCGGCGACATGTAGGCCGGCGAGCCGACGCCCGATACCTGGGTGCGGGTTTGTTCCCCGCTGCTCATCATCGCCGCGCCGAAATCGGAGATCTTGATGTCGCCGCCGGCCTGCTCCGGGCTGTCGCTGGGATTGACCAGCAGGATGTTGGCCGGCTTGATGTCGCGATGGGTGATGCCGGCGCGAAACGCGTAGTCGAGTGCGCGGGTGCACTTGAAAATCATCTCCACCAGGCGATCCACCGGCAGCAGGGTGCTGGGCGTGCAGAAGGGTTCCAGCGTGCCGCCCTTGACATACTCCATGACGATGTAGCTCTGCTCCTGGTCCACCACGGCATCGAATATCTGCACGATGTGCGGATGGTTGAGCTTGCCGGCCAAGGAAGCCTCGGTCATCAGCAGGTTGCGGTAGACCCTGCCCCTTTCCTTGTCGCGCAGCACCTCGGGGAAGATCGCCTTGACCGCCACTTCGCGTTCGGCAAAGGGGTCATAGCCGAGATAGACGATGGAAGTGGCGCCCTCACCGAGCTTGCGGCGAACCTCGTACTTGCCGACGCGCTCGGGAATTGCCATCGATTCGCGTTTAGAGCCGCGTGCGCGAACGTGCGATGGCGGCCCTCACCTGGGCCGGCGCGGTACCGCCAAGGTGGTCGCGCGCGGCAAGCGAGCCGGCCACGGTCAGCACGGCGTATGCGTCCTCGGTCACCAGCGGCGAGAAAGAGCGCAGTTCTTCCAGCGTCAGGTCCGGCAGGTCGCAGCCGCGCGCTTCGCAGGTACGCACGGCGCGCGCGACCGCTTCATGGGCGTCGCGGAAAGGCAAGCCCTTCTTCACCAGGTAGTCGGCGAGGTCCGTCGCCGTGGCATAGCCCTGGCGCAATGCCGCCGCCATGGCCTCGGGCTTGACCCGGATGCCCGGGACCAGGTCGGCAAAGATGCGCAAGGTATCGAGCAAGGTGTCGGCCGTGTCGAACAGGGGTTCCTTGTCTTCCTGGTTGTCCTTGTTGTAGGCCAGGGGCTGGCCTTTCATCAGCGTCAGCAGGCCCATGAGGTGGCCGAAGACGCGCCCGGTCTTGCCCCGTGCGAGTTCCGGCACGTCCGGGTTCTTCTTCTGCGGCATGATCGACGAGCCGGTGCAGAAGCGGTCCGCCAGATCAATGAAGCCGACGCGCGGGCTCATCCACAGGATCAGTTCTTCCGAGAAGCGGGAGATGTGGGTCATCACCAGCGCGGCGGCGGCACAGAATTCGATGGCGAAGTCGCGATCGGATACGGCGTCCAGCGAGTTTTCGCAGACCGATTCGAAGCCAAGCTCGCGCGCCACGGCTTCGCGGTCGATCGGAAATGTCGTTCCAGCCAGCGCGGCGGCGCCCAGCGGCAGTCGATTGGTCCGGCGGCGGCAGTCGGCAAAGCGCTCGCGGTCGCGCCGCAGCATCTCGAAATAGGCCAGCAGGTGGTGGCCGAAAGTCACCGGCTGGGCCACCTGGAGATGGGTGAAGCCGGGCAACGGCGTGGCGGCGTGCGCCTCGGCCGTGTCGAGCAACGCCGCCTGGAAGTTGCGCAGCAGGGCGTCGATGTCGTCGATGGTGTCGCGCAGCCAGAGCCGGATGTCGGTGGCCACCTGGTCATTGCGCGAACGCCCGGTGTGCAGGCGCTTGCCGGCATCGCCGACCAGCGCCGTGAGGCGTTTCTCGATGTTGAGGTGCACGTCCTCGTCGTCGAGATTCCAGTTGAAACTGCCAGCCTCGATCTCGCCGGTGATGCTTGCCATGCCCTGTTCTATGGCCGCCAGATCGGCGCTGCCGATGATGCCCTGGCGTGCCAGCATGCGCGCATGGGCCAGGGAAGCGCGTATGTCTTGCCGCCACATGCGGCGATCGAAGAACACCGAAGCCGTGTAGCGTTTGACGAGATCCGAAACCGGTTCGGAAAAGCGGCCCGACCAGGCGGTCTGGTTTGCCGGAGAATTTGAAAGTTTTGGTTCGGTCATAATCAGGCGGGCGCGTCTGGTATCAGTACGTTCCGTAAAATCACTGGAAAATCAACGGTGACGGGCAATTGAGTCAAGCCCGAAGTATAAGGGAAAACCCCAACCATGCCGACGCATGGCGCAATGCTGAATGTCATCGGCGTGGCGGGACCGCGTGCCCTTTGCCGGTGTCGGGAAATTATCCGGCGAAGGCGACACCGGGAAGTGCCGGCCAACGATTGCGCGTTGACGCCGACTGATGCGCCGCCTAACATCGCGCCTTTGCTTGGGCCCTTGATATCCGCCGTGGACATTGCCAGTTTGTACGCCCCCATTGACGCCGATATGCGCGCGGTAGACGCCGTGGTTCGGACCCGACTTCATTCGGAAGTGGTACTGGTGCGCCAGGTTGCCGAGTACATCATTTCGGCCGGCGGCAAGCGCATGCGTCCGGCGCTGTTGCTGCTGTCGGCCGGTGCCTGCGGCTATTCGGGAACCCGCCATCATGAACTTGCCGCCGTGGTCGAGTTCATTCATACCGCGACGCTGCTGCACGACGACGTGGTCGACGAGTCTTCGCTGCGCCGCGGCCGCGACACCGCCAATGCGGTGTTCGGCAACCCGGCCAGCGTACTGGTTGGCGACTTCCTCTATTCGCGCGCCTTCCAGATCATGGTCGGCGTCGGTAGCATGCGGGTGATGCAGGTACTGGCCGATGCGACCAACATCATTGCCGAAGGCGAAGTGCTGCAGTTGATGAACTGCCGCAATGCCGATATCGGGGTCGACGCCTACCTGCAGGTGATCCGCTACAAGACCGCCAAGCTGTTCGAGGCGGCCGGGCGGCTTGGCGCGATTCTCGGCGACGTGAGTCCGGAGATCGAGGAAGCGATGGCCGCCTATGGCACGCATATCGGCACCGCATTCCAGTTGATCGACGATGTGCTGGACTACTCCGGGCAGGAAGCGGAAACCGGCAAGCACCTTGGCGACGATCTGGCCGAAGGCAAGCCGACCTTGCCCCTGATCCACGTCATTCAGCATGGCAGCGCGCCGCAGGCGGCCCTGGTGCGCAGCGCAATCGAGAATGCCAGCGGCGACAGCTTTGCCGAAGTGCTGGCGGCGGTGCGCACCAGCGGGGCGTTGGATGCCGCGCGTCGCCATGGCGTGGAGGAGGCCGAGATGGCCAAGGCGGCATTGGCTCCATTGCCGGATTCAAAGTTTCGGCAAACGCTGCTACAATTAGCGGACTTTGCGGTGCAACGAAGTTTCTGACCGCCGCGATGTTTGCAAGGATGACCCCTCGGGCCGATATTTTTGGCCTGTTCCCGCAATGTTCTTCCTTGCCACCAACTTGCCATCGGGGCGTAGCTCAGCCTGGTAGAGTACTGCGTTCGGGACGCAGGAGTCGGAGGTTCGAATCCTCTCGCCCCGACCAGCTTATTTTGCGGGATTGACGCCGTGGCGAAGTTTCTTCTTTTCGTCGCCGTGATCGTCGCGATTATCATGCTGGTACGCGCATCGAATCGACGCAGCAAGACGCCACCCGCGGCGCCCAAGCCAGAGGCAATGACGCAGTGCGCTCATTGCGGAGTCCATTTTCCCCGTAGCGAGGCACACAGCCAAGACGGCCGGGACTATTGCTGCGAGGACCATCGCCGTTTGGGATCAAGGCCTTGAGTGTGCAGCCTGCGGCGTTGGAGGGCAGCGACGCAATCGAATCATTCTGGCGCTCGCTGCGATTCTTCTCGATCTATCGTCTCTCGATAGCACTGCTTTTCCTGGTTGCCGCCGTTGTCTTAGGCGATTCGGTGAGCCTTGGCACCCAGGACCCGCAACTGTTTGGCAGGGCTGCCGCCGTCTATCTGCTGCTTGCCGCGGCATTTCTTGTTGCCTTGCTGCGTCGGCCGCTGCGCTTCAATCTGCAGTTGTCGGTGCAAGTGGCGGTCGATATTGCGGCCTTGACGCTGATGATGTTCGCCAGTGGCGGGCAGAAGAGCGGCATCGCCGTACTTCTGCTGGTTGTCGTCGCGGGGGCCGGTCTGGTCGGGCAAGGGCGCATGACCCTGTTCTATGCAGCGCTGGCGTCATTGGCGATGCTGCTCGAGGAGAGTTGGCGTGCATTGACCCGTGAGGCCGATCCGGCGGACTTCGTTCGCACCGGGATCATCTGCATCGCCTTTTTCGGGACGGCGATCATCGCCCGGTTGCTGGCGCGGCGGGTCGTCGCCAACGAAACCCTGGCTCGCCAACGCGGGCGGGAACTCAACGAGCAGTTGCGGATCAGCGAACGGATCATTCGCGATATGGAGGACGGTGCGCTGGTGGTCGATGGCGAGGGCCGGGTACGACTGCTGAACCCACGCGCCGAGTCCTTGCTGGGCGTGCAGGCGGCCGACGGCGCCGATCTTGCGTCCTTGTCGCGCGGACTGGCCGATCGCTATCGGGCGTGGAGCGCGCAGCCGGTCGAAATGGTAGAAATGCTGCGACAGGACAACGGCCGCCTGTTGCGTGTGCGTTTTCTGCCTTCCTCCGAGACAGGAGGGCATGCGCTCATCTATCTGGAAGACATGGAGCGGGTTCAGTCCCAGGCGCAGCAGTTGAAGCTTGCCGCGCTGGGGCGGCTCACGGCCAATATGGCGCACGAAATCCGCAACCCGCTGGCGGCCATCAGCCATGCCGCCGAACTGCTGGCCGAGGAGGACAGCGACCCCCTGCATCAGCGCCTGGCCCGCATCATTCACGACAACACGCGGCGCCTCAACCGGCTCGTGACGGAGGTCCTGGAACTCGGCCGTCGCGACCGCGCGCAGCCCGAGGCGCTGCGCTGGCAGGTTTTCCTAGGCGGATTTATCGAGGAACTGAATTTGCACGATCCTTCGGCCGGCAGGCGGATCCAGGTCGGCGAAGGCGATTTCGAACTGCGTTTCGATCGCGGGCATCTCTACCGCATCTTGTGGAACTTGTTGGGCAACGCCTTGCGCCATGCCAGCACGGCGGACGGCTCGGTTCGCCTCGAGGCGCGGGCGGCGACCGCCACGCGTTCCATCGAATTGCATATCATTGACGACGGTCCGGGTGTGGAAGAAGCGCAGCGCGGCCAGGTGTTCGAGCCCTTCTTCACCACGCATGGCGCCGGCACCGGGCTCGGGCTCTACATCGCGCGGGAACTGTGCGAGGCCAACGCAGCCCGCCTTGAGCTGCTGGACGACGGGCCTGGCGCCCATTTCTGTATTTACGCCGAGGGGTCTGCATGCCGCTGAAGAACGAACGCCGTCCTCGCAATCGTGGTGAAGCCAGGCGCGTGCTGGTGGTCGACGATGAGGCCGACATCCGCGAATTGCTCGACCTGACGCTGGCGCGCATGGGGCTGCAGGCGGATTGCGTCGGCTCCCTTGCCGAGGCGCGCCGCATGCTGGCCAGTCAGCGCTATCAGTTATGCCTGACCGACATGCGGCTGCCCGATGGCGAGGGGCTGGAACTGGTGCGCCACATCGCCGACACGGTAGCCGACCTGCCGGTGGCGGTGATTACCGCCCATGGCAGCGCCGAAAATGCGGTGTCGGCGCTGAAGGCCGGGGCATTCGACTACATCGCCAAGCCGGTCTCGCTCGACCAGTTGCGCGGCATGGTCAAGTCGGCGCTGGAGCTACCCAATGCGGACCCGGCAGGCGAGTGCGGCGACGGCTCGGGTTTGCTGGGCGAATCGCCGGCCATCGAGCAGGTGCGCAAACTGATCGACCGCGTCGCGCGCAGTCAGGCGCCGGTCCATATCACGGGCGAATCCGGGAGCGGCAAGGAACTCGCGGCGCGCCTGATCCATGCGCTGGGTGCCCGTCGCGACCGCGCCTTCGTCCCGGTTAACTGCGGCGCGATTCCAGAAAATCTGATGGAAAGCGAGTTTTTCGGTTATCGCAAGGGCGCCTTCACCGGAGCCAACGACGACCGGGAAGGCTTCTTCCATGTCGCCGACGGCGGCACGCTGTTTCTCGACGAGGTGGCGGAATTGCCGCTGACCATGCAGGTCAAGCTGCTGCGCGCGATTCAGGAGAAGCGCGTGCGCAAGGTCGGCGCGACCGCCGAGGAAAGCGTCGATGTCCGAGTCATCTGCGCTACCCATCAGGATCTCAAGGCGCTGGTGGATCAGGAGCGCTTCCGCCAGGACTTGTTCTATCGGCTCAACGTCATCGAGTTGCGCATGCCGGCCTTGCGCGAATGCCGCGAGGACATTCCCATGCTGGCGCAACACATCCTGACCCGGTTGGCGCGGGCCGCCACCCTGAAGCCGCCGCCGCTGACCGCGTCCGCACTGGCGGCCTTGCAGAGCTATCCTTTCCCGGGCAATGTGCGCGAACTCGAGAACGTGCTGGAGCGGGCGTTGGCCTTGATGGTCGATGACCGCATCGACGGCGCCGACCTGAATCTGGCGCCGATCCAGATGCCCGGGATAGGGGGCAACTCGGCCGCCTCGCTGCAGGAGCACCTGGATCATGTGGAGCGCCAGGCCATTCTCGATGCGCTCAAGCAGTCGAACAACAATCGGACTGCTGCCGCAAGGCTGCTCGGCGTCACCTTCCGCTCGCTGCGCTATCGCATGGCGCGGCTGGGAATGAACGAGTGATCCAGACGTTGCCGGCGGCAGATGATGCCGAATGGTGGCCCCTGGCGCGGCGCGTGCCGTCGCCGAATTTCGATGAACGTCCGCAGCACGCGCCGATCGATTTGATCGTCATCCACGCCATCAGCCTGCCGCCTGACGAATTCGGCGGCGAGGGAATCATCCAGCTGTTCACCAATGCGCTCGATCCGCAGGAGCATGCCTATTACCGCGAAATCCAGCATCTGCGGGTCTCGGCCCACTTCCTGATTCGCCGCGACGGCGAATTGATCCAGTTCGTTCCCTGCGCCCGGCGTGCTTGGCATGCGGGCGTTTCGGCCTGGCGGGGTCGCGAGAACTGCAACGACTTTTCCGTCGGCATTGAACTCGAGGGTTGCGACCAGCTTCCGTTCGAAGATGTTCAGTACCGGATCCTGAACCAACTCCTCGCGCAACTGCACGATCGCTACGGAGTCGATGCGGTGGTCGGGCACAGCGACATCGCACCGGGGCGCAAGACCGATCCGGGTCCGTGCTTCGACTGGAATCGAGTACGCGGCATCGGTGTCTGACTGTCGCAAGGCTGCAACGCGTGCTGCCGAATCGACAGCAGAAAACTCTTGCAGTCAAAAAAATCAAACACTACAATTAGTAGCAAATCGTCGATGACCTACTAGATATAGTAGGTTGCCGTGCAGAAGGGGCGATGCCGGTTGTTCACCGCAGCGTCCCGATCATCACCGGCTTCATTACGCCAAGACGGGAGATCTGAATGCAGGAAGCCGCGGGCACCGACCAAACCGATTTGCACCGGTCCGCCCAGCAATCTTCTGCCGATCTTGATACGGATCGGCGCCTGCATTCCTTCCCCTGCATCGAATTCAATCCCCTGATCCAGGCATTCGTTTGCAGTGCGGATTTGCCGACCGGCAATTTTCGCGGCGGGCACGCGTCCGCGCCAGTGTCTGCGGGAGGTTCGCCTCGCAACGGAGTTGCCGCAATATGATTAACGCATACGCGTGCGTTTGTCATCGGACGTTTCAAAACGCAGTGATAGGCGGATAAACGTGAGGAATTCGTCGCTTTCGATTGCATCGGAGCGTTGGATAATCCGTGCTAGCCCAGACGGGTTGCAGTAAAAAGTAGTGGTGGTTCTTTCCTGTTAATTTGTTAAGGAGGTTCAACATGGCTGATACCAAGAAAGCCAAGAAGCCGGCCGCAAAGAAGGCTGCGGCTAAGCCCGCCGCTAAGAAGTCTGCGGCCCCGAAGAAGCCAGCTGCCAAAAAGCCGGCTGTAAAGAAGGCTGCTGCCAAGCCCGCTGCGAAGAAGGCTGCTGCCAAGCCCGCCGCGAAGAAGGCCGCGCCGAAGAAGGCTGCTGCCAAGCCCGCTGCGAAGAAGGCCGCGCCGAAGAAGGCTGCTGCCAAGCCCGCTGCGAAGAAGGCCGCGCCGAAGAAGGCTGCTGCCAAGCCCGCTGCGAAGAAGGCTGCGCCGAAGAAGGCTGCTGCCAAGCCCGCTGCGAAGAAGGCCGCGCCGAAGAAGGCGGCTGCCAAGCCCGCTGCGAAGAAGCCTGCTGCAAAGCCTGCTGCCAAGCCTGCTGCGAAGAAGGCTGCACCAAAGCCTGCCGCTGCCGCAGCGCCTTCAACTGCTGCTGCACCCGGCATCAAGTCGTCGCTGAATCCGGCCGCTGCTTGGCCGTTCCCCACCGGTTCCCGTCCCTGACGGTAGCATCGGCCTGCGTACGGTCCTACCGGACTGATCGCGGCGCCAAGTGGATTAGCAAGCGCGTGCTGTTCTCAGCACGCGCTTTCTTTTTGTCTGCGGCGCCCACCGCTGACTGTATTTCCCGCCGGGATCGGCATTCGCCGGATTCCCTCGCTGCGGCGGCTCGGTGCGGCAGTCGGGGTGTCTTTCCGCAATCAGAGAATCATGCCGGCGCCGACGGTGCAGTTGCTCGATTCGTCGATCACGATGAAGGCGCCGGTCGAGCGATTTTCGCCATAGGCATCGACGCATAGCGGCTGCGCCAGTTTAAACGTCACGCGCGCGATGTCGTTCATGCCCAGGCGGTCGGCGGGCAGTTGCTGCAGGGTATTGATGTCGAGCCGGTAGTCGATGGCCTCGATCATGGCCTTGGTCTCGCGCGTGGTTTGGCGGATCAGGTATTTGCGCTGCGGATCGAGTGCCGTGTCGCCCAGCCAGCAGAGCATGGCTTCGATGCGCCGTGTCACCAGCGCCAACTCTTGCGCACGAACAATCATGTCGCCGCGCGAGACGTCGACTTCATCATCGAGCAGCAGCGTCACCGACTGCTCGGCTATCGCACGCGGCAGCGAGCTGCCGTAAATCTCGATCGCCTTGATGCGGGTCCGCTGCTCCGACGGCAGGACCAGTACCTCGTCGCCCACGGCAATCTCGCCGGACTCGACACGGCCCATGAAACCTCGGTAATCGTGCAGTTTCGGGTCGCCCGATTTTTGCGGGCGGCAGACGTATTGCACGGGAAAGCGGAAGCGTTCGTCGCGCTCGGAGTGCGCGGTAGGCGCGTCTTCCAGGATATCGAGCAGCGTCGGGCCCGAATACCAGTCCAGGCGTTCGCCGCGATCGACGATCATGTCGCCGTTGAGCGCCGACAGTGGAATGAAGCCGACGTCGCCGATGCCCAGCGTCGCGGCAAATTCGAGGTACTCGTCGCGGATGCGATCAAAGACGGCCTGATCGTAGTCGACCAGATCCATCTTGTTGATCGCCACCACGATGTGCGGAATGCCGACCAAGTGCGCCAGGTAGGAATGGCGTCGGGTCTGGGTCAGCAGGCCCTTGCGCGCGTCGACCAGGATGATCGCGAGGTTGGCCGTCGAGGCGGCGGTGACCATGTTGCGCGTGTACTGTTCGTGGCCCGGCGCGTCGGCGATGATGTATTTGCGCCGACCGGTGGTGAAGTAGCGATAGGCCACGTCGATCGTGATGCCCTGCTCGCGCTCGGCGCTGAGGCCATCGGTGATCAGAGACAGGTCCACAGCTTCCAGTCCGCGCCGTTCCGAGGTGCGCGCGATGGCGTGCAGCGTGTCGGCAAGGATGGTCTTGGTGTCGTAGAGCAGTCGGCCGATCAGGGTGCTCTTGCCGTCGTCGACGCTGCCGCAGGTGAGAAAGCGCAGCAGGCCGTTGTCGATGCCGGGCAGGTGTTCGATCGCGCTCATCAAAAGTATCCTTCCTTCTTGCGTTGTTCCATCGAGGCTTCCGAAGTCTGGTCGTCCAGCCGCGTCTCGCCGCGTTCGGTGATCGTGGTCGTCGCGGTCTCCTCGATGATGCGGGCGACCGTGTCGGCATTGGATTCGACCGGCGCGGTGCAGGTGATGTCGCCGACCGTGCGAAAGCGCACGGTGATTTCTTCGACCACGTCGCCGGCGCGCGCCGGCGTCAGCTCGGTGACCGGTTGCAGCAGTCCGCTCCTGCGGATCACCTCGCGCCTGTGGGCGAAGTAGATCGAGGGCAGTTGCAGTTCCTCGCGTTCGATGTACTGCCAGACGTCGAGTTCGGTCCAGTTCGAGATCGGAAAGGCGCGGATGTTCTCGCCTTTGTGCACCCGCGCGTTGAACAGGTCCCACAACTCGGGGCGCTGGTTTTTCGGGTCCCACTGACCGAACTCGTCACGGAAGGAGAAAATGCGCTCCTTGGCCCGCGCCTTTTCCTCGTCGCGCCGCGCGCCGCCGATGCAGCAGTCGAAGCCGAACTCCTCGATGGCTTCGAGCAGCGTCACCGACTGGTGCTTGTTGCGCGACTCGCCGGGAGTCTTCAGCACCACGGTGCCGCGCCGCATCGAATCCTCGACCGAGCGCACGATCAGGCGTTCGTTCAACTGGCAGGCGCGAAAGTCGCGGAAGTCGATCACCTCCGGATAGTTGTGGCCGGTATCGATGTTGAGCAGGGGAAACGGGAAGCGTCCCGGGCGGAAGGCCTTTTCCGCCAGACGCAGCAGCACCAGCGAGTCCTTGCCGCCGGAGAATAGCAGCGCCGGATTGGCGCATTGGCCGGCGACTTCGCGCAGGATATGGATGGATTCGGATTCCAGCCAGTCCAGGTGCGACAGCGTTGCGTGTTGCTGCAGCGCCAGCGTGCTCATGCCGCGGTCCCTTGCTTCTCGATTCGTTGCAGGCGGCCATCGACCAGGTGCAGGCCGCATTCCTTGGTCTCCGGGGCTTCCCACCACCAGCGGCCGGCGCGCACGTCTTCGCCGGGCTGGATGGCGCGGGTGCAGGGCGCGCAACCGATGCTGGGATAGTTGCGATCATGCAGCGCGTTGTAGGGCACCTTGTTGGCGCGCAGGTAAACCCATATCTCGCGCTCGCTCCAGTCCGTCAGCGGGCTGATCTTGACCAGGTTGTTGATACTGTCGAAGCTCACGGTCTTGAGCTTTTCGCGGGTCTGCGACTGCGCGGCGCGCAGGCCGGTGATCCAGGCCTGTTTGCCGGCCAGGGCGCGTTGCAGCGGCTCGACCTTGCGCGCATGGCAGCAGGCCTTGCGTGCCTCGACCGAGTCGTAGAAGCCGTTGATGCCGAAGCCGGTGACGAAGTCCTGCACCGTATCGTGGCGTGGTGCAAACACCTCCAGGCGGCGACCGTAGTGACGCTCGGCACGCGCCATCAGCTCGTAGGTCTCGGTCGGCAGGCGCCCCGTGTCGAGCGAGAAGATGCCGATCTGCGTTCCCTCGCTCCAGATCATGTCGGTCAGCACCATGTCTTCGGCGCCGAGGCTGTTGGCGAACACGGCAGGCGCGTAGTCGCGCGCGACGTCGCGCAGCAGTTGCTTGACGCCGACGGCCTTTTCGGCGACGGCGGCGACCAGTTCGAGGTCGGCCAGATCCGGTATGGCGGGCAGATTTTCACGCAGCATGGCAGGCTCCTTCCAGTTTTAGTTCAGGCGACCCGTCGGCGGAACAGGGGCAGCGGCTGGACCGCGTTGCCCTGGTAGCTCTCGGGGAAATCGTCAAAGGCGGCCAATGCATCCTCGGCGCTCTTGCCTTCGCCGATCACGAAGGCGTCGAAGCCGACGCGATTCAGGAAGAAAATCTGGTCACGGCCGATGTCGCCGAAGGCGCGCAACTCGCCGTCATAGCCGTAACGTTCGCGTAGCAGGCGCGCGGTCGAGTAGCCGCGGCCGTCGGTGAATTTCGGAAAATGCACGGCGATCACCGTGAAGTCGTCGAGGTCGGCGGCAATCTCGGCGAGATCATCCTCGGGCGCCAGCCAGATCCCCAGCGGCGTGCCGTGCTCATACTCGCGGTGGATCAGGCAGGCCTTCTTCGCTTTCCAGACCGCAACCGGCACCAGCAGCGGGCCGACCGGCAGGCAGACGTCGAACGGCGCTGCGCCGTCGACCAGGGTCACGACTTTCCACGCGTCATCCTGCAGGCGACGCTCCTTGATGATCTGTTTCTTAGCCATTTGCGACTCTCCTCGATTGATGGGGTTGCGGGTACGCGGCATTGCGGAAGGGCTCTTCGCCGATGCGGTCGAAGGTATCGATGAAACGCTCGTCGGCATGACGGTGCGCGAGGTAGACGCCGATCAGGCGCTCGATGGCATCCGGCACTTCGGCGGCGGCAAAGGAGCGGCCGATCACCTCGCCGATGCGTGCATCATTGCCCTGGCGGCCGCCGAGGGTGACCTGGTACCATTCCTCGCCGTTTTTGTCGACGCCGAGAATGCCGATCGCTCCGAGGTGATGGTGGCCGCAGGAATTCATGCAGCCGGAAATGTTGAGTTCGAATTCGCCGATGTCGTGCTGGTAATCCAGATCCTCGAAGCGCTCCTGGATCGCCGCTGCGATCGGCAGCGAACGGGCATTGGCCAGGCCGCAGAAGTCGCCGCCGGGGCAGGTGATCAGGTCCTGGATCAGGCCGACCGTGGGCGCGGCCAGGCATGCGGCCTTGGCGCGGTGCCAGACGGTGTAAAGCTCGCGCTGCGGTACGTCGGCGAGGATCAGGTTCTGTTCGTGGGAGACGCGGATCTCGCCGAAGCTGTAACGCTCGGCCAGGTCGGCGGCGGCTTCCATCTGTTCGCTGCTGGCGTCCCCGGGAGCGGCGCCGGGCTTCTTCAGCGAAAGCGTGACGGCGGCGTAACCGGCCACTCTATGCGTCTGCACGTTGCGTTCGACCCAGCGCGCGAAGGCCTTGTCCTCGCGCAGGTGGGCGAGGTGGCAGAGGTCGTCCGCGGCCAGGGTTTCGTAGGCTGGCGCGGCGAACTGCCTGGAGACGCGGTCGACTTCGGCTTGCGTCAGGGTGGAAGGGCCACTCTGCAAATGCGCCCATTCCTCCTCGACCTGCCGCGCGAACTCCTCGCGACCGAGCGCCTTGACCAGGATCTTGATGCGTGCCTTGAATGCGTTGTCGCGGCGGCCGTGGCGGTTGAACACGCGCAGCAGCGCTTCGGTATAGCTCAGCAGGTGCTGCCAGGGCAGGAACTCGCGCACCACCTGGCCCAACAGCGGGGTGCGGCCGAGGCCGCCGCCGGCATAGACCTTGAAGCCGATCTCGCCCGCATCGCTCCTGGCTACCTGCAAGCCGAGGTCGTGCACCTGGATCGCGGCGCGGTCCTCGGCGGCGCCCGAGATCGCGACCTTGAACTTGCGCGGCAGGTAGGCGAACTCGGGGTTGAAGGTTGACCACTGGCGCAGGATCTCGGCCCAGGGTCGCGGGTCGGCAATCTCGTCGGCGGCGACGCCGGCGAAATGATCGGTGGTCACGTTGCGGATGCAGTTGCCCGAGGTCTGGATCGCGTGCAGTTCGTCCTGCGCCAGTTCGGCGAGGATGGCGGGCACCTCGGGCAGCTTGACCCAGTTCAGTTGCAGGTTGTGGCGCGTGGTGAAGTGGCCGTAGCCGCGGTCGTAGCGGCGGGCGATGTCGGCAAAGCGGCGCAGTTGCGCGGCCGAGAGCAGGCCGTAGGGCACGGCCAAACGCAGCATGGGGCCGTGGCGCTGGATGTAGAGGCCGTTTTGCAGGCGCAGCGGACGGAACTCGTCGTCGCTCAATACGCCGGCAAGATAGCGCTCGGTCTGGCCACGGAACTGGGCAACGCGGGCCTGGACAATGGCGTGGTCGTAGTCGTCGTATTTGTACATGGCGCGTATTTCCCTGGGGTTAGACGAAGATCAGCTTGCCGCCGACCAGCAGCAGTACGGAGGCGAGCAGGCCGCGCAGCGCCCGTTCCGGCACCCTCGCGGCGAAGTGGGCACCGAGCGCGATGCCGGGCAGCGAACCGATCAAGAGCGAGACCAGCAGCACCACATCGACCGTGCCCAGCCACCAGTGGCCGAGGCCGGCGACCAGGGTCAGCGGCACGGCATGGGCGATGTCCGAGCCGACGATGCGGCGCGCGGCCAGTTGCGGATAGAGGAAGGCGAGCGCGGTGACGCCGAGCGCGCCGGCGCCGACCGAGGAAATCGTCACCAATGCGCCGACGATGGCGCCCACGGCAACCGTCAGGCCGGCGACATGACGCTGGGCAAAGTTGGCGCTGGCGCTACGGCGCTTGGCCAAGTCCAGCAGGCGCTGGCGGAAGAACAGGGAAAGCGCAGTCAGCAGCAGGGAAAAGCCGAGCACCACGGAGATCAATCCCGTCGCGCCGTGGCCTTTTATGCCGAGTTGCGCGAGCGCCAACAGGGTCAAGCCGGCGGCCGGGACGCTGCCGAGGGCGAGGCGTCCGGTGATGCGCCATTCGATGTTGCCATGCCGGTGATGCACCCAGGAACCGCCGCTTTTGGTGATCGCCGCATATAGCAAGTCAGTGCCCACTGCGGTCGCCGGCTTGAAGCCGAACAGCAGTACCAGCAAGGGCGTCATCAGCGAGCCGCCGCCGACGCCGGTCAGGCCGACCAGCAGGCCGACGGCGAAGCCGGAAATCGACAGGGCGGGGTTGAAGATGAATTCCATGATGGAAGCCATCGTAGCGAGTTCATATAGGCCTGAAAAATACTTAATATGTATTTAGATAGAAGAAGCGGGTATATAATCAAATCATGAAACTCCAGCAACTGCGTTACCTGGTGGAAGTCGAGCGGCGCGGACTCAGCGTGTCAGCCGCCGCGGAGGCCTTGTTTACGTCGCAGCCGGGGGTCTCCAAGCAGATCGGCATGCTCGAGGAAGAACTCGGCGTGACGATTTTCGAGCGCAGCGGCAAGCGCCTCATCGCCGTGAGCGCTCCCGGATCGATCGTGCTGGCGATGGCGCGGCGCATCTTGACCGAGGCGCAGAACATGAAGCGGGTGGGCGAGGACTACGCCGCGGAAAGCAGCGGCATGCTGTCGATCGCGACCACCCACACCCAGGCGCGCTACACCTTGCCGCCGGTGATCCAGCGCTTCGTCCAGCGCTACCCGCAGATACGCCTGCACATCCAGCAGGGCAGCCCATTGCAGGTCGCGGACTGGGTGCTGGACGGCAGCGCCGATCTGGGCATTGCCACCGAGGCACTCGACCGGCATGCCGAGTTGCTGACCTTGCCCTGTTTCCAGTGGGCGCATCTGGTGGTGACGCCCAGGGGGCACCCGCTGCTGGAACGCCAGCCGCTGACGCTGGCGGCGCTGGCCGACCATCCGCTGATCACCTACGACGCGACCTTCACCGGGCGTTCGCGCATCGATCGCGCCTTCGAGCGGCAGAGCCTGCGGCCCAATGTGATGCTGACCGCGATCGATTCCGATGTGATCAAGACCTATGTCGAACTCGGTTTGGGCGTTGGCATCATCGCCGAAATGGCCTTCGACCCGCTGCGCGACGCCGCGCTGGCCGCCCTGCCGGCCACCCACTTGTTCGAGGGCAACACCACGCGGATCGCCTTTCGCCGCGACATCTGGCTGCGCGGCTACGAATACGACTTCATGGAACTGCTGGCCCCGCAGTTGACGCGGCGCATGGTCGAGGCTACGTTGAAGGGCGAAGGCGCCGATCCCGGCCTTTGAAGCACCGGCCGCGGAGATTTCCTTCGGGCAAAAGCCTGCGCTCGCGGCTCCGGAAGCTAGAATGTGTCCATTGCCGTACATTCAAGAGCGAGGTTTGACATGCCCTACACGCCCGATCTGATCCATGAACTGAATACCCTGATCCGCTTCGACCTGGAGACCAGCCAGCATGGCATCAAGGTGCACAAGACCGCCGATCCGGCAGTCATCGCCGCGACGCAGCGCCTGCATGCCAAGGGTCTGCTGACCCTGGTCGACGGCGGTTATCTGACGGGCCTCGGGCGCGATGCGGCGGAACACGCGCAGGCGGTGCTGACCATCCTGACCTCGAGCAGCAGTCCGGCGCCCGCGCCGCAAAAGGATTTTGCCTAGGCGCCGCTAGCCGGCGTCGTCGTCCGCCGCGCCGTTCGCCGTGTCGTCCGCCGCGGCACTGCCTTCGAGGGCGCGCAGTTCGCGGAACAATTCGCGGTAGGCGCGTGGCGGCTTGCCCTGCTGGGCTTCCTTCAGCGCATTGCGCCGTAACTGGCGCAGATGCTGCATGTCGGCACCGGGGTAGTCGCGGGCCACTTCGCTGAACACCGCCTCGTCTTCCATCAGCCGCGTACGCAATCTTTCCAACTGGTGCTGGCGAATCGTGGCGGCTTTCGACACGCCATTGATTTCGTCCATCGCCACACGCAGGGGCGCCGCATCGACCGTGCGCATGATCTTGCCGATGTATTGCATCTGGCGCCGCCTGGCTTCGTGCTTGGTGATGCGCTGTGCTTCGAGCAAGGCGTCGCGCAAGCGTTCCGGAATGTCTATCTTCGCCAGGCGCTCCTTCGACAGCGCCACCAGTTCCGCACCGAGATCCTGCAAGGCGGTCATTTCGCGCTTCAGTTGCGACTTGCTGGGGCCGGAATATTCGTCCGCGTCGTTATCGATATCGTCCACGGTCATGTCCCCGGAGTTTGCGAGGGGGACGGTATCCCCCGGTGGGATATGATTATAGCTTCGCCAATCGAAGGGTTCCCGCATGTCCCAAGGTTTCGCTCATTCTCAAGAGGCGTTGCGCGCATTGGCGCAGTCCGTTCTCGACCACGCGGCCAGCAAGGGCGCGACCGCTTGCGAGGTCGATGTTTCGGAGGGTTTCGGCCAGTCGGTCAGCGTGCGCCGGCAGGAGGTCGAAACCATCGAGTACAACCGCGACAAGGGGCTCGGCGTCTCGGTGTACCTCGGCCAGCGACGTGGCCATGCCAGCAGTTCCGACTTTTCGCCGGCGGCGGTCAGGGCCTCGGTCGAGGCGGCGCTGTCGATCGCCCGCTTCACCGCCGAGGACGATTGCGCCGGCCTGCCCGAGGCGAAGCTGCTGGCGACGCAAGGCATGGACCTCGATCTGTTCCATCCCTGGGATATTTCGGTGGAGGACGCCATGCAGCTTGCGCGCCGCTGCGAACAGGCCGCCTTCGATGTCAGCCCGATGGTGAAGAACTCCGAAGGTGCCACCGTGTCGGCGCAACAGTCGCAATTCGTGTCGGCCAACAGCCTGGGCTTCATGGGAGGCTTCGCCACCTCGCGCCACTATGTCTCCTGCTCGGTGATCGCCGGCGAAGGCGAGGACATGCAGCGCGATGACTGGTACGCGACGCGGCGCAATGCGGACGAGTTTCCCGATGCCGCCCGCATCGGCGACTACGCGGCGCGGCGTGCGCTGGCCCGGCTCGGTGCGCGCAAACTGAAGACGCGCAAGTGCCCGGTGATTTTCGAAGCGCCGCTGGCGGCCGGACTGATAGGCAGCTTCGTCCATGCCATCTCCGGCGGTTCGCTGTATCGCAAGACCTCCTTCCTGCTCGACAGCCTGGGCCAGCAGATCTTCCCCGACTTCGTCCAGATCAGCGAACGCCCGCACATCCGCGGCGCCTTCGCCTCCTCGCCCTTCGATGACGATGGCGTCGCCACGCACGACCGCGAGGTGGTGAAGAACGGCGTGCTGCAAGGCTACTTCCTGTCCACCTACTCGGCGCGCAAGCTGGGCATGGCCACCACCGGCAATGCCGGCGGCTCGCACAACCTGCTGGTGCAGCCGGGACGCCACGACCTCCAGGGACTGCTGCGCGAAATGGGCAGCGGCCTGCTGGTGACCGAGCTGCTCGGCCAGGGCGTGAATTACGTGACCGGCGACTATTCGCGCGGCGCCGCGGGCTACTGGGTGGAACACGGCGAAATCGCCTATCCGGTGGAGGAGATCACCATCGCCGGCAATCTGCGCGAGATGCTGCGCGGCATCGCCGCCATCGGCAACGACATCGAGGTGCGCGGCTCGAAACAGGTCGGCTCGATGCTGGTCGAGCGCATGACGATCGCCGGCAACTGACGCCGGCAAGAGTTGGCGCTGGCGCTACGGCGGCGACCTGGCACGCGCCCCACCCCTATACGTCGAGCTACGTCGAGCTCCGTCGAGGTAATCACCGTGTCGTTTCGAGTCAGGCCCCGCACGTGACAGTCAGTGCTGCAAGTCCAGTCGCGGTGATTTCGTGGACCGAGCACGGCGCAGTGCACTGCGCCCGCTGGCACTCGGAGGGCGGCGCAGCGCCGCCGGGCAAGGTGGTGCCCGCCGATGACCGCATCACCGCCGATGCGGCCTATCGTCTCGCTTGCGAGGGCACCGCGCTGCTGTGGCGCGGCGATTTCCAGAACGCGCGGCAACTGCTGCAGGCCATGGCCCGGCGCATCGAGCGCAAGCCGCGCCGGGCGCCGGCGGCGCCGGCAACCGCCGCCGAGGCCTTTCACCGCTACCGGCTGGCCCAGTCGCAACGGGCGCGCACGCTGGGCATGCTGCTGCTGCCCTTCGACGACGATTACCATCTGCCGCTGCGCCGGGCACCCGACGTGCGCGAGGCGTGTGCCGCCGCCTATGGCCCCGCCTCCGGGCCCTTCGTCGCTTCATTGCGCGAACTGCTGGGCCTGATCGGCGCCCACGAGTGGCGCAAGAAGGGTGTCGCGGTGCCGGCGCTCGGCGCGCGCATTCATCCGCATTACGGCGTGTTCGCCCCGGTGCGCGGCGAGTATGTCGACCTGGTCGCCGCCGCGCCGCTGCCCGCCGGTTGCGACCTGGCGTTCGACATCGGCACCGGTACCGGCGTGCTGGCCGCACTGCTGGCGCAGCGCGGTGTGGCCCGCGTCGTCGCCACCGACCAGGATCCGCGCGCCCTGGCCTGCGCCGCCGAGAACCTGGAGCGACTGGGTCTGGCGGCGCGGGTCGAGGTGATGGCTGCCGATCTGTTTCCGCCGGGGCGCGCGTCGCTGATCGTGTGCAATCCGCCCTGGCTGCCGGCCCGCGCCGCGTCGCCGCTGGAGCGCGCGGTCTATGATCCGGACAGTCGCATGCTGATGGGATGGATCGGCGGCCTGGCGGCACATCTGGAACCGGGCGGAGAGGGCTGGCTGGTGCTCTCCGATCTTGCCGAACATCTGGGCCTGCGCAGTCGCGAGGAACTGCTGGCGACGATCGCAGCCGCCGGGCTGGAATTGGTGGGACGGCTCGATGCCAAGCCGAGCCATCCGCGCAGCGCAGATCGCAGCGACCCGCTGCACGCCGCGCGTGCCGCGGAGTTGACCTCGCTCTGGCGTCTCGCGCGGCGCTGACGGGCGCCGCGCTCCGCGTGCCGGGGCAGACGCGGAGCGCGGCAATCCCGCCAGGGGATATGTCCGCGCTTCCGGCGCGGACATAAGAAAAACCCCGCCGCAGCGGGGTTGTCCTTGACGCCGGCCGTTGCCGGCCGGAGCGATGCGGGCTTACTTCTTCTTCGGTGCCGCCTTGGCGGGGGCGCCGCGGCCGGTCTGCATGAAGTTGTCGAACCCGGCTTCGGCGAAGCGGAACCACAGATGCTGCTCGTCGCGGAACGCGGCATAGTCCGTATAGACCTTCTTCCAGGCCGGATTCTTGGCCGACAGGTCCGAGTACAGGGACATCGCCGCATCGTGGGCAGCCTTGAGGATGGTCTTGTTGAACACATGCAGCTTGGCACCGTTGGCGACCAGGCGCTTCAATGCAGCCGGGTTCTTGGCGTCGTACTTGGCCTGCATCACGACGTGGGCATGCGACGCCGCAGCGGCGACGATTGCCTTGTAGTCGGCGGGCAGCGCGTCGTAGGCCTTCTGGTTGACGTAGAGCGAGAGCTGCGGACCGCCTTCCCACCAACCCGGGTAGTAGTAGTGCTTGGCGACTTTCTGGAAGCCGAGCTTTTCGTCGTCGTAGGGGCCGACCCACTCGGTGGCGTCGATGGTGCCCTTTTCCAGTGCCTGGTAGATCTCGCCGCCGGGAATGTTCTGCGGCACACCGCCGATGGCCGACAGCACCTTGCCGCCGAAGCCGCCGATGCGCATCTTGAGACCCTTGATGTCCGCCAGCGACTTGATTTCCTTGCGGTACCAGCCGCCCATCTGGGCGCCGGTGTTACCCATCGGGAAATTGACGATGTTGTAGTTCTTGTAGAACTCGCGCAGCAAGGTCAAGCCGTTGCCTTCGTACATCCAGGCCGTCATCTGGCGGCTGTTGAGGCCGAAGGGAATCGCACAGTCGATGGCGAAGGTGTCGTCCTTGCCGAAGAAATAATACGGGGCGGTGTGCGCGCACTCGACGGTGCCCTGCTGCACGCCGTCCACCACGCCGAAGGCAGGCATCAATTCGCCACCGGCATGAACCGAGATGGTGAACTTGCCGCCCGTGGCATCACTGACCGCCTTCGAGAAGGTGTCGGCAGCGCCGAAGATGGTGTCGAGCGCCTTGGGGAAGCTTGACGCCAGACGCCAGCGGATGGTAGGGGTCTGCGCACGCACCGCCGGCGCGACTCCGGCTGCCAGGATGCCGGCGATGCCGGCGTTTTGCAGAAACTTGCGACGTTCCATGTATTGATCTCCTCGATGTGGTTCAAACATGACGACTGGGCCGGACTGGTCCGTCGCCGGATACTACAACACTACGCTTCAAGAACTACTTGCCCTTGTCGATGGACTGCTGCAAGGCCTTGGAAGCATCGTCGTCTGCCGCCTGTTCCTGCGCGTCAGCCGCTTCTTGCTCCGCCTCATCCGTCTCTTTCTCCGCCTCGCCCGACTCAGGCTGTTCACCTTCTTCCGCCGTCGTCTCCAGGTCCACCGGCGGCGGCATTTCGAGCTGGATGTCCTGCACGTTGGCCGCCGGCGCCTGGTCGAGACTGCCGAGTACCAGCTTAGGGTAGATCACCACGACGGCGATCATGATCACTTGCAGCACGATGAAGGCAATCGCGCCGCTGTAGATCTGGTTGGTGGTGACCGCCGGGATGCGCTTGCCCGTGACGCGGTCGTTGTAATCGCTCTTGGCGGCGACGCTGCGCAGGTAGAACAGCGCGAAGCCGAAGGGCGGCGTGAGGAAGGAGGTCTGCAGGTTCATGGCGATGACCACGCCGAACCAGATCAGCGCATCGCTGCCCGCCGGCAACAGGGCCGGCAGAATCTTCTCCGCCACCGGGGCGATCAGCGGCACGACGATGAAGGCGATCTCGAAGAAGTCGATGAACATGCCGAGCACGAAAACCAGCAGGTTGACGACGATCAGGAAGCCCATGGCACCGCCCGGCAGCTTGCTGAACAGGTGTTCGACGAAGATGTGGCCATCGGCGGCATTGAAGGTGAAGGAAAACACCGTCGAACCGATCAGGATGAAGAGCACGAAAATGGCCAGCTTGGAGGTGTTTTCGAGCGCCTCCTTGAGCAGTCTCAGCTCCAGTTTGCGTCGTGCCAACGCCATGATGAAGGCGCCGAGCGCACCCATGGCGCCGCCCTCGGTCGGGGTGGCGAGGCCCAGAAAGATGGTGCCGAGCACCAGGAAAATCAGCACCAGCGGCGGTATCAGCACGAAGGTCACGCGCTCCGAGAGCTTCGAGAGCAGACCGAACTTGAACAGATGGTTCAGCATCGCCAGGCCGAGCGCGACGAACGAGGATATCGTCATCGACAGGATCAGCACTTCATCGGCCGGCGCGGGATCCTCACGACCGGTCCAGGCACCGATTATCGAATCATGCACATGGCTCCAGCCGTAGCCCGCCGCGGCTGCAAGCAGCATCAGCAGCAGCAGCGACTTGTGGCCGGAGGCGCCGTTGGCCTCTTTGTATATGCGCGCCTCGGGCGGCAGGGCCGGCACCCAGGCCGGCTTGACGATGGCGACGACGATCACGAAGGCGGCGTAGCAGGCCACCAGCAGCAGGCCGGGAACCAGCGCGCCGGCATACATGTCGCCGACCGAACGGCCGAGTTGATCGGCCATCACGATCAGCACCAGCGAAGGCGGGATGGCTTGCGCCAGGGTGCCCGAGGCGGTGATCACGCCGGTGGCGATGGTACGGTTGTAGCCGTTGCGCAGCATGATGGGCAGCGAGATCAGCCCCATCGAAATCACCGCGGCGGCGACCACGCCGGTGGTGGCGGCGAGCAGCGCGCCGACGAAGATCACGGCCAGCGCCAGGCCGCCGCGCACCGGGCCGAACACCTGACCGATGGTTTCCAGCAGATCCTCGGCCATGCCGCTCTTCTCCAGGATGATGCCCATGAAGGTGAAGAAGGGAATCGCCAGCAGCGTGTCGTTCTGCATGATGCCGAAGATGCGCAGCGGCAGCGCCTGGAACAGCGAGGGCGGGAACATGCCGGCTTCCATGCCGATGAAGCCGAAGAACAGGCCGGTGGCGGCCAGCGCGAAAGCGACCGGAAAGCCGGTCAGGAGGAACAGCAGCAGGCCGCCGAACATCAGCGGCACGAAGTTCTGGACTATGAATTCCATCAACGGACTTCCTCTCGTACGTGTGCCGCGTGTTCCTCGATCTCGTGGCCGATTTCATCGGTGGCTGCGGTTTCGACGTGACTGATGACGTCCGGACCGGTACCGCTGACGAAGGCGGCGCGCTTGATGAGTTCGGACAGGCCCTGCAGCGCGAGGACGGCGAAGCCGAGCGGGATCAGGCCGTACATCGGCCAGCGGATCAGGCCGCCGGCATTCTGCGACATTTCGCCGCTGTTCCAGGCGTTCATGAAGAGCGGCCAGGACAGGGTGATGATCATGTAACACAGCGGCAGCAAAAAGACGACGATGCCGACGATGTCGATCAGGTTGCGTGTGCGTGCCGAGAGGTGGTTGGAAATGAAGTCGATGCGGACGTGGGCGTTTTTCAGGAAGGCAAAGCCCGAACCCAGCATGAATACCGTGGCGAACAGGTACCACTGGATTTCGAGCAGGGAGTTCGAACTCATGTCCAGCGTCTTGCGCACGATGGCGTTGCCGGCCGAAATCAGCACCGCGGCCAGGATCAGCCACTTCAGGCCGCGCCCGAGCCTATCGTTCAACCAGTCGATCAGGCGTGACAGTTTCAGCAGGCCTTGCATGGCGTCTCCTCGGGGCGCTGGGGCGATGACGGACCGCATTGGCGCAGGTCATGGGGTGGTTCAAGCGCGGTGGGCGGCTGTTCTTTTTCGGATCGCGTCCTGTTACCGCCCGCGGCTATATTAACCCGTGCCTTCAACATTCGTTGATTCAAGAACCGCTCCCTGATGTCAGCCGCGTTTTGCCGCAGGTGATCGAAATGCCTGGAAGTCGCAATCGATCCGCCAGCTGCTATTGATGGATCAATGGTCAGACCAAAAGTGACGAAATGGTAATGACCACGACTTGCACTGTCAATAGGTTTGAGCAAAAACTCAAAATGGAAGCCGTCCATCTGGATATTATGGTCAGACCAATGTTATATTTTGTTCATGGAAGCAAAAATGTTCGCGCCGCGACTGGCCGATGTCGTTGCACGGGAGATTGAACAGCGCATGCTTGAGGGGCGGCTCAAGCCGGGTGATCGTTTGCCCTCGGAACGTGAGTTGTCGGTGCAATTGGGCGTATCCCGCGCTTCGTTGCGCGAAGCGATTCAGAAGTTGGCGGCGCGCGGCCTGCTCGAAAGCCGGCAGGGCGGCGGCACCTTCGTCACCGCCCGGCTCGATACGGGCTTTGGCAATCCGTGGGAGGAAATCCTGCGCGACCATCCCGCAGTGCATGAGGACATGCTGGAATTTCGCCACATGCTGGAGGGCCGTGCGGCCGAGTGCGCCGCGCTGCGGGCCACCGCGGCCGACCGCGAACGGGTCCGGCAATGCCTGGAGCGACTTGAGGCCGCGCTTGCCGGCAGTGATCTCGACGCCCAGGTCGATACCGACCTGGCTTTTCACCAGGCCATCGCCGAAGCTTCGCACAACGTCATCGTCGGCCACCTGACGGCGAGCCTGCTGCGCCTGATGCGCGACAACCTGCGGCGCAATCTCAGCGAGCTGATGCAGGTGCAGGCCGCCCGGGAGCAATTGCTCGCCCAGCATCGCGCGGTGTGGCGCGCCATCGAGAAGGGCGATGCGGCACAGGCACTGGCCGCCGCCGCGAATCACATCGGCTATGTGCGGCAGCACCTGACGCGCATGCTGCGCAGCGACGCGCGGCGCGAGCCCTGAATCCGGGCTCGCGCCGGGTCGGCGCCGGAACGGCGGTTTGACGGCGTGCCTCATGGCGCCGCGGATGCCTTGCGCCGCAGGTGTCTATGGGCTTCGTCGAGAGTCGCGAAGAGATGCGGATCGGCGACCCGCTTGCCGAAGGATTCACCGAGCCGGGCGCGCAGGAAGGTACTCGCGGTATAGCGCGTGACGTCGCTGTAGTGGCGTTCCATCAGGCCCTTGACCATGCCGGTGTAGTCGTCGATCAGTTCCGGCGCGATGCTGAAGCGCTCGTAATTGACCACCGCTGCAACTTTGTGCCCGATCGGCGCCAGGCGCGCCTCGACGGCACGCAGGATGCGGTCGATGTCTTCTGCGCTGCGCACCGACAGCCCCTCGAAATCGACGAAAAAGATGTTCTGCTCCGGGTCGTAGCCGAGGCGCTGTTCGAGCGGCATCTCCAGCAGTCGCGGGCGCAGGCCCATCGGTTCCGGCAGGAAGATGCGCGCATCCATCAGTGCCGGCGGCTGCCGCAGTATCGGCGCGAACTCCATGCGATCGAGGATGTCGCGCTGCAGGTCGGCGCCGGGGGCGATCTCCATCAGTTCCAGGCCGTCGGCGCAGAGGCGGAAGACGCAGCGTTCGGTGACGTAGAGCACGGTCTTGCCGCTCCTGGCCGCGACCGGGCCGCTGAAGGTGCGGTGCTCGACCTCCTGCACGAACTTCCTGGCCTTGCCGTCGACGAGGATTTTGAGGCCGCCGGCACCCAGTTCGATTTCCATCGCGCCGGCCGTGAAGGTGCCGACGAACACCACTTTCCGCGCGTTCTGGCTGATGTTGATGAAGCCGCCGGCGCCGGCCAGCTTGGGGCCGAAGCGGGAGACGTTGAGGTTGCCCTCGCGGTCGGCCTGGGCCAGGCCGAGGAAGGCGATGTCGAGCCCGCCGCCATCGTAGAAATCGAACTGGCTGGGCTGGTCGAGGATGGCCTGGGGATTGGTGGCGGCGCCGAAGTTGAGGCCGCCGGCGGGCACGCCGCCGATCACGCCGGGCTCGGCGGTGAGCGTGATGAGGTCGATGATCTTCTCCTCCGCGGCGACCGAAGCGACGCCTTCCGGCATGCCGATGCCAAGATTCACGACGTCGTTGGCGCCGAGTTCCAGCGCCGCGCGGCGGGCGATGACCTTGCGCGCGTCGAGCGCCATCGGCGCGCTGTTGCCAAATTCGGTGGACAGCGGCACCCGGATTTCGCCGGCAAAGGCCGGGCTGTAGGGCTCGATGAAGGTCTGCATGTGGTACGCGGGTTGTTCCGCCACCACCACGCAATCCACCAGCACGCCGGGAATCTTGACCTGGCGCGGATTCAGGGAATTGCGCTCGGCGAGACGCTCGACCTGGGCGATCACGATGCCGCCGGAATTGTGCGCGGCCATGGCGATGGCCAGGGCTTCCAGCGTCAGTGCTTCCTTCTCCATGCTGATGTTGCCCTCGGGGTCGGCCGTGGTGCCGCGGATGATGCCGACATTGATCGGGAAGGCCTTGTAGAACAGGTATTCCTCGCCGTCGATGTCCATCACGCGCACCAGCTCGGTAGCGCAGGCGAGGGTCTTTTCGTTGAGCTTGCCGCCGCCATGGCGCGGATCGACGAAGGTGCCGAGGCCGACGCGGGTCAGCGTGCCGGGCTTGCCTGCGGCGATGTCGCGGAACAGGTGGCAGATCACGCCCTGCGGAAGGTTCCAGGCCTCGATGCGGTTGGCCACGGCGAGCTGCTGCAGCGTCGGCACCAGGCCCCAGTGGCCGCCGATCACGCGGCTGACCAGGCCGTCGTGGCCCAGGTGGTTGAGGCCGCGCGCGCTGCCGTCGCCCTGGCCGGCGGCATATACCAGCGTCAGGTTGCGCGGCCGGCCGAGGCTTTGCAGCTCGGCGGCCTCGCCTTCCAGGAACAGCGCTTCGAGCGCGACGGCGATGTTCTCGGCGAAGCCGATGCCGACAAAGCCGCTGGTGGCGACGGTATCGCCGTCACGAATCAACTGCACGGCCTGGCGGGCGGTGACGACCTTGCCGGTTTCGCCAGCGCGGAAGGCGGCAGTCAGCGCGTGCTGGGTCACAGTGGTCTCCTCGTCATGGTCGGCGCCTGCGGCGGCACGCTGCGCTTCCAACACGGCATCGAGCGGAAGGCGTGGATACCCTTCAGCAAGGACCGGGCCATCCAGGACGAGATGCGGAACTGCCTGATTTTGCGAGGCATCGTCCGGCCGTCGGACGGGCGCTGTACGCCCGGGCGCACAGCGAGTGCGGCACGGCGGACACTTGCCGCCCCGCGGCTTCAGCCCAGGCCGAGCAGGGCGATTTTTTCGTAGAGCGAGGTGCGCGAGATGCCTAGTTCGGCCGCGGCGCGGGCCTTGTTGCCGCCGCAGGCGGCCAGTGCCTTGCGGATGCTGCTGCGCTCGGCCTCGGCGATGGCCTCGGCCAGCGTAAGCCCGGCCGGCGCGGGCGCTGCGGGCTTGGCCGCGGGTAGCACGGCGTCGATGTCGGCCGCCGTGAGGAGTTCGCCGTCGCTCATCATCAGCGCGCGCTCCAGCACGTTCTGCAACTCGCGGATGTTGCCCGGCCAATGGTGCCGATGCAGTCGCTGCAATGCCTCCGCCGCGATGTCGCGCGGGGGAAGGCCGAGCTTGCGGCACAGCGCTTCCAGCATGTGCTCGCAGAGCAGCGGCAAGTCGGCCAGCCGCTCCCGCAGCGGCGGCATCGACAAGGTGACGACGTTGAGCCGGTAGTAGAGATCGGCACGAAAACGCCCGGCCTCGACCTCGGCCTGGAGGTCGCGGCTGGTGGCGGCAACGATGCGCACATCGACCGGGACCAGCCGGTTGGAGCCGAGCGCCTCGAATTCGCCTTCCTGCAGCACGCGCAGCAGCTTGGCCTGGAGCGCCGCGCACATGTCGCCGATTTCGTCGAGGAATAGCGTGCCGCCGTCGGCGAGCTTGAACTTTCCCTCGCGGCCCTTGCGCTCGGCGCCGGTAAAGGCACCCGGCGCGGTGCCGAAGAACTCCGATTCGAGCAGGGTCTCGGGGATCGCCGCCAGGTTCACCGCGACGAAGGGTTTGTCGGCGCGCAAGCTGGCATTGTGGATGGCCTGCGCCAGCAATTCTTTGCCGGTCCCGGTTTCGCCCAAGATCAGCACCGGCGCTCGGGTGCGCGCGGCGCGGCGCGCCTGCTGCTTGTAGGCGACGCAGGCCTCCGAAGCGCCGATGATGGACGACAGGGTGTACTTGGCGCGCCGGGCCTCAGCCAGGCGGCGCTGCGAATCGGCGTAGTCGAGCTTGAGGCGGTTGAAGCGCGAGACCAGCGGCGCCAGGCTGCGCGCATCGTCGAGCAGCATCAGGCCGATGCCGCCGATCACCGTGCCGCTCTTGTCGCGCAGCGGCAGGCGCACCACGACGAAGGATTCCTCGCCGAAGTCCATGATGTCGAGCATGATCGGGCGGCCGGTGTCCACCACCTCGCGCATTAGGCTGTTGGGCAGGATGCTTTCCACCGGCTGGCCAATCGCCGCGGCGGGGTCGGCGACGCCGAGTCGCTTGGGGTAGCGCTCGTTCATCCAGACGATGCGCGCCTGCCGATCGACGATCACCGCGCCTTCGCAGATCTCGGCGAAATGGCCGAGCAGCGATTCGGTGGCGACCTTCAGCAGCTGCCTGGCCTCACCGGCCTGCAGCGGCGTGGCCGAGGGTGTTGCCGCGGAGGGCAGGGACATCGCGCAAGCTTCCTTTCGTCGAGCCAGGTTCCGGGCCGGTCCGGAATCGCCAGGCATTGTCACACTAAATGCGAAATCCAGGACTTTGCCGGGCCGCGGGTAAAATGCCGCGCATGCCCAATTCACCTTCTGTCACGCGCCTCTGTCTCGTTCGTCATGGCGAGACCGACTGGAATGGCGAGCGACGGATTCAGGGGCAGATCGACATCGATCTCAACGCGACCGGCGCAGCCCAGGCCCGGGCCTTGCGGCCCGGCCTGGCGCAGCACAGCTTCGCCGCAATCTACAGCAGCGACTTGCTGCGCGCCTGGCACACGGCGCAGATTGCCACAGCAGGTCTCGGCCCCGCCGTGGCGCCAGCGCCAACTCTGCGCGAACGGCATTTCGGCGTGCTGCAGGGCGCCACCTTGCACGAAGCCAGTCTGCAGCACCCGGAGGTGCATCGCCATCATCTGGCACGGACGCCGGACCATGACTACGAGACCGGCGAATCCCTGGTGGTGTTCGCGGCCCGTGTAATGAGCGGGCTCGATGCGCTCGCCGCGCGCCATGCCGGACAGAAGGTGCTGGCTTTCACCCACGGCGGCGTGCTGGATATCGCCTATCGCGCCGCCACCGGCCGGGCGCTCGATGCTCCGCGCGATTTCCCGGTGGCGAACGCCGCCTTCAACTGGCTGGAACGCGACGATCGCGGCTGGCGGCTGGTTTCCTGGGGCGACTGCAGTCATTTGACCCGGGCGCTCGACGAAGTCCTCGAATAGGGAAGCACCGCGGCCGGATTTTGGATCGATCCGGGCCGATGCTAAAATCGCCCGCTCCCATCCATCCACGGATTCCGCCATGTTTTGGTTTCGGCATGACGCTACGCGTTGGCCTGCACTGAAACGTTCTGTTGAAAGCCAAAAAATGTTCTCCAAGCAAAACACCCTTGCCAAGAGCGACCCCGAACTCTGGAGCGCGGTTCAGAACGAAAACCATCGTCAGGAAGATCACATCGAGCTGATCGCCTCGGAGAATTACGTTTCCTGGCCGGTCATGGAAGCCCAGGGTTCGCAACTAACCAACAAGTATGCCGAAGGCTACCCTGGCAAGCGCTATTACGGCGGCTGCGAATATGTCGACGTCGCCGAGCAACTGGCCATCGACCGCGCCAAGAAACTGTTCGGCGCGGAAGCCGCCAACGTCCAGCCGAATTCCGGCTCGCAGGCCAACCAGGCGGTGTTCTTCGCCTTTCTCAAGCCCGGCGACACCGTGCTCGGCATGAACCTCGCCGCCGGCGGCCACCTGACGCATGGCATGACGCTCAACATGTCCGGCAAGTGGTTCAATGTCGTGCCCTACGGTCTCGACGAGAACGAGGAAATCGACTACGCGGAGATGGAGAGGCTGGCTCACGAGCATAAGCCCAAGCTGATCATCGCCGGCGCCTCGGCCTATGCGCTGAAAATCGACTTCGAGCGCTTCGCCAAGGTGGCCAAGGCGGTCGGCGCCATCTTCATGGTGGACATGGCGCACTATGCCGGCCTGGTCGCCGCGGGCTTCTACCCCAACCCGGTGCCGCACGCCGACGTCGTCACCTCGACCACCCACAAGACCCTGCGCGGCCCGCGCGGCGGCCTGATCCTGATGCGCGCCGAACACGAAAAGGCGATCAACTCGGCGATCTTCCCCGGCCTCCAGGGTGGCCCGCTGATGCACGTGATCGCCGCCAAGGCCGTGGCCTTCAAGGAGGCGATGACCTCCGAGTTCCGCAACTATCAGGAGCAGGTGATCGACAACGCCCAGGTGATGGCCAAGGTCCTCAAGAGCCGCGGCCTGCGCATCGTCTCCGGCCGCACCGAGTCGCATGTCTTTCTGGTCGACCTGCAGGCCAAGAACATCACCGGCAAGGATGCCGAAGCTGCGCTGGGCCGCGCCCACATCACGGTGAACAAGAACGCGATTCCCAACGACCCGCAAAAGCCCTTCGTCACCAGCGGTGTCCGCATCGGCACGCCGGCCATGACCACGCGCGGCTTCACCGAGATCGAGGCGGAACAGGTGGCGAACCTGATCGCCGACGTGCTCGACGCGCCGCATGACGAAGCCATGCTGCAGCGCGTGCGCGGCGAAGTGGCGGCGCTGTGCAAGAAGTTTCCGGTATATGGCTGATCGCCACTAGCGGAGCAGGTTATGAAGTGTCCATACTGCAATGACGAGAATACGCAGGTGGTGGACACCCGCGAGAACGAGGACGGCGACACCGTGCGCCGTCGCCGTCGCTGCCTGTCCTGCGACAAGCGCTTCACCACCTACGAGCGCGTGGAACTGCAACTGCCGCAGGTGGTGAAGAAGAACGGCAGCCGCACCGACTACGACCGCGACAAGCTCAAGGCCAGCATGATGCTGGCGATGAGGAAGCGCCCCGTCACCACCGAAAGCATCGACCTGGCACTCGATCGCATCGAGGAAAAGCTGGTGCAGCTGGCGCTGCGCGAAGTCGCCTCGGACCGCATCGGCGAGCTGGTGATGCGCGAGCTGAAGAAGCTCGACAAGGTGGCCTACATCCGCTTCGCTTCCGTGTATCGCAATTTCGAGGACGTCGACGAGTTTTCCGATGCGATCCGCGAAATCAAGAAGCCGCGCCAGCCCCGGGCCAAGGCGTGATGGGCAGCGGCAGATGAGCGCCGCATGAGTTTTTCGGCGGCCGACCACGGCTTCATGGCGCGCGCGCTGCAACTGGCGCAGCGCGGGCTTTACAGCACCACGCCCAATCCCCGTGTTGGTTGCGTCATGGTGCGCGATGGCCGCATCATCGGCGAAGGCTGGCACGAACAGGCCGGGCAGCCGCATGCCGAAGCTGCGGCGATCGCCGCAATAGTTGGCGCTGGCGCTACGGCGCTGCGCGCCACGGCCTACGTCACGCTGGAGCCCTGCAGCCATTACGGCCGCACGCCGCCTTGCGCCGACGCGCTGATCGAGGCCGGCGTTGCGCGCGTGGTCGCGGCGATGCAGGATCCGAATCCGCTGGTGGCCGGACAGGGGCTGGCGAAGCTGGCGGCGGCGGGGATCGACGTTGCCAGCGGACTGCTGGCCGCCGAGGC
This sequence comes from Rhodocyclales bacterium, assembly GCA_016192435.1. GTDB lineage: Bacteria > Pseudomonadota > Gammaproteobacteria > Burkholderiales > Rhodocyclaceae > Sulfuritalea. Next base: position 8,517 of record JACPUD010000114.1, on the reverse strand, counting down.
CACCGAACTCAACATCGGCTTCGTCTCGCGCATGACGCGCGGCCGGCCCTGGTTGCGCCTCAAAGTGGCGGCCAGCCTCGACGGCAAGACCGCGCTCAACAACGGTGTTTCGCAATGGATCACCGGCCCGGATGCGCGGCGCGATGCCCACGCCTGGCGCGCGCGCTCCTGCGCGGTGCTGACCGGCATCGGCACGGTCAAGGACGACAATCCGCGGCTCACCGTGCGCGAGGTGGCGACCACCCGCCAGCCGCTGCGCGTGGTGATCGACAGCCGGCTCGAAACGCCGCCCGATGCGGCCGTGCTCGACGGCGGCAATGTGCTGATCGCCGCGGCCCAGGACAATCCGGTGCGCAGTGCGGCCTTGCAGGCGCGCGGCGCGGAAATCGTGATCCTGCCCAACTCCCAGGGCAAGGTCGATCTTGCCGCGCTGCTGCAGGAACTGGGTCGGCGCGGCATCAACGAAGTGCTGGCCGAAGCCGGCACCCGGCTCAACGGCTCGCTGCTGCGCGAAGGCTGTGTCGATGAACTGCTGATCTACCAGGCGCCGATTCTGATCGGCGATGCAGCGCGCGGCATGTTCGGCCTGGCGGAACTCAGCGACCTGGCCGGCGTCCGGCGGCTCAACATCATCGAGCGCCGCGTCGTCGGCGCCGACTTGCGCATCCGGGCGCGCCTTGCCTAAAGACGACGGCCATCGCGATTTTCCCGGCCGCGGACTGCTGATCAACGTCCTGCGCGTATTCCATATCGCCGGGCTGGCCGGGATTTCGGCGGTGGTGCTGGCAGACGCAGGGAGTGCGGAGCGATGGGGCGCGCTGATGCTGGTCTCGGGGCTCGGCATCGTCGCCCTCGACGCCTGGGCCAATCCGGCCTACTTCCGCCAGGCCAAGGGCCTGGGCACCCTGTTGAAGATCGCGCTGGTCGGCTTGCTGGTGCTCTGGGAGCCTGGACGCCTGCCCTTGTTCTGGTTCGTGCTGGCCTTCTCGGTCGCGCTCAGTCACGCGCCGGGACGCTACCGGCACCGGCAGCTGTTCTGAACTTCCAAGTCTATGCGGCGGTTGCGGCAGTCCCGCATACCGCGCAGCCCGGATCGCGCGGCACGCGGATCTCGCGCCATTCCATGCCCAGGCCATCGAGCAGCAGCAGGCGCCCGGCCAGGCTGGTGCCGCAGCCGATCAGCAGCTTGAGGGCTTCCGCGGCCTGCACTGTGCCGATGATGCCGGTCAGCGGCGCGAACACGCCCATCACGGCGCAGCGCACTTCCTCGACCTCCTGTCCCTCGGGAAACAGGCAGTGGTAGCAGGGCGCGTCCGCCTGGCGCGAGTCGAACACCGCGACCTGCCCGTCGAAACGGATCGCGGCGCCTGAAACCAGCGGCTTGCGGAATTTGACGCAGGCGCGATTGACCGCATGGCGTGTGGCGAAGTTGTCGCAACAGTCGAGCACGACATCGGCCAGCGCGACTTCATCGTCCAGCCGCTGGCCGGCAAGTCGCTCGGAGAGTTCGACGACATGGCATTCAGGATTGATCTCGCCCAGGGTGCGTTTGGCCGAGGCGGTCTTGGCCATGCCGATGGCGTCGGTGCGATGCAGGATCTGGCGCTGCAAATTGGTCAGATCGACCGTGTCGCCGTCCGCCAGCACCAGGCTGCCGATGCCGGCCGAGGCCAGATAATAGGCGGCCGGTGAGCCCAGGCCGCCGGCGCCGATCACCAGGGCACGTGCCTTGACGATGTTCTCCTGGCCTTCGATGCCGATCTGCGGCAGCAGGATGTGGCGGCTGTAACGCAGCAGTTGCTCGTCGGTCACGGCAGTGCCTAGCGTTCCTGTCGCAACTCGGGCGGCGTTTCGTCGTGGTCGCCGTGCGGGTGATGCTCCCAGGCCTTGGAATAGATTTCGTGCGATTTCTTGATCAGGCGCTCCGGCACGCGCATGTTGCGCATCTGGGTTTCTTCGCAGAAGTACACCACGGTGCGCATCAGCTTGCTGTACATGCTGTTGTCGAGATGAAAGCCCTGGCGCGTCAGCGCAGCTTCGAGGCCTTCGAGCGAGTAATCGCTGATCTCGTACCAGATCGACAGGCTGTAGGGCGCCAGCCCGGTATCGATTTCCATGCCGTCGAGTCCGGCCAGCAGCTCGCGCGCCTCCTCGACATGCTCCGGATGCTGATGGTCGAAGCGCAGTTCGCGGTGCTTGCGCGTGCCGGGTTGCGGAACGAAGGCGGCAGGACGCCGGCGCGGCTTGCCGTCGCGCTTTTCATCGCGCAACTCGCGGGCCTTTTCGGGAGTCATCCGGCTCATCGCGCGCCTCCCGCCTCAGCGCTTGATGATCTGCCAGGCCTTGAGCAGATTCACGGCTTGCCCCAACTGGTAGTCCTTCGGCGAGGCGAATTCCATCGGCGCGTGCGGCGATTCTTCAGCCTCGTCGGCCTTGCCCTTCTTGTCGTTCCTGGTCGCCGGCTTCGGCGCTGCCGGCTCGGCGGCCTTTTCCTTGTCGCCACCGAGATGCCGTTCCAGGTCGGCCTCGCGAATGCGCTCGCGCGATCCGCCGTTGGCGCTTTCCTCGACGATGATGTCCGGCGTGATGCCCTTGGCCTGGATCGAGCGGCCCGAGGGTGTGAAATAGCGCGCCGTGGTGAGCTTGATCGCGGCGTTGTTGGACAGCGGCAGCACGGTTTGCACCGAGCCTTTGCCGAAAGTCTGGGTGCCCATCACGACGGCGCGCTTGTGGTCCTGCAGCGCGCCTGCGACGATTTCCGAGGCGGAGGCCGAACCGCCGTTGACCAGCACCACCATCGGCGTGGTTTTGGCGTAAGCCGGCAGGCTCTTCATGAAGTCGTCCTTGTGGCCGCGCTGGTAGTCTTCTGGGCTCGCCAGATAGCGCCGTTTGGCATCCTCGGTACGGCCGTCGGTCGAGGTGACCAGGGTCTGCGGCGGCAGGAAGGCGGCGGAAACGCCTACCGCCCCGTTGAGCAGACCGCCGGGATCGTTGCGCAGATCGAGTACCAGGCCCCTGATGCCGCTGCCCTTGGCTTCCTGGTCCGCCTTCGCCAGCTTTTCCAGGTGCTTGACCACGTCCGGCGCGGTCTCTTCCTGGAACTGGGTGACCCGCAGATAACCGTAGCCGCCTTCGAGCAGTTTCGACTTGACGCTCTGCACCTTGATCTTCTCGCGCGTCAGCGTGACTTCGAAAGGCTTCATCTCGCCCTTGCGCACGATGCTGAGCCGGATCTGGGTCTTCGGCTTGCCGCGCATCTTCTTCACGGCGTCGTTGAGCGACAGCCCCTTGACCGGAGTGTCGTCGATCTTGATGATCAGGTCACCGGGCTTGAGCCCGGCCTTGTGCGCCGGCGTGTCCTCGATCGGCGCCACCACCTTGACGAACCCGTCTTCCATGCCGACCTCGATGCCGAGTCCGCCGAATTCGCCCTGGGTGCTGACCTGCAGGTCCTTGAACGAGTCGGCGTCCAGGTAGGCCGAATGCGGATCGAGATTGGCCAGCATGCCGCTGATGGCGTGGGTGATCAGCTTCTTGTCATCGACCGGCTCGACATAGCCCTGCTTGATCGCGTTGTAGACATCGGCGAAACTGCGCAGCTCTTCGATTGGCAGGGCCGACGTGGCGGCGTCCTTGCCGGCGCTGGCGGAAAAATTCAGACTGACCAATACGCCGGCAATCAGACCGGTGACTACCAGACCCACTTGTTGCAGCTTGCTGCTCATAGGAACTCCGAAGGACACAAAGGCAATTTGAACACCCCCACCGCCCATCCCCCGCCCGGGCGGGGGCTACTGGTTGGCGCGCTACGCTCGAAAATCAAGGGCCACTGCTTTGAAGCACACTAGCGCTTGCCGGCCCATTTCAGGGGATCGAACGGCTGGCCCCGATGCCTGAGTTCAAAGTATAAACCCGAGTCGGGGTTGCCGCCGCTGTTTCCCACGGTGGCGACCGCTTCGCCACCCTTGACGCTGGCACCCGCTGCCGCCAGCAGGGATTCGTTGTTGCCATAGACCGACAGAAAATCGTCGCCGTGATCGATGATCAAGAGGTTGCCGAAGCCGCGCAACCAGTCCGAGAAAACCACGGCGCCGCTGGCCACGGCCCTGACTTCGACGCCCTCGGCGGCACGGATGAAAATGCCTTTCCAGGCGGCGCCGCCTTCCGGGCGCGGGCTGCCGAAGCGGCCGTCGATGACCCCCTTGACCGGCAGGCGTAACTGGCCGCGCAGCGCGGCGAAGGCGCCGCCGACATTGCCCGGGTCATGGTTCTTGAGCAGCTTAGGCGCCTTGGCCACCGCCGTACCGCCAGCGCCAACTTTCGGCCTGGCGCGCTTCGATGCCGCGATGCGGGCCAGACCGTCGATCAGCTTCGCCAGCCGCTGCTCATCGCGCTTCAGGGTGTTGATTTCACGGCGCTGCGCCTTGAGCCGGTCGGCGATCGCGATCAGCTTGGTCAGCCGCTGCTTTTTGCGGTCAAGCAACTGGGCGCGGCTTTCCTGCTGCCGGCGTTCGATTTCGGCCAACTGCTGCTGCCGCGCCTGAGCTGCATCTGCGAGGCGCTTTTTTTCGGCGGCGACCGCACGCAATTGCTGGATCAGATCGGCCTCGGCGCGCGAGAGCTGGGTCAGGAAATATTTGTCGCGGGCCGACTGGTTGGGGTCGCGGCCCGACAACAGCAGCTTCAGCGCGTCGGCGTCGCCGCCGACAAACTGGCGATTGAGCAGGCGCACCAGCTGGTTCTGCTGCGCGCCGGTCTGACGGTCGAGCCGCTGGCTCTGTGCCAGGAGCTCGTCGAGCTGGGCTTTCAGCGTGGCGCGTTCGGCAGCCAGTTCATGCAGGTGCCGGTTGGTGTTCGAGATCGCCGATTCGGTCTCGCGCAACTGGTCGGCGGCGGAGGTCTTCGATTCCTCGGCGGCCGCCATCTCGCGCTGCAAGGCCTCGATGCGGCCTTTCAGATCCTGCAGCTCGCCCTTCTTCGAATCAACGCTGGCGGCAAATGAGGTGGAGGCGAGAAATGCGACAAGGCAAAGCGCATTGCGGCAAAGCCCGCGTCCGGGAATCACGCCTTTGCTTTGCCCTGGTTCGCCACGGCCTGCATGGCCGCCTTGATGGCTTCCTGGTCGCCCAGATAGTAGTTGCGGATCGGTTTCAGGTCGGCGTCGAGTTCATAGACCAGCGGCTGCGCGGTCGGGATGTTGAGGCCGACGATGTCGGCGTCAGAGACATTGTCCAGATACTTGATCAGCGCGCGAAGGCTGTTGCCGTGGGCGGCGATGATCACCTTCTTGCCCGACTTCACCATCGGCGCGATGGTTTCATGCCAGTAGGGCAGGAAGCGCTCGACGGTGTCCTTGAGACATTCGGTGCGCGGAAACTGGGCGGCGGGAAGGTCCGCGTAGCGCGGATTGGCGGTCTCCAGGCGCGGATCGTCCTCGGCCAGCGGCGGCGGCGGCGTGTCGTAGGCGCGGCGCCAGACCAGCACCTGCTGGTCGCCGAACTTGGCCGCGGTCTCGGCCTTGTTGAGCCCCTGCAGGGCGCCGTAATGGCGTTCGTTGAGGCGCCAGGAATGCTGCACCGGAATCCACATCCGGTCCATTTCCTCCAGCACCGTCCACAGCGTCTTGATCGCGCGGCGCAGCACCGAGGTATAGGCGATGTCGAAGGCGTAGCCTTCCTTTTTCAGCAACTGGCCGGCGGCCACGGCTTCTGCCTGGCCTTTTTCCGTGAGGCCGACGTCGGTCCAGCCGGTGAAGCGGTTTTCCTGGTTCCAGGTCGATTCGCCGTGGCGAAGCAGAACGATCTTGTACATGGGGTAAGCCTCAGCGCACAAAAGCGCCATTCTACCGTCCGCAACAGCACCAATCCGGTGGCTGCCGCGCCGAAATGACGATCCGACACGCTTCCAACAGTAATCTATAATATTCAAAATTGCCGCGACAAAAAGCTGGATAAATCACAACTAGGGGTAGCACGGCATGAATACAGCGATCAACGAATTGATAGGTAAGCAGGAGCACATAGAAACGGCAGCAAGGGCGCTGAAGGCGATTTCGCATCCGCTGCGCCTGAAAATCCTCTGCGTGGTGGGCGACCAGGAAACCTGCGTGCAGGATATCGTCGAGGCCGTCGGCACTTCACAGAGCAATATTTCGCAACACCTCGCCATTTTGCGCGACAAGGGCGTCCTGCAAACCCGCAAGGACGCCAACCGGGTTTTTTATCGTATTGCCGACCAACGCACCCTTCAGCTCATCGCCATGATGCGTGAGGTGTTCTGCGGCGTTTCGGCACACAGGGAATAGACGACAATGGAATTTTTGCAAGCGAACTTGATTTGGGTTGGTCTCGCCATCGTCAGCGGCGGCATGCTGTTGTGGCCGATGGTGGCAGGCGGCAGTGTCGACAATTTGACGCCGGCGCAGGCGACCCTGCTGATGAACCGCGAAGATGCACTGGTGCTGGATGTACGTGAAGCCGCGGAGTGGAGTTCCGGCCACATCACCGGGGCGCGCCACATCACTCTCGGCCAGCTTGAGAAACGCATGTCCGAGCTGGAGAAGTTCAAGGACAAGCCGATCATCGTCATCTGCGCCTCGGGCAACCGCTCCTCGTCGGCCTGCGGCCAATTGAAGAAAAGCGGCTTTGCCAAGGTATTCAGCCTTGCCGGCGGCATAGCCAGCTGGCGCGATTCGAGCCTGCCCCTGACCACCAAGCCCTGAACCGGGAAACCCAAATGGCCAAAGTCCTGATGTATTCCACCGCCGTCTGTCCTTATTGCGTGCGCGCCGAGCAGCTGCTGACGCGCAAGGGCGTCACTGAGATCGAGAAGGTGCGCGTCGACCTCGATCCCGCGCGGCGTGAAGAAATGATGCAGAAAACCGGCCGCCGCACCGTGCCGCAGATCTACATCGGCGCGACCCACGTCGGCGGATGCGACGACCTGTATGAGCTGGAGCACCAAGGCAAGCTTGATTCGCTGCTGGCCGCGTAGAATTCGACCCTTTCCCTCACTATCCAATTCATCATGAGCGACCAGCAGCCGGTTTTCAGCATTGAAAAGATTTACGTCAAGGATCTGTCCATCGAAGTGCCCAATGCGCCGCAGATCTTTCTGGAGCGCGAGACGCCGGGCATCGAGGTGCAGATCCAGAGCGCGGCGACCGCCATCGGCGAAGGCATGTTCGAAGTGGCGCTGACGGTCACCGTGAATGCAAAGGAAGGCGAGAAGGCCTTCTTCCTGGTCGAGGTGGTGAAGGCCGGCATTTTCCAGATCCGCAACGTGCCCGAGCAGGACATGGAGCCGATACTCGCCGTGGCCTGCCCCAACATCCTGTTCCCCTATGCCCGCGAAACGGTTTCCGATGCGATCAACCGCGCGGGCTTTCCGCCGGTGATCCTCGCCCCGGTGAACTTCGAGTCGCTTTATCAGCAGCGCCTGATGGAACAGCAGCAGGCCGAGAGCAAGATTCAGTTGCAATAGTTGACGATGGCGACACGCCGATTTTCAGTGCTTGCGTTCGGTCTGGTGGCCTGGGCCGCCGCATCCGCGGCGCATGCGCTGGATTACCTGTCGCTGGCCGAGGCGGCGCCGGCCTACGACGCGCCCTCGGCCAAGGCCAAGCCCCTGTTCGTGGTGCTCGCCGGGACTCCGGTGGAACTTGTGGTCGGGCTCGACGGGTGGTCCAAGGTGCGCGACAGCCGGGGTGAACTGATCTGGATCGAGAAGAAACACCTGACGGACAAGCGCAATGTGATCGTGCGCGTGGATCGGGCGCAGATTCGCACCGCCGCCGAAGACCAGGCCGCGCTGGTGTTCGAGGCCGAACGCGACGTGGTGCTGGAATTCGTCGAAGCAATTCCGGGTGGCTGGGTCAAGGTCAGGCATCGCGACGGGCAAAGCGGCTTTCTAAAAATGCTGCAAGTCTGGGGCCTGTGAACTCGGCAACCGGCTTCCTGCACAAGCGGGATCCGCGATGCGCATAGCGGTACTGGGCGCCGGTGCCTGGGGTACGGCGCTGGCCATCGCCTTTGCCGCGCGGCATCAAGTGATCCTCTGGGCGCGCGATGCGCAGCGCGTCGAGGACATGGCCCATCGTCGCGAAAACCGGCGCTATCTTCCGGACTGCCCATTTCCCAGCAACCTGCGGCTTACAGCCGATTTCAGGGCTGCCCTGGCCGCCGCCGATCTGGCGATCCTCGCCGCACCGCTGGCCGGTCTGCGTTTCCTGCTCGAACAACTCAAGGCCGGCGCACCGGCCCTGCCATTTCTCTGGGTGTGCAAGGGGCTCGAAGCCGGCAGCGGATTGCTGCCGCATCAGGTGGTGGCCGACGTGATGGGAGATGCGGCCTGCGGCGTGCTCACCGGGCCGAGTTTCGCCCTTGAAGTGGCGCGCGGCCTGCCCACCGCCATCACCCTCGCATCGAGCGACGCCGCCTTTGCCGAGACCACCGCGCAGCGCCTGCACGGCGGCAACCTGCGCATCTATGCCAACCACGATCTGATCGGCGCCGAAGT
>JACPUD010000031.1 GCA_016192435.1 Rhodocyclales bacterium | reverse complement strand
CCGGCGCTTCAGCATCAGCCTGGCGCGCCTGAAACAACTGAATGGCATCAATGCGCGGACCCGGATCGTCCCCGGCTTCGCCCTGCTGGTACCAGGCAAGGATGCAGTCGGCTACGACTCGATCGCCGCGCGCCTGCCGCAGACCCCGGTCAGCCCGCCACGGGCAACCAAGTGGAAGAAGGGCAAGTCCGGCGCCAAGGCCAGGAATAAGGGCATCGCGGTCAAGATCCGCAAGCCGGCCGTCAAGCCGAAGAAACGCTAAGCCGCCTCCCGGCCGCATGTCGAACCAGCCGGGATCACTTATCGAGAACGATCAGCACATCGCACTGGGACTCCGCAAGCACGTGCTTGGTGACGCTGCCGATCAGTAGTTCCTCCGTAGCATTCTTGCCATGCTTGCCCATCACGATGAGATCGCAATCCAGTTCCTGCTCCTGAATGATCGCCTGTAGCGAAGCATCGCCACGCACGACAATCGGCGTGTAACCTCCGACTTCCAATCCCGCCGTATCGGCCAGATGACGAACGTGATCCATGCCTTCGTTGCGTGCCGCGACCCGATAGCGCCCAATAACTTCATCGTCCACGCCGGCAAAGGATAACTTGCCTTCGAAAGGCACTTCAAACGCATGCAGCAGCACTATGTCGGCATCCGGCGCGAGCAATCGGGCCAGCCTGATTGACCTGACGGATACCGGAGAAAAGTCCACGGGTATCAGCAGCCGGCGGTAAGCTGCGTAGGGCGGCTGTTTGACGACCAATATCGATTGCCGGCTTGTCTTGCTTAACAGTCGCGAGGCAGTGGAACCGAGCAGCATGTGCCGCAGGTAGTCTTCCCCGCGCATACCGAGAATCAGCATGTCTGTATTCAACTCCTCGGCCGTCGCGGTGATCGCACTGAGCGGTGATCCGGCTACGATAGCCACATTGGCACGCACCCCCTGATTGCGGGCAGGGTCGGCCAGCAAGTGCGCGATTGATTCCCTTGCCTGCATTTCGAGTTGGCGCTTGACCTCGGGCAGGCGGTCGCCAAGCCATTCGCGCAGGGCGTCGATGGCATCGAGTTCCATCGCATGCATGACGCTGTACGACGCCCCTGTCGTCGCAGCGATCCTGAACCCCCGGTCGATTGCATGGCGCGAAGGGGCCGAAAGGTCTGTCGCCGCCAACAAATGATTCAGCTTGATCATGCTTGAACTCCTTCTGTTTGAATGCTGCCATCCGTTCCTGTCATTGATGCAGAATGCGACAAGCAATCTGCATGTTGCGAGAAATGCAGGATTCCTCATAAAGGAGACAGGATGTCGATTGCCTGGTTCCCCATAAAATCGATTGCATCGCCCGTCGTAAAGGGCAATCAAGACATTCAGCGACTCCTCAACAACTTGAGTCCGACCGAGGCAACGCGGTTGCCGGCTACCGCACGTACCGTAAGTTCCAGGCTGCCTATTCCGATGCGGTCCCCCACCACCGGGCGGGAGCCGAGCCGTTTCTCCAGAAGTTCGCCAATGCTGCCGGCAGCCTCGGCAGCATCGAGTTCAATGCCGTAGGTAGCCGCCAGTGCCGCCACCGAGGAGTCGGCGTCAAGCACGAACTCGCCGAAGAAGTTGCGCACCGCAAGGTGGCCGCTTTGCTCCTGGCGGCCAAACAGCGAGGTGAGATGTTCCACCTGTTCGGGCGAGGCCAGCAGCCAGACGACATCATCGACCTTGAGGGCTGTCGCGCTCGGCGCCAACAAGGGACGGCCCAGACGCACCAGCGCGGCACAGCGCACCGGGCGGCCGCGCAAATCGGTAAGCGCGCTTGGCAGCATGCCGATGGCCAGCGACTGCGCCTCGACACGGAAGGCAACCAGGGCCAGCACGGTTTCGCGTCCGATCCAGACTTCCTTCGATTCAAGCGGTTCGGCGCTGGCGGGAACTTCCACCCCCAGTTGCCGCGCGGCCCATGGCACCGTGGCGCCTTGTACCAGCAGTGAAAACAGCACCACGGCAAAGGTCACGTCGAATAGCAGGCGCGATTCCGGAATGCCCGCCATGACCGGGAACACGGCCAGCACAATCGGTACTGCGCCGCGCAGGCCTACCCAGGAGATATAGGCGATTTCACGGTTGGGGAAATGCATGGGCTTGAGCGTGAGCGCGACAACCAGCGGTCGTGCGACAAAGGTCAGAAACAGTGCGACGGCAAGCGACTCCCAAAGATGCTCGACCAGGTGCGAGGGAGTAACCAGCAGGCCCAGCAGCAGGAACATGCCCGCCTGCGCCAGCCAGGCGATGCCGTCCATCACGCGCAACACATGCGAAGTCGCGCGCGTGCGCCGGTTTCCGACAATGACACCGGCAAGATAAATGGCGAGAAAACCGCTGCCGCCCAGCTTGTTGGTGGCGGCAAACACTGCCAGCCCGCCCGAAATGATCAGCAGTGCATAGAGCCCCTCGGCCAAACGCACCCGCCTCAGCAATTCGGCAAGCAGCCGGCCGGAAGCAATGCCCAGGGCAGTGCCGATACCGAACTGCATTACGAGTTGCCACAAGATTCCATGCAGCGTGCCAGCCCCGCCACCGGCAATGATCCCCACCAGGACCGTGACGAGGAGTATCGCCATCGGATCGTTGGCGCCGGATTCGATTTCCAGCGTCGCGCCGACGCGCTCATTGAGGCGGACGCCGCTATGACGCAGAAGATTGAACACGGCCGCGGCATCGGTGGAGCCGACGATCGAGCCCATCAGCAGGCCATAGCGCCAATCCACGCCGAGCAGCCAGGTGCAGAAAGCGCCCAACAAAGCGGCGGTGGCAATCACTCCCCAGGTGGCGAGCGCAGTCGCCGGCCAGAGCGCAACGCGAAAGGTGGAGATGCGTGTACGCAGGCCGCCATCGAGCAGGATGATCGCCAGCGCGAGATTGCCGACGAAGAATGAGGCGCCAAAATCGTCGAAATGGATGCCACCGGGACCATCCTCGCCGGCCAGCATGCCGACGACCAGGAAGATCAGCAGAAACGGCAGGCCGAGACGCGCCGACAGCGTGCTGGCCAGCACGCCGAGGAACAGCAGGACCCCCGACGCCAGCAGCAGGGTATTGACTTGATCCACGTCAGGGCACCTCTGGCATCAAGGCATGAGGACGGCTTTTCATGTGCGAAAACGACGCAAAGGGATTGAGCCAATGGTAGCCGATACGCAAGTCGATTTTCGTGCAGCAGGGTATTTCCAGATGACGCGGATATGTCATCAAGGTTCGCGAACCCGATCTGCTGGAACAAGGAATTGACCGGAGTCGGTCGGCCAAGGGTGAATGGCGGACTGAAGTCCGCCCTGCAGTCCGCCCTGCGGTCTGCCTCTATCCCGCCTTGAAGCAGCGCACGAGCTGCGTCGCGCCGAAACGGGTCTCGGCCGGATAGCTCTGCCGGCAGGCGTCGTCGGCCAGCGGACAGCGCGGATGGAAATGGCAGCCCGAGGGCGGATTGGCCGGTGAGGGCATGTCGCCGGCCAGCTTCGGCACTTCGCTCTGCGCGCCATCGATGCGCGGCACGGCGGCGAGCAAGGCCTTGGTGTAGGGATGGCGCGGCGAGGGCAGCACCTCATCGGCACTGCCGTACTCGACCACGCGGCCGAGATACATCACCGCCACCTCGTGCGCCAGGTAATCCACCACGGCGATGTTGTGGGTGATGAACAGGTAGGCCAGCTTGAGGTCGCGTTGCAGGTCGGAGAGCAGGTTGAGGATCTGCGCCTGCACCGAGACGTCCAGCGCCGAGGTCGGCTCGTCGCAGATCAGCAGTTGCGGATGGACCGCCAGGGCGCGCGCGATGGCTATGCGCTGGCGCTGGCCGCCGGAAAATTCGTGCGGATAGCGGCTCGCCATCTCGGCGCGCAAGCCAACCTGCTCCAGCAGCGGGCCGACCTTGGCCGCCGTTCCGCCAGCGCCGACTTTGCCGCCGCCCAGCGCCTGCATGCCCTCGACGATGATGTCGCCGATGCGCAGGCGCGGATTGAGCGAGGCGAACGGGTCCTGGAAGACCATTTGCATTTTCGCGCGCAGCGGCCGCAGCTCATGGGTCGAGCGCGTGGTCAGTTCGACGCCGTCCAGTTGCACGCTGCCGGCGGTCGGCCGGATCAATTGCAGCATGGCCTTGCCCGCCGTGGTCTTGCCGCAGCCGGATTCGCCGACCAGGGCCAGGGTGCGTCCCGGCATCAATTGCAGCGACATGCCGTCGACCGCGCGCACGGCGCCCACGGCGCGCTGCAGCAGGCCGCGGCGGATCGGGAAATGCACCTGCAGGTCGCGGACCGAGAGCAGCGGCCGGGTTTCGGCGTGAGCCGCCGTGTCGCCAGCGCCAACTCCTGCGGCGACGGCCGGCGCGGCGCCCGGCAGGAAGCAGCGCACGCGCTGGCCGCCGGCGATTTCGCGCCAGGGCGGCGGCGCGCTGCGGCATTCCGCCATGACTTCGCTGCAACGGTCGGCGAAGCGGCAGCCGGCGTGCCGCACTTCGGCCGCCGGCACGCTGCCGGGTATCGTCGCCAGGCGGCCGCCGCGCCGTTCGGCATCGGGCAGCGCGGCGAACAGGCGCACCGAGTAGGGATGCGCGGCCTGGGCGAAGAAGGCTGCGCGCGGCGCTTCCTCGACCAGTTGCCCGGCATACATGACGCCGATGCGGTCGGCCATGCGCGCCACCACGCCGAGGTCGTGGGTGATCAGCAGCAGCGCCATGTCCTGCTTGTGGCGCAACTCGTCGAGCAGGTCCAGCACCTGCGCCTGGATCGTCACGTCGAGTGCCGTGGTCGGCTCGTCGGCGATCAGCAATCGGGGCGAGCCGGCCAGGGCACAGGCGATCATCACGCGCTGGCGCAAGCCGCCCGAGAGCTGGAAGGGAAACTCGTCGAGCCGGCGCAGCGGATCGGGGATGCCGACCAGGTCGAGCAGCTCGGCGGCGCGCGCACGTGCCGCGGCGCCACGCAGCCCGGCGTGGAGTTGCAGCGCCTCGACGATCTGACGGCCGACCGTCAGCACCGGGTTGAGGCTGGTCGCCGGCTCCTGGAAAATCATGCCGATGCCGCCACCGCGGATGTCGCGCATGTGCGATTCGGGCAGCGCCAGCAGGTCCGTGCCCTCGAAGCTGACGCTGCCGCTGACGACCTGCGCCGCGGCCGGCAGCAGGCGCATCAGACCGAGCGCCGTCATCGACTTGCCGCAGCCGGATTCGCCCAGCAGCGTGAAGCACTCGCCGGCGGCGATGTCGAAGCTGACGCCATCCACCGGCCGCGCTGCGCGGATGTGGATGGCCAGATCCCGTACTTCGAGAATGCTCATGCCGACGCCCTCGGGTCGAAGGCGTCGCGCACCGCATCGGCGAACAGGTTGGCGGCCAGCACCAGGGCGAACATGAAGCTGAAGGCCGCCGCCAGCGACCACCAGACCATGGGCTCGCGTGCCAGTTCCATGCGCGCGGTGTTGATCATGGTGCCGAAGGAAATCGTGCTCGGATCGACGCCGACGCCGACGTAGGACAACACGGCCTCGGCCAGCACCAGGCCGGAGAAATCCATGACCAGCGCGATCAGCACGATATGCATCAGGTTGGGCAGGATGTGGCGGTGCATGATGGCGAAGCGGCCGACGCCGAAGGCCTGCGCCGCCTGGACGAATTCCAGCTCGCGCAGCTTCAGCGTCTCGCCGCGCAGGAGGCGCGCGACACCCGTCCAACTGGTCATGCCGAGGATCAGGCAGAGCGCCAGCAGGCGCGCGTCCGCCCTCTCGGCCGCGGTGGCGAACCAGTCCGGGTGGGTGTCGATCACCACCTGCATCATCAGCACCGCGGCGGCGATCAGCAGCACGCCGGGAATCGAACTCAGCGTAGTGTAGAGATACTGGATCAGGTCATCGACCCAGCCGCCGACATAGCCGGCGAGGATGCCCAGCAGCACGGCCAGCGGCAGCATCACCAGCGTGGTCAGGGTGCCGATCAGCAAACCGGTGCGTATGCTCTTGAGCGAGAGGTAGAGCACGTCCTGGCCCACCTTGTCGGTGCCGAAGACGTGGTAGCCGCCGCCCACCGCGATCGCGATGCCGAACAGCAGCAGGATCGGCAGCAGGGTCAGGAGTACGGCGCGGATCGCCGGGCCGCCAACGCCAACTTTCAGCATTTCGACGACTGCCACGCCGCGCCACCGGCACCACGCGCTCACCAGCAAGAGCCAGATGACGAGGCCGCCGGCACAGCCGCGCGAGACGCGTACGGCGATGTCGAATTCATGGCCGGCGAGATCCGCGCCGAGATGCGCGCCGCCATGCTTGAGCCGCGGGAATTCGCGCTGGGTCGAATTCTCCAGCGCCTCCCTGGCGAACAAATGGGTCGCCAGCGGCGCCGAATAAGTCTTCTCGCTGCGCTGGCGCAGGTCCGACAGCAAGGCATCGAGCGCCGAGAGCACCTCCACCGCGTACCGTGCTTCGGCACCGGGCTGCGCCGGCAGGCGCGCCCGGTAGTGCAGCGAATCGAGCAGGCCGATCAGCACGAACACCGCCAGCACGGTCGCCGCCGCCATCGCCATGGTGTCCTTCAGCACGCGCCCCCAGGCCGCGCGCAGGGCGTCCTGGCGCCGCGCCCAGAACACCAGCGCGACTATCGCCGCGATCAGCACGAACAGCAGCGCGTCCGACCAGAGCACGACGGGCTGCAGGGCCATCCCGTTCATGAAATAACCGGGGAACGCCCCGTGCGCATCGAGCGCAGCGAGCAAATCAGTAGCCCCCGCCCTGGGGCGGGGGGCGCAGGCGGGGTTTCGCAAAGCACCGCTTTGCGCCGCCGCAGCCGGCGGGCTGTGCAAAGCCAGCCGTGGAACGGGGGGTGGGGGGCCGTAATTCGCCTTTGCTTCTGCTTCATTGCAAGCGCACCCGCGGATCGGCCAGGGTGTAGGAAATGTCCGTCAGCAAGAGGCCGAGGATGTAGAGCACCGAGCCGATGAAGACCATCGAGCGCACCACGGCGAAATCCTGGGCATTGATGGCGTCGATGGTGTAGCTGCCGAGACCCGGAATGCCGAAGAAGGATTCGGTCAAGAGACTTCCCATGAACAGGGTCGGGATCACCACCACGACGCCGGTCAGGATCGGGATCAGCGCGTTCCTCAGCACGTGGCGGAACAGCACCACGCGCTCCGGCAAGCCCTTGGCCCGCGCGGTGCGCACGTAGTCGCGGCTGATCTCTTCGAGGAAGATGGTGCGATACCAGCGCGTCGATGCGCCGATGCCGCCGATGACGCCGATGATCACCGGCAGGATCAGGAACTTCGCGGCGTCGAGGCCGCCGCTGTAGCCCGAGATCGGCACCAGGTGCCAGACCTTGGACACCAGCCACTGCCCGCCGATGATGTAGAAGAGGCCCGAAATCGACATCATCGCCACGCACAGCACCACGCCGGAAATATCCAGCGCCGTGGCGCGGAAGAACACCAGCAGCAGGGCAAAGGAAATCGCCGCGAAGAGGCCGAGGACGAAGGTCGGCACGGCGATCGCCAGGCTCGGCCCCATGCGCGTACTGATCTCGCGTGCGATGTCGCGGCCGTCGTCGGCGCGGCCGAAATCGCCGACGAACATGCGCACCGACTTGCTGAACAGGATCGTCTCGGTCAGCTTCGCGCCGCCCGCCGCGGCCGAGTTCCACACCAGCGGCTGGTCATAGCCGCGCTCGGCCTTCCACTTCTGGATCGCCTCGGGCGTCACGCGCTTGACGCCGAGCTGCATGCGCGCCATGTCGTCGGGCGTGTTCACGACGAAGAACAGGGCGAAGGTCAACAGATTCACGCCGATCAGGATCGGGATCGCATACAGCAGGCGGCGGATGATGTAAGCCAGCATCGGGGCGGATTATCGGCGCGCGGAAACTTCGCGGCCCCGCAGCATAGCGAAAAAATCGCGGCGCATCGCGGGCGGAAAGTCGTGGTGGCTGACGAATTCCGTCGCCGCCCCGGCGCCGCGCCATGCGATGCCCCAGATCGGCGCGATCGCGGTCGGCTGCATGGCATAGCGCGCATCGCCGACAAAGTCCGGACGCCGCGGATCCAGCACCAGGAAGCCGTCGGAAAACACCCTGAAGCGCTCGATGTCCTGCAGCCGCCGCGCCTCGCCCGCCGCGACCTGCCGCGCACCGGCCGCGTCGAGCAGCGGCGCCGAGGCACCGGGATAGTGGCGCAGGTTCAATCCCAGATGAAAGGCATCGACCTGTACCTGTCCGTCATGGACATAGAGCGAGCGCCACAGCACCAGGTTGGCCATCGAAGGCTTGACCGACAACTGCGTGGCCTGATGGCCGCGCGCCTGCACCAGTTCCAGCGCCGCCGTTTGCGCCCGCTGCTGCTGAAACCCGCCCAGGCCGAAATAGGCCAGTCCGAGCAGCAGCCCCCAGCGCAGTGCCTGCGAAGCGGGCCGGCGCAGGAACAAGAACAGCGGTGCCGCGAGCAGCAAGGTAAACAGCGGATCGACCACCGCGATCAAATTCCAGGCTTCCCTGCGTTCCGAAAACGGCAGCCACAGGTGGGTGCCGTAACTGGTGCAGGCATCGAGCAGCGGATGCGGCAGGTAACCGGCAAGCGCGCACAGGTACAACGTGCCGAAACCCATGCGCCGGCGCAGCAGCGGCCACAGCAGCAGCGCCGCGATCAGCGCGCCGACGGGCACGAAGGCCAGGGCGTGGGTGAAATGGCGGTGGTAATCGAGCACCAGCAGCGCGTCGCTGCCACTTTGGATCAATGCGTCGGCATCGGGCAGCAGCCCGGCCAGCGCACCGACGCCCGCCGCCATGCGGCGCCGTAGCACCAGCGCCGACTGTTGGCCGCGATCAATGACGGAGGCGACGCCGGCCGCCATTGCCGCACCCATCACGGCATGAGTCAGGATATCCATGGTTTCACTTCGGCTCGTGCCGCGGACCGCACAGCGCGGCCCCGCGGCATGGCGGCCGCACTCGCGGCGCAGGCCGCCATTGCGTTACTTGAACTTGTAATAGGTCTGGTTCAGCCAGGCCGCAACGTGGGCCTCTTCTTCCGGGAACCAGCCGGCATTGGTCTGCGCACTGCAGGTCGCGACGCGCTGGCTCAGGGCCGTCGCATTGTTGATCAGGCGCGGCTTGCGGGTGTACATCGCGGAGCCATCGCCGCCGAGCAGCTTGACGTGGCAGGCCACGCACTGCTTGTCGTGCAGCGGCTTGCCCAGTTTCGGATCGCCGGCGGCTTGGGCCGGCAGCGACAACAGCACACAGATCAGGGGAAGCGCGATACGCATGGTTTTCTCCCAATGTGGGTCGGCATCACTCACTGCAGGTAGGTGATCTCCATTTTCGAATCGAGGCCGGTCACCATGTCGAGGATGTCGTCGGTGAATTCCTCGTCTTCGTCGCTCCAGGTCGCGTCGGGCGCGGTGGACGCGGTGACCAGCGGCGTGATGTCGAAATCGATGAAGCGGTCGCCGACCTTGAGCACATAGATACCGGAGGAATGCTCGACCAGTTCCCAGTCATCGGGAATTTCCAGTTCCGCATGCAGTTCTAGCGACAGCTTTTTCATATCTTTCTCCGGCAACGAATGTCAAGACTCGCATCCTAATGCATCCGGCGCCGACGAGGTAGCATGGTGAGCCTGTCGACCCTTGAATCCGCCATGACCCGCCCTCCAATCGCCAACGTCGCATGCGACCTCCCAATCGCAAACGTCGCATGCCACCTTCCCCTGCTGCTGGACAACGACACCGTGCGCCGCCACCTCGCGCTCGACGCCTTGCTGCCGGCCATCGAACAGGCCCTGATCGAACTTTCCGCCGGCCGCGTGCTGCAGCCGCTGCGCACCGTGCTGGAACTGCCCGGCCCCGGCAGCCTGCTCTTCGTCAAGCCGGCTCTCGTCGGCGGCGCCCTGGCCACCAAGCTGATCACCCAGGTGCCGGGCAACGCCGCGCGCGGCCTGCCGACCATGATCGCCACGCTGCTATTGCTCGATGCGGAGACTGGCGTGCCGCTGGCGGTGATGGATGCCACCTGGCTCACCGAGCTGCGCACCGCCGCCGTCTCGGCGGTGGCCACGCGCGCCCTGCGCGACCGCAGTCCGAAGCGCCTGGCCATCCTCGGTTCCGGGGCCCTGGCGCGCAGCCATGCGCTGGCGCTGACCGCCGTGACGCCGATCCGCGACATCCGGGTCTGGAGCCCGACCCGCGCCAATGCCGAACGCTGCGCCGCCGACATCAACGGCAGCGCCAGCCCCGACGCCGAAAGCGCCGTGCGCCATGCCGACATCGTGGTCACCGTGACCAACGCCAGCACGCCCGTCCTCATGGGCCGCTGGCTCAAGCCCGGCGCCCTGGTGCATGCGGTCGGCGCGCCGCGCCCGGGCTGGCGCGAACTCGACGACGAAGCCATGGGCAATTTCGTCATCGCCGACCAGCGCCAGGCGGCCGAGACCGAATCGGGCGACGTGATTCTTTCCGGCGCCAGGGTGCAGTGCGAAATCGGCGAAGTGCTGGCCGGCAAGGCGCAGGTGCCGGAAGGCGCCACGGTGATTTTCAAGGCGCTCGGCCAGGCCGTGGAGGACGCCGTGGCGGCGCGGCTGGTGTATGCCTCGGTAGTCGCCGGCGGCATTTAGGGCCGGCGGCGGCGCCTCAGTGCCTGGTGCGCCGCGCCTGCTGCCAGGCAATCACGGCCTGGTTGGCATGGGCCATCATCGGCTCGGAGATTTCGCGCGGCAGGTTCTGGCGCAAGGCGGTGAACAGCGCCGCGTTGGTTTCGCGTGCCAGCTCGGTGCTCGCCGCGGCGTCCTGCAGGCAGCGCAGCTGGAT
>JACPUD010000115.1 GCA_016192435.1 Rhodocyclales bacterium | reverse complement strand
TGCCGCTGACGTCGTAGCTGCCCGATACGCCGTAGCTGGTGCCGCTGCCGGCAAAACCCACGCTGCCGCTGCCCAGCCCGGTGATGCTGCCGGCCACCGTGCGCGAGGCGCCGAACTCCAGCGTGGCGCCGCTGGCGATGGTGTAGGCGCTGCCGGCCAGGTCGGCGCCGGTACCGTTCAGGGCCAGCGTCGAGCTATTGACATTCACCACCCCGCCGGCCTGGTTGTTGAAGGCCGGCGCGATGGCGGTCGCCACCGCCGTGCCGTTCAGCGACTTCCTGAATTCTCCGGCGTTGTTGATCGTCCCGGCGCCGCTCATGCCGCCGCCGAAACTGCCCAGGTTGAGCTCGAACAGGCCGCCCGCCTGATTGTTGAGGATGCCGGAAAGCGTCACGCCGGTGCAGCAGCCGGTCGAGGTCCAGCTCACCGTTCCGGCGTTGTTCCAGGTCCGGTTGGCGCCCAGCGTCGGACTGTTGATCAGGTTCGTGGTCGAGCCGGCCTGCGTCTCGATCGCCGCCGCCGCCGTGCCGTCCAGCGTGCCGCCGCTCCAGTTGAACGTGCCTCCGGTCGGCACCGTGATGCTGCCCGTACCCGTCAGCGTGCCGCCGGCAAGGTTCAGCGTGCCGACGGTGATCGCCGAATCGATGGTGGCGGTGCCCGTGGAATGGGTGACGCTTTTTCCTGCGGCATTGATCGTGCCGCCGTTGGCATCCAGCGTCACCGCACCCAGCACCACGGCGCCGCCGCCCGAACCGTCCTGGTCGGGATTGAGCACCATGTTCAGTTGCCCGGCGGTCGAGGTGATGCTCGCGTCGAGGTTGATGTTGTTGTGCGCATTCAGCGTCAGCGTCGCATCCGCCCCGGCGGTCTTGGCGATAGCGCTGGCCACCGTGATGTCGCCGTTGCCCGCGGCGCCGGCGCCCGCCCCGGTGCTGTTGGTGGTGTCGATGCTGACCGAACCGCCGCCGTCGAGCGTGCCGGCGATGCTGGCGGCGGCCGTGCTGTCGATGCTGTAGTCGAAGGGATCGATCAGCCACAGGCCGCCGCCGACGTCGACCCGGAGCCCGCCGATGTCGGCATGGCCGGCAGAGGTCTCTACAAATCCGCCGCCGCCCCGCGCCGAGATTTCTCCGCGGGCGACGAGTTCGCCGGCGATCTGCCCGCCTGCGGTGCCGAGCACGGTGATGTGCCCGCCCGCCGTGCCGTCAGCGCCGACTCTTGAACTGTCGGTCAGCTCGATCTTCCTCGTCGCGCGCAGGAAGATCCGCCCGCCTTCCTCGACCGCGCTGGAGGCGTTGAGCCTGCCGCTGTTCCTCACCACCACCCCGGCGATGCCGATGCGCCCGGCTTCGGCGGTGATCTCGCCGAGGTTGG
Source organism: Rhodocyclales bacterium (assembly GCA_016192435.1). Lineage (GTDB taxonomy): Bacteria > Pseudomonadota > Gammaproteobacteria > Burkholderiales > Rhodocyclaceae > Sulfuritalea. Next base: position 55,912 of record JACPUD010000115.1, on the reverse strand, counting down.
TGACGTCGCCCTCGGCGCCCGTGATTTCGACCTTGACGCCGGGCGTGGCGCTGTCGATCAATTCGACCTTGCTGCCGGCGGCGAGGATGGTTTCGCCCTGCGGCGTGGTGATGATGCCTTCATTCGCAACCTGGCTGCCGATCAGATAGACGCTGCCGCCCATGGGCGTGGTGATCTGGCCCTGATTGACGACACGGCCGGCGCCGCCCGCACCGTTGCCGAACTTCATCCGGTTGGCAAGGAAGTTGGCATTGGTCACATTCAGCGTGCTGGCGACGAATGCGGCGGCGTCGATCCTGGCGCCCTGCCCGACGAAAATACCGGCGGGGTTGACCAGCCAGACGCGGCCGTTGGAGGTGAGGTTGCCGAGAATGACCGATGGATCGTTCGCCAGTACCCGGTTGAGCACACTGCTGGATGCCGAAGGCTGGACAAAGCGGGCGGTCTGCCCGGCATCGATGTTGAACTGCTGCCAGTTGATGATGGCGCCGTTGCTGTTGGTGACGGTGAGAACGTTGCCGACTTGCGCAATGTTCGCCGTGCCGTTGACCACATGGGCGCCAAGCGGCAGGCCCGACGCGTCCGCAGCGGCAAAGCAGGCTGCCACCGCCAAAGCGGACAAGCGCAGACGCACCGGCAGGGAATGTGCCCGTGCACGAGGCCGACAAGCGCGAACCGATCTGGACAAGACGCCCCCCCAGCGAAGCACCGCCCACCTGCGGCGGAAATACGCCATCCCTGAATGATGCGTTATAGGCTAGCTCTCAATCATTCGTATTTCAAGGACTTCCATCACGTCGGAGGCGCCCGCCCGGCGCTGCAAGCCCGTCTGGCCCGGGACCGGCGTAAAGCTAGAATACGCGCCTTGCCAACGCCGCGAACCACTACGGATTCATGCGACTGACCGAACTCAAGCTTCCGCTCGACCACACCGACAACGACCTGCGCGCGGCGATCCTCAAGCGGCTGGGCATCACTGCGGACGAACTGCTCGGCTTTTCGATTTTTCGCCGCAGCCATGACGCGCGCAAGCCCGCGGCCATCGTCTTCATCTACACGCTGGACATCGAGCTGAAAAATGAAAAGGCGGTGCTGGCACGCCTGCGCGGCGACCGGCATGTCGGGCCGACGCCGGACACCGCCTATCGCTACGTCACCGCGGCACCGCCGGCAGGCTCGGCGCCAAGGCCGGTGGTGATCGGCACCGGTCCCTGCGGCCTGTTCGCCGGGCTGATCCTGGCGCAAATGGGTTTCCGGCCGCTGATCCTGGAACGCGGCAAGGCGGTGCGCGAGCGTACCCAGGACACCTGGGGCCTGTGGCGCCAGGGGCAGTTGAATCCCGAATCCAACGTGCAGTTCGGCGAAGGCGGCGCCGGCACTTTTTCCGACGGCAAGCTCTACAGCCAGATCAAGGACCCCGGCCACCGCGGCCGCAAGGTACTGACCGAGTTCGTCAAGGCCGGCGCGCCGGCGGAAATCCTCTACGTCGCCAAGCCGCACATCGGCACCTTCAAGCTGGTCGGCATGGTCGAGAACATGCGCGCCGAGATCCAGGCGCTGGGCGGCGAGATCCGCTTCGGCAGCCGGGTCGAGGACATCGACATCGAGCAGGGTCGGGTGCGCGGCCTGCGCCTCGCGGGCGGCGAATATCTCGCGGCGACGCACGTGGTGCTGGCGATCGGCCACAGCGCGCGCGACACCTTCGAGATGCTGCATGCACGCGGCGTGCATGTCGAAGCCAAGCCGTTTTCGATCGGCGTGCGCATCGAGCATCCGCAGTCGCTGATCGACCGCGCCCGCCTCGGCCCGAATGCCGGCAACCCGCTGCTCGGCGCGGCGGATTACAAGCTGGTGCATCACTGCCAGAACGGCCGCTCGGCCTACAGCTTCTGCATGTGCCCGGGCGGCACGGTGGTGGCGGCGACCTCGGAGCCGGGCCGCGTGGTGACCAACGGCATGAGCCAGTATTCGCGCAACGAGCGCAATGCCAACAGCGCGCTGGTGGTCGGCGTCACGCCGGCCGATTACCCGGGCAGCCAAGGTGACGACGGGGACCCGCTGGCCGGCATCGAATTCCAGCGCCACTGGGAAAGCCTCGCCTTCGCCGCCGGCGGCAGCGACTACAAGGCGCCGGCGCAGCGGGTCGGCGATTTCCTCGCCGGCCGGCCCTCGACCGAACTCGGCGCGGTGCAGCCCTCCTACACGCCGGGCGTGAAGATGACCGACCTTGCACTGTGCCTGCCGGATTACGTGGTCGTCGCATTGCGCGAAGCGCTGCCGGCCTTCGGCCGCGAGATTTCCGGCTTCGCCATGGACGACGCGCTATTGACCGGCGTCGAGACGCGCACCTCCTCGCCGCTGCGCATCACGCGCGACGAGGGCTTCCAGAGCCTCAACACGCGCGGCCTGTTCCCCGCCGGCGAAGGCGCCGGCTACGCCGGTGGCATACTCTCGGCGGCGGTCGACGGCATCAAGGTGGCCGAAGCCGTGGCGCTGAGCCTCTGCGAAGCGACCGAGTAGAGAGGACACTCGTGGGGCGGACACTCGTGGGGTGGACTGTAGGGCGGACTTCAGTCCGCCGACGTTCCATGGCGGACTGAAGTCCGCCATACATCGCCGACGTTCCCTGGCGGACTGAAGTCCGCCCTACACCGCCGCCGTTCCCTGGCGGACTGAAGTCCGCCCTACAGCCGCCCTACAGCAAGCCCTACAGCCACTCCAGTTCCCAGCGCACGCAGGGATCGAGCGCCGCCACGGCGCGGGCGGCGAAGCCTTGCACGGCGGCGCGGTCGGTCGCATCGCGACCCATCAGCCAGCCGCAGAGCGGGCCTTGCGGGTGGAAGTTCCATTCCGTGGGGGCGACGATGAAGTAGTCGGCGATGCGCTCGCCGTCGAGCACGATCTCGTGCATCAGCAGGCCGCGGGCGGTTTCGACCAGCGCCCGGCCTCTTCTGAGCCCGACCGGACCCACCGGCGCCGCGCTCGCCGTGCCGCCAGCGCCAACTCTTGCCTGGTCTTGCGCCCAGTCGCGCAACTCGGCCAGCCGCGCCAGCCAGCGCGCGGCAAAGGCGCCGGTTGCGGCCACACTGCCCGCCCCACCCTGGCGCCTGGCGATGGCGCCGGTTTCGGCGGCGGCACCCAGCCAATGCGGCCGCGCGCAAAATCCGGCGTCGAGCTGCGGCCACAACGCCAGCGAGGCTCGCGCATCCAGCGCCGGCAAACAGCGCGGTGGCGCGGCGGGGGCATCTTCCATCGCGCCCAGCCGCCGGCACAGGCTTGCGATGCGCCGATCGGCCAGCAGCGCCGCGAGTTCGGCTCTCTGGCCGCCGGCGACCCAGCCCGCGGCGGCGACGAATTCGTCTTTCAGCGCGGGTTCGCCGAGCAGCGGCGGCAGGTCGAGCAGCCAGCGCCAGAGATGCTCGCGCAACGCTTCGTGCTGGATCGCGGCATCGATCTGCGCCGGGGATTCCGCGCCGCGCGCCGCCGCCAGCGCGAGTTCGGCGGCGCGGCCCTGGGCCTTGCCGCACAGCGCGAAGAGCAGCGGCACCAGGCGCACCGCGGCCTCGGCGGGCCGGCCGCGCAGGACCTGGGCGACCTGCGGCCGTTCGCTGGCGACATTGACCGCGCCGACCCGCCCGTCGGCGCTGGCGAGGCTCAGCCTGACGCAGCCGGGATCGATGCCGGCGCTCACGCCAGCGGCAGGCGCAGGCAGAACAGCGCGCCGCCCTTCGGATGGTTGCCGGCCGTCAACTTGCCGCCATGGCGCTCGACGATGCCGTAGCTGATCGCCAGGCCCAGCCCAGTGCCGCGCCCGACCGGCTTGGTGGTGAAGAAGGGATCGAACAGCTTGTCGAGATTTTCGGCGGGGATGCCCGGCCCGCTGTCGCGGAACTCGATCACCGCCTCGCCTTGCTCGACGCTGCCGGAAATCTCCAGGCGCCGCTCGCGCGCCTGTTCGGTCGCGTCGGCCGCGTTCTGCACCAGGTTCATCACCACCTGCTGCACCTGGCCCGGCGAGCCGATCACCTCCAGCGCAGCGGGAAGGTTGAGCTTCACCTCGAACTGGTTCGCCGTGGCCTTGCACACCCATTGCACGGCGCGCTCGATGACCTCGACCAGATCGAAGGCGCGCCGCTCGTCGCGATCGGTGGCCGAGAAGCGCTTGAGGGCATCGACGATGTCGCGCGTGCGCTCGGCGCCTTCCACGGTGCCGTCGATCAGCGAGGGCAGGTCGTCGAGCAGGCGGTCGATGCGCAACTCGCGGCGCAGCGCCTCGCGCTGGTCCTGCGGCATCTCGCCATGCACCGCGGCGAGATAGCGCGCCAGGCGTTCGGCATAACGCTTCATGGCCAGGGTGTTGCCGTAGACGAAGCTGATCGGGTTGTTCAGTTCATGCGCGACGCCGGCCACCAGCCGCCCCAGCGAAGCCATTTTCTCGGAATGGATCAGTTGCTGCTGGGTGGTCTTGAGGTCTTCGTGGGCGCGCCGCAGGGCCTGGTAGGCGCGGCGCAGCTCGCCCACCGGACGCCCGGTGATGACCAGCCCGAGCATCTTGCCGACGCCGTTGTAGCGCGGCGTGCAGTTCAGCGACACCGGGATCGCGCTGCCGTTGGCGGCCTTCAGCAGCATCTCGATGTCTTCCGCCGGCTGGCCGCCCTGGTCGGCGAACAGGCGTCCGGCGCGCTGGCGCGATTCCTCGTCGGCGAACAGGTCAAACACCGCGCGCCCGGGCAGCGCCTCGGCATCGACGCCGAGCAGCGAGGCCAGCGCGGCGTTCACGCTCTCGATCACCCCGGCGCGGCTGCAGACGATCAGCAGGTCGGACATCGAGGTCAGCACCGAGGAAATGAACTGCTGGGTGTCCTCCAGCGTGGCGTTTTTTTCCTCCAGCGCGACTTCGTACTGCAGCAGGTCGTTATAGACCTCGTCCATCTTGCGGATCACGTCGAGCCAGATGGCATCTTCGGCCGAGGCGCCGGCGGCGGCCGCGAGCATCTCTACCGTGAGCGCCGAGCGCGGCTCGCCGGGCGCGGCCTCGGACAGGGGCGAAGCAGGGGCAGGTTTGCGGCTCATGCGGCAATGTACCCCAGCGCGGGCGCGCGCGGCGCGTCAGGCCTGCGCCAGGCGGCGATAGACCTGGCGAAAGCGGGCATCCTGCACGATGCCGAAGTCGCCCGGCGCGTATTGCAGCAGCCAGTCCCGCGCCGCGCCGTGCAGCAGGTCGCCGCCGGCACAGCGCGCCACGCTGAATGCCTGCGTCATCTGGCGGGCGAGGACCGGCACCGGCCGGGCGCGGTAGGGTCCGTCGGCACCAGCCGGCAGCGGCGCCACGGGCTGGTACTTGGCCTCGAAGCGCTGGCGGGAAACGCTCCAGCAGTCGCCGGTGGAACCGGTGATCAGGGCATCGTCCGCGCTGTAGCGATTCGGCCCTTCGCGGCTGGCGAGTTCGCCGGCCGTGACGGCAAAAACCACGGCGACGATTTCGTCCTTGACATAAAGTGCGGCCGCGGCGTCGCGGCTCAGGTCGATATTCTTGAGTTCGGGCATGGCATTGCACAGGCTGAATGAAGCCTGAAGTGTCTCACAAGGCAGCATCGGGCCAACGTCGGAGCAGCGTCGCCCGCATCCCGATCGGGTAGCATTGCAGGCATGTCCCATTTTGAATCCTCGATCGCCGCCCTGCGCTGGCTGGCGCTGTGTTGTTGCCTGCTGCTGCCGGGCTTCCTGCTGGCGGCGGAGCCCGCCGCCAGCAGGAAGCCTGACGCGACGCTGCGCATCGGCATACTGGCGTTTCGCGGCCAGGACAAGGCCCTGGCCGAATGGCAGGCGCACGCCGACTTCCTGACGCAGAAGCTGGCGCCGCACCGCTTCCAGATCGTACCGCTGACCCTGGCCGAGTTCGGCCCGGCGCTGAACGCGCGCCGCATCGATCTGGTGATCACCAACACCGGCCATTACGTCGAACTCGAAGCCGGCGGCCGGATTTCCCGCATTGCCACGATGCGCGTCGCCGGCCCCCAGGGCCCGGTGGATCGCTTCGGCGGCGTGGCGATCACCCGCGCCGAGCGCAGCGATCTGAAAACCTACGCCGACCTGCGCGGCAAGCGCCTTGCGGTGCCCGACATGCACGGCTTCGGCGGCTGGCAGGTGCATCTGCGCGAAGCGCAGGCAGCCGGACTCGACCTCGGCAGCGACCTGGCCGAGATCCTCGAACTGCAATCCCAGGACAAGGTGGTCGAAAGCGTGCTGAGCGGGCGCGCCGACGCCGGCTTCGTACGCTCCGACCTGGTCGAAGCGCTGGCGGCCGCCGACAAGCTCGACCTGGCCCAACTGCGCGTCATCGGCGCCCGCCAGACGCCGAATTTTCCCTACTGGCACAGCACCCAGCTCTATCCGCACTGGGCCTTCGCCAAGGCCGAGCATGTTTCCGAGGAACTCGCGCGCGACCTGCTGATCGCCCTGCTGAGCATGCGGCCCGACGATGCGGCGGCCGTCGCGGCCGGGATCTACGGCTGGACCCTGCCGCAGAACTACCAGTCGGTGCATGATCTTTTCCTCGAATTCCGGCTCGGGCCCTATGCCGACCTGCCGGTCAAGCTGGGCGATATCATGGCGCGCTATGGCCAGGCCATCGTGCTCGGCGCTGCGGCCTTCATCTCGCTGCTGCTGGCGGCGCTGTGGGCGATTGCCCGCAGCAACGGCGCCCTGCGCCGCAGCCAGGATCGACTGCGGCTTGCCGCGGGGGTTTTCGAGCATGCGCAGGAAGGCATCATGATTACCAATCCCAAAGGGGACATCGTCGATGCCAACGCGACCTTTCTCGCCCTGACCGGCTATTCGCGCGAGGAAGTGCTGGGACGCAATCCGCGCTTTCTTGCCTCGGGCCGGCAGCCCGCGGAGTTCTACCGCGCGATGTGGCAGAGCCTGCTCGAGCGTGGCGTCTGGCGCGGGGAAATGATCAATCGGCGCAAGGACGGCACGCTCTACGTGCAGCAGACCAGCATTTCCGCGATTCGCGACAAGCAGGGCCGAGTTCGCCATTACATCGGCCTGTCGAGCGACATCAGTGCGCTCAGGGAATCCCAGGACCGGCTGGAGCAGATGGCCTATTTCGACGCGCTGACCGGCCTGCCCAATCGCCGCATGCTGTCCGACCGTCTGCAGCGCGCGATCGCCCAGGCGCAGCGTGCCGACCGCCTGCTGGCGGTCTGCTATCTCGACCTCGACGATTTCAAGCCGATCAACGACACCTGGGGGCATGCCGCCGGCGACAGCCTGCTGATCGAGGCCGCGCAACGCCTGACGGCCAATGTCCGCGCCGGCGATACGGTGAGCCGGCTGGGGGGCGACGAGTTCGTCGTGCTGCTGGGCAACCTCGCGCATTTCGACGAATGCGAGGTGGCGCTGGAGCGCGTTCGCGGCGCCCTGAACAAACCCTTCATGCTCAAGGAGGGGGAGGCCCGCGTTTCCGCCAGCATGGGCGTCACGCTGTTTCCGCTCGACGGCGCCGATTCCGACACCCTGATTCGCCATGCCGACCAGGCCATGTACCTGGCCAAGCAAAGCGGCAGGAACCGCTACACCCTGTTCGATGCGGAACACGACCGGCTTTCGGCAAGCCGCCGCGAATCGCAGCGCAGCATCCTCGACGCCATCGCCAGCAATCAGTTGCGGCTGTACTTCCAGCCCAAGGTCAATATGCGCAGCGGCCAGGTGGTCGGCGCCGAAGCCCTGATCCGCTGGCAGCATCCGGAACGCGGCCTGCTCGATCCGGCGGAGTTCCTGCCGCAGGTCGACCTGGTCCGGCTGCATGGACCGATCGGCGACTGGGTACTGAACAGCAGCCTGCGCCTGGCCGAGGACTGGGCGCAGGCCGGTCTGCACCTGGTCATCAGCATCAACGTCGCCGCCGACCAACTGCAATCCGTCGATTTCGTCGCCACCCTGAGCGACGCGCTGGCACGGCACCCCGGCGTGGAGCCGCGCAACATCGAACTGGAAATCCTCGAAACCGCGACGCTGAAGGACCTCGGCAAGGTCGCCCAGGTCATCGAAGCCTGCAGTGCGCTCGGCGTTGGATTCACCATCGACGACTTCGGCACCGGCTATTCCTCGCTGACCTATCTCAAGCAACTGCAAGTCGGCACGCTGAAAATCGACCAGTCCTTCGTCCAGGACATGCTCGAAGATCCCGACGACCTGTCGATCGTCGACAGCATCGTCGGGCTGGCCACCGCCTTCCGGCGCCGGGTCGTGGCCGAGGGCGTCGAAACCGTTCGCCATGGCGAGCTGCTGCTCCAGCTCGGCTGCGAGCTGGCCCAGGGCTATGGCATCGCGCGGCCGATGCCGGCCGAGGATCTGCCGGCATGGATCGCCGCATGGCGACAACCCGCCGAATGGAAAAACGTCCCGCTCTGGCCGCGTCAGGACCTGCCTCTGCTGACTGTCGAGGTCGACCACCTGCGCTGGATCCAGCAGCTCAGCGAGTCGATCGGGGCGCCGGCCGGCGAGGCGCCGCCGCTGCCGCCGCTGGACCCGCACAATTGCCGTTTCGGCCACTGGCTGGATGCCATGGGCCATGACCGCTACGGCCACTATCCCGGATTCGCGCAACTGGTGCGCGCCCACGATGCGGTGCATGCCGCCGGCCGCCGCATCGACCAACTGGCGCACCACGATCGCAGCGCCGCCTGCGCACAACTGCCCAACCTGCTGGCGCGGCGCGACGAGCTGCTGCTGGCGCTGGAGCAGTTGCGCAGCGAAGTTCCGGTCAATCGCGCCCAGCTTTGATCGAGCGCCGTGGCGTCAGCGTCAACTCTCGACCGGATCAGTGCACCGTGCACACCATGCAGGGGTCGAAACTGCGCACCACGTGATGTATGGCCGCCGGCAGCGGCGCCGTGGCATCCGCCGGCAGGCCCGCCAGCGCCTGTTCCAGCGCGCCGGGCTGGCCCGCGGCGTCGCGCGGCGAGAAGTTCCAGGTGGTCGGCGCGATGATCTGGTAATTGTGGATGCGGCCGCGGCGCACCGTGAGCCAGTGGCCCAGCGAACCGCGCGCGGCCTCGATGAGGCCGACGCCGGAGGTTTCGTCGGCGAGCTGGGTCGCAATGCACCAGGGCTCGCCGGGCGCCAGTTCGGTCAGCCAGCGCTCCATGGCGGGCAGCACCAGCGCCAGTTCCACCAGGCGCGCCACGACGCGCGCGGCGACGCTGCCGCCACCCGCGGCGACCATGTCGCGCGCCAGCGGATGCCCGGCCACCACCTGGCGCGCCAGGGCGCCGGTTTCGACCACCTGGCCGGCCAGGCGCGGCGCCTTGCACCAGGAATAGGCGCCATCCTTTTCCGTCACCGGCAGCGTGCTGCCCGCGCCCGGGTGCTGCGGCAGGCCGGCCGCGGCGTACCAGGCGTGGCTGATGTCTTCGTCGATCGTCCCAATGTCGAGTGCCGCCGCACCGTGATGCCAGAGCCCGGCCGGGAACAGGCGCCGGCCTTGCTCCTGATAGGCGCCGTAGCTCATGAAGCGGTCCGTGGCGCGCCCGAGCCGCCACAGGTCGAGATCCGCGGCGATGGCGAGAAAAGCGCGCAGGTCGCCGCCACCGCCCTGCCCCCGCCAGTGGTCGAGCTCGGCGCGGCTGGCGAGGGCGGCGACGTGCTCCAGCCGGGCGCCGAAGGTCACGCTTTCGAGGAAGCCGCGGAACTCGCGCAGGGTGCGATGCAGACGGTATATCTCCGAGCTTTGCAGCGGGCGCGTCGAGCCGCCCGGCTGCACGGCCAGGGTATGCGGCCATTTGCCCGCGAGCAGTCCCATCATGCGCATGAAGTCGGCGCGCGCCGGCAGCATCTGGTTCGGCGCGCTGCCGACGGTGGCGCGAAAACGCTCGACCGCCGCCGCGTGCCAGTGCCGGCCGGCATAGTCGGCGCGGGCGAAGTCGGGCATGAAGAACAGGTAGAAATGCGTCAGGTGGTCGGCCAGGTTCTCCGTCGCCAGCGTCAGGTTGGCGGCCAGGCGGCCGTTCGCCGGCGGCACCGTGCCGGCCGCGTCGGCCAGCGCCAGCGCGGCCGCGGCCGACTGGGCCACCGAGCAGATGCCGCAGATGCGCGGCACCAGCACCAAGGCATCGGCCGGCAGCTTGCCCTGCAGGATCTGCTCGAAACCGCGGTACAGCGGCGAATTGACATAGGCCGCGGCGACCCGCCCGGCGTCGATGTCGAGGCTGATTTCGAGATCGCCCTCGACGCGGTTGAAGGGGCCGACCACGCGCCGCGCGCTCATCGCTTGTTGCGCTTGACCGTCGGCGCGCGCAGCAGGTGGTCGGAATGCGCGTTCTCGCGCACGCGCGCCGGGGTCGCCGACTTGGATAGCGCGGCCAGGGCGATGAACCAGGCCTTGGGCATGTCGGCGGGCAGGCCGATCGGTATTCCGGCGACCTTGGGCGTGGTCTCGAAGGCGTGGCCGGGTTCCTCGAAACCCGGATCGGTGCAGCGGATGCAGGCATAGCCGCCACGCAGGCAGGAACCCTCGCCGTTCCACAGGCGCTGGTTGCAATCGGCATGGGCCTGGGTGCCCTTGCAGCCGAGCTGCTCCATCAGGCAGCCCTGCTCGGAATGCCGGGAGGCGCTGGCCTTGAACTCGTAGTACTCGTTGCGCGGACAGCCGTGATGCACCAGCTGGTCGGCATAAAAGCGCGGCCGGCCGTAGTCGTCGAGATGCTCGGCGCGCAGGCGGCCATGCGCCAGCGCCGCCAGGGTTTCGGTGATCCAGTCGGGATGCGGCGGGCAGCCGGCGACATTGATCACCGGCAGGCCCATGGCATCGCGGAAGTCCGGTCCGAACAGGCCGCCGGCGGCCTCGCCGTCGTATTGCAGGCCGCAGGCATCGGTCGGGTTGATGCCGGCCGCCGTGATGCCGCCCCAGGACGAACAACTGCCGATGGCGACCACGTGCCGCGCTCGCGCGGCGATCCGCCGCACCCAGTCGATCATCGGCTGCGCGCCGCCGCCGAAACGGTGGAAGCCGCCCGTGCCGCGCGGCCCGCGCAGCAGCGAGCCTTCGATGCACAGCAGATCGACGCTGCTGCGGCCGTCGGCGCACTGCGCGATCAGCTCGCGCGCTTCATCGACGCCGGTTTCGGAAACGCTCGGGTGCCACAGCAGTTCGATGCCTTCGTCGGCCAGCACGCGGAACAGCGGCCCGTGTTCGCTGCCCAGCCAGGACAGGGTGCAGCCGCCGCAACCGCCGGACTGGAGCCAGAGCAGGTTCATGGCAGCCTCCTGCCGGGCCGCCCCAAGGGGCGAAGACGGGGTTTCGCGGAGCACTGCTCCGCGCCGTCGCAGCCGGTCGGCTGTGCCAAGCCGACCGTGGGGCCAGAGTTGCGGGAAGGACTCATTCCTCGCCCCCGCCGAAGCCGAGCCGCGCGAGCTTCATGCGCAGCCCGACGCGGGTCAGGCCGAGTTCTTCGGCGACGCGCGTCTTGTTGCCTCGATGGCGGCGCAGCGCCGCGTCTATGACCTGGGCTTCGACCTGGTCGAGCAGCTCCTTGAGCGTCGCGCCTGCGGGATCGAAGCCGGCGGCAGGCGGCGTGCCGGAGGCCGCCTTGCGGCCCACGCGCGGCGAGAACAGGCTGACATCGAGCAGATCGCCGTCGCCCAGGGCCAGTGCGCGCAAGACCTCATTCTGCAGCTCGCGCACATTGCCCGGCCAGCGATGGGCGACCAGGGCCTGCATCGCCTCGTCGGAAAATTTCGGTGCTGGACTCTGTCTGCCGGGGATTTCGCTGCGCGAGCCGGCAAGCGCCGACTCTTTGAACATGGCGCCGACGATCAGCGCAATGTCCTGCGGCCGTTCGCGCAGCGGCGGCATGTGCAGGGTGATGCCGGCAATGCGGTAATAAAGATCCTGGCGGAAGCGGCCGCTAGCGACGTCGGCTTCGAGGTCGCGGTTGGTCGCCGCGATGATGCGCACATCGACCGCGACCGGACGCGGGCTGCCGACCGGACGCACTTCGCCTTCCTGCAGCGCGCGCAGCAGCTTGACCTGGAAGGCCGGCGAGGTGTCGCCGATCTCGTCGAGGAACAGCGTGCCGCCGTCGGCCTGCTGGAACAGGCCGATGCGATCCTCGTGGGCGCCGGTGAAGGCGCCGCGCTTGTGGCCGAACAGCTCGCCTTCGAGCAGGGTGTCGGGCATCGCGCCGCAGTTCTCGACCACGAAGGGCCGCTCGGCGCGCTCGCTGGCGTAGTGGATGGCGCGCGCCAGCAGTTCCTTGCCGGTACCCGATTCTCCGGTCACCAGCACCGAGAGCTCATGCCCGGCGATGCGCTGCGCCAGTTCGCAAATGCCGTTCAGCGGACTGTCGGCTGCGCGCGTCAGGCGATCGAAGCCGGAACGGGCGCGGACCTTGCCGCGCCGGCTGGCGACCTGCTTCACGAGCTGTTCCGGGCTGTCGCGCAGTTCCAGCGACAGGCGCTGGTTCTCCTGCTGCAAACGCCACAGCTCGGCCGCGCTCTTCAGGGTCAGCAGCAACTGGTCGGGATGCCAGGGCTTCAGCAGGTATTGCCAGATGCCGGCCTCGTTGATGCCGGAAATGATGTCCTCGGCATCGGTGTAGCCGGACAGGATCAGGCGCACCGTATCGGGCCACTGGGCGCGCACGCGGCGCAGGAACTCGACGCCCTGGATGCCCGGCATGCGCTGGTCGGACAGCACGATATGGACGAACTCGCGGCCCATGACGGCTTCGCCCTCTTCCGCCGAGGGCGCGGTGAGCACCGTGAAATCTTCTTCGAGCGTGCGGCGCAGGGTTTCCAGCGAACGCAGTTCGTCGTCGACCACCAGCACCGTCAGCGGCATGCGGGGTTTCATTGGGAGCACGCCACCGCCGGGCCGCCCCAAGGCGGCGTGCAGCCAAAACCCCGGAAGCCGCGAAGCGGCTGAACCTTGGTCACCCCTTTCTGTGGGAAAGGGGCCGGGGGATAGGCTCTCATCCCTGCCAACCCAAATCTCGGTGGCGCGCCAGGTGGCGCGGGGTCCACGACGCCAGCGACTTGCGCACGAAGTGATGGCGCGCGACGTGGTAGCTCGGGTCGAAACCATAGAAGTTGCGCCGCATGTGCGCCAGTTCCTCGGCCCGGTAGGCGGCCAGCGGCTTGGCGGCTTCGTCCGCGGCGCGCCGCTCACGCTTGGCCGTGAGGCGCGCCGCGAAATCGGGAGCCGCGGCGATCCCGGCCGCGCGCCGCGCGACGTCGATGCGGAAGGCCTGGGCGTCGCCGGCCAGGCAGGCATCGCTGAAGCCGCTGCTCAGCGCCGCCTGCGCCGTCAGCGGCTGGCGGTTGCGCATGATGTCGCGGGCGCCCTCCTCGCCCACCCGGCGCGGCAGCAGGTAGCTCCAGTATTCCGAGCCGTAGAGATTGCCCATGTTCTTGTAATGCGGATTGAGCATGACGCCCTCGCGCACCCAGACCAGGTCGGCCGCCCGCGCCAGGAAACAGCCGCCCGCGCCGGTGTTGCCGGCCAGCGCGGCGACCGTGATCTGGTCGCCGACCTCGATCAGTTCCAGCGCCAGGTCGTTCATTGCATTGATGTTGTTCCAGGATTCGTCGGCCGGCGAGCCGTCACGCAAACTCGCGGCCTCGATCACGTTGAGATGGATGCCATTGGACCAGAAGTCGGCGCCGCCCAGCAAGACCAGCACCTTTGTCGGCCGCTGCCTGGCCCAGGCCAGCGCGGCGCGCAGGCGCTGGCATTGCGCGGTGGACATGGCGCCGTTGTAGAACTCGAAATGCAGGAAGCCGACCGCATTTTCGTCCCTGCCGGATTCCTCGTAGGCGATGTCCTGCCAGGTCTCGTGGTCTGCGCGCCACCAGCCGTCGAGCGGCGCTTCCGGCAACTCGGCGGCGAATTTGGCCAATTCAGCGGCGAAGGCCAGCGTCGCCGGCAGCTTGATCTCGCCCGCGCGCTTGACGTGGCCGATCCACAGCGCGCCATCGATGGTCCGCCGCAGCACGGCGGTCTCGCGCCGCGCGATGAGTGCGCCGGGCCGCGCCCCGGCCGCGCCGCGCAGGGTCGATTCGGGCCAGGCATCGAAGATATGGCAAGGGACGCCGAACAGCGAGTCGGCGACGCCGGGAAAGCCGTCGGCGGCATTGATCTTTCCCAGCACCGTCGCCGTGTCTTCGCGCTGCCAGTCGATCGTGCGATCGGCCTGCCGCATCAGCGGCCGCAGCCCGCCGCGCGCGTCGCGGCAGGCGGCCAGCGGCGTCGGGACGAAGCTTCCGCCGGCGAAACGCTCGACGGCCTGCAGCACGGCCGTGGTGGCGGCCTGGGTGACTTCGTTGCGGTAGATGCTGGCCTTTCTGGCGTGGCGCAGCGGGAACACGGTGCTGGCCCAGACCGGCCCGGCGTCCATCTCGGCCTCCGCCTGCAGCACGGTGACGCCCCACTCGGCTTGCTGCGTCTGCAATGCCCAGTCCAGCGCCGAGGGCCCGCGGTCGCCGACGATGCCGGGATGAACCACGAGACAGACATACTGCCGCCAGATCGACTCGGGTATCGCGCGGCGCAGGTAAGGGGCGACGATCAGCTCCGGCTTGAACAGCACCACGGCTTCCTCGGCGACGCTGTCGGCGATGTCGAACTCGATCGATATCTCGTGCCCGCGCTGCTGCAACTCGGCGCCGAGGCGCTGCGTCAGGCTGTTGAAGGCGTGGGTCAGGAGCAGGATGCGCATGGCCAGGCCTTCAGCATATCCGCGGCAACTGGTCGCCGGCCAGCCAGTCGACGATGCGCTTGCCGCCAAAGGACGTGGTGAGCTGGACGAAGTTGTGGTCGTCGGCGATGACCTCGCCGATCTGCGCCGCCTCGCGCCCCAGCGGATGGGCGCGCATCGCGGCCAGCACAAGCCCGGCGTCGGCTGCGGCACAGATCGCGATCAGCTTGCCTTCGTTGGCGACATAGAGCGGATCGAGACCGAGGAACTCGCAGGCCGCGGCGACCACCGGTTTCAGCGGGATCGCCTTCTCGTGGAGCATCATGCCGACGCCCGATTGGCCGGCGATTTCGTTCAGCGTCGCGGCCAGGCCGCCGCGCGTCGGGTCGCGCAGGCAGCGCAGGTCGGCGCCGGTGGCCAGCATCGCGGCGATCAGGCCGTTGAGCGCCGCCGTGTCGGATTCGATCGGGGCGTCGAAACTAAGGTTCTCGCGGCGGCTCATGATCGCCACGCCGTGATCGCCGAGCGAGCCGGAGACGATCACCGCGTCGCCCGGCCGCGCCCGCGCGCCGCCGAGTTCCAGTCCGTCAGGCAGCACGCCGACGCCGGTGGTGGTGATGAAGACGCCGTCGCCCTTGCCGCGCTCGACCACCTTGGTGTCGCCGGTCACCACCGGCACGCCGGCCTCCTTCGCCGCATGGGCCATGGATTCGACGATGCGCGCCAGATCCGCCAGCGGGAAGCCTTCTTCGAGCACGAAGCCGGCCGCCAGATACAGCGGCGTCGCACCCATCACCGCGACGTCATTGACCGTGCCATGCACCGAGAGGCAGCCGATGTCGCCGCCGGGGAAGAACAGCGGCGAGACCACGTGGCAGTCGGTGGACATGACGATGCGTCCCGGGCGCCCGGCAAGAGTTGGCGCTGGCAACACGGCGCCGTCGTTGCCCTGGCCCAGGTACTCGTTGCCCAGGTGCTTGGCGAACAGCTCGGAAATCAATTGCACCATCGAGCGCCCGCCCGAGCCGTGGGTCAGGTCGACGCGGCCCTGCTTGAGATCGAGCGGCCGCACATAGCCGCGCCGAATTTTTCCCTGAACTTCTGCCATTTAATGCATGTCCTTGTAACGTCCATAGCTGTAATGCGCGGCGCAGGCACCTTCGGAACTGACCATGCAGGAACCGATCGGGTTCTCCGGCGTGCACACGCTGCCGAACAGCTTGCAGTCCTGCGGGCGCTTGACGCCACGCAGGATCGCGCCGCAATCGCAGGCCTTGTTGTCCGGCACGGATTTGTAGTCGAGCTTGAAGCGCCGTTCGGCATCGAAGGCGGCGTAATGGCGGCGGATTTTCAGCGCTGAATAGGGCACCACCGACAGCCCGCGCCACTCGAATTCGCGGCGCAGTTCGAAGACCTCGGCGACGCGGTCCTGCGCCTTGAGGTTGCCGTCGCGCGTGACGGCGCGCGAGAACTCGTTCTCGACCTCGGCACGGCCTTGATTGACCTGACGCACCAGCATCAGGATGGCCTGCATCACGTCGAGCGGCTCGAAGCCGGCAATGACCACGGGCTTCCTGTATTCCTCGGCGAAGAACTCGTAGGGCCGGCTGCCGATCACCGTCGAGACATGCGCCGGGCCGATGAAGCCATCGAGCGGCACCGTGCCCCATTGGCGCACTTCGGGCGATTCGAGGATATTGCTGATGGCCGAAGGCGTCAGCACATGGCAACAGAGCACGCTGAAATTCGGAAGATTCTCTTTGTCCGCCTGCTGGATCGCGACCGCCGTGGGGGGTGTCGTGGTCTCGAAGCCGATGGCGAAGAACACCACCTCGCGCGTCGGATTGTCGCGCGCGATCTGCAGCGCATCGATGGTCGAATACACCATGCGGATGTCGCCGCCGCGCGCTTTCGCCTTCATCAGCGAGAGCCCGTCGGAAGCCGGCACGCGCAAGGTGTCGCCGTAGGTACAGAGGATCACGCCATGGTTCAGCGCCAGATCGATGGCCATGTCCACGCGCCCGATCGGCAGCACGCAGACCGGACAGCCGGGACCATGGACCATGCGCACCGCCGGCGGCAACAGGTCGCTCAAGCCGTAGCGCGATATCGCATGGGTATGACCGCCGCAGAATTCCATGAAGCTGTAGCTGCGCCCGGGCTGGACCTCGGCGCCTATGCTCAGCGCGAGATTCCTCGCCAGTGCGCCGTCGCGGAATTCGTCGATGTACTTCACGCAGCGGAAAGTCCGGTCTGGTTCAGTTCGGCGAACAGCGCCAGAGTCTTCTCGGCTTCCTCGGGATCGAGCCTGGTCAGCGCGTAGCCGACGTGCAGGATCACGTAGTCGCCGACCTGAACATCGGCCAGCAGCGCCAGCGAGATCTCTTTTTTGACGCCGCCTAGATCGACAATCGCCCAATCGTCACCTGGGCCAGCGCCAACTTCTATGACCTTGACGGGAATTGCGAGGCACATGATCAGCTTTCGAGTTTATGCATGGCGACCCAGGCCTGGCCCAGGGAAATCGCCGTATCGCCGGGCAGCAGTTGCCGCGGCATGAAGAGTTCGAGGCCAGTCGCGGCAACTTTCTCGACCATACCGGCGCGCAGCAGCCTGTTGAAGAAGCAGCCGCCGCCGCAGGCCAGGCGCTCGGTGCCGCTGGTTTCGGCGGCGCGCAGCACCCACTGCAGCAGCGCCGCTACCAGCGTGGCGTGAAACAGCGCGGCGCCGTAGCCGGTGTCGGTTGCCGAGGACAAAGCACCCAACAAGGGCAGCAGATCGAGCTGGCCCTTGTCGTCGATCTGCCAGCCGCCATCCAATGGCGCCGGCCAGCCGTGCGTCTCGATGTAGGCCGTCGCCTGCTGTTCCAGCGCGATCGCGGCCTGGGCCTCGAATTCCATGCGCGGACAGATGCCGAGCAGGCCGGCCGCGGCGTCGAAGACGCGGCCCATGCTCGACGTGCGCGGACTGTTGAGGCCCTTGGCCAGCATCGCGCCGACGATCCCGGCGCCGGGCTGGTCGGCGAAGCGCGCCGCGATTTCATCGCCGCGACCGAGATCGAACAGGACGGCCGCCGCCATGCGCCAGGGATCGCGCGCAGCGCGGTCGCCGCCGGGCAGCGCCAATGGACGAAGGTGGCCGAGACGCTCGAAATTGGCGCCATCGACCTTTAGCAGTTCGCCGCCCCAGGCCTGGCCGTCGCTGCCGAGGCCGACGCCGTCGAGCGCCAGTCCCAGCAGCGGCCCCGCGACGCCATGCTCGGCGGCGATCGCGGCGATATGGGCGTGGTGATGCTGGACGCCGATCGCCGCGATGCCGAGTTCGGCCGCGAGTTGCGCCGCGAAACGCGTCGAATGCAGGTCGGGATGCAGGTCGTGGGCGATGGCCAGCGGCTTGCCATCCATCGCGGCCAGCGCCCGCAACAGCTCGCGCGCCGTCGCCTCGTGGGCGAGGCAGGCCTCGGCCTGGAACAGATCACCTACAGTATGCGAGACCCAGGCGCGCCTGCCTTCCGCGAGGCAGACAGTGTTCTTGAACCAAGCGCCCATGGCCAGCAGCGGTGGCGCCGATCGCGCCAGTTCCAGCCGGTGCTCGACGCAGGCCGGTGCGGCGACCGCCTGAAGACTCATGCTGCCCGGCGCGCCACGGCTGCCTGGCGATCGATCCACGCCAGCCAGTCTTCCATGCCCTGCCCCGTGGTGGCCGAGACCTCGATCACTTCGATGCCGGGATTGACGCGCCGGGCGAATTCGATTGCGCGCGGCACACTGAAACTCAGATAGGGCAGCAGGTCGCACTTGTTCATCAGCATCAGGGTCGCGGCGCGGAACATGTCGGGGTACTTGATCGGCTTGTCCTCGCCCTCGGTGACGGAGAGGATCACCACCTTGTGCGCCTCGCCCAGGTCGAAGGCCGCCGGACAGACCAGGTTGCCGACGTTCTCGATCATCAGCAGCGAATCGGCCGGCAGTTCGAGCTTCTCCATGGCATGGCCGACCATGTGCGCGTCGAGATGGCAGCCCTTGCCGGTGTTGATCTGGATCGCCGGCGCACCCGTGGCGCGAATGCGTTCGGCATCGTGGCTGGTCTGCTGATCGCCCTCGATGACCGTGACCGATCGGGCGCCCTTGAGCAACTCTATGGTCTTGCACAGCAACGTGGTCTTGCCCGAACCGGGGCTGGACACCAGGTTCAGCGTGAAGATGCCGCGCGCGGCCAGACGCTGGCGGTTCTGCGCGGCATAGGCGTTGTTCTTGGCCAGGATGTCCTGTTCGATCTGCACCATGCGTTTCGCGCCGATGCCGGGAGCATGGGAATGCGCAGGGGCGTAACTGTGTCCGTGGGTATGCGGATGGTCGTGCGCCGCGCCGCCATGGCCATGATCGTGGCTGTGGCGCGTGCCGTCGGCATGGACATGCTCGTGCTCATGGTGCGCATCGGCGCCGTCTATTTTCACTTCGCCCGTACCGCAACCGCAGGTCGTACACATTGCATCTGTCTCCTAAACCACTTCCAGTTCCTTGACCCGCATCTCGGTGCCGCCCGTCACTTGCAACTGGTAGCCGCCGCATTGCGGACATTCGCCGAAGACTTCGCTCATCGGCACCGTCATCGAGCATGCCATGCACCAGCCGCTGCCGGGCAGCGCGATGATTTCGAGGCGGGCACCGTCGGCGACGCTGTCGCGCGTCACGGCATCGAAGCAGAACTTCATGGCTTCGACCTCGACTCCGGACAAAGCCCCGATTTCCAGCCAGACCGCAGTGACCTTGGCGAATTCCTGCTGGCGGGCGGCATCCTCGATCAGTTGCAGCACGCCTTCGGCCAGCGACATCTCGTGCATTTCCTAGTGCCCCAGGCGCAAGCTGTCCGTGAACCGCCGGTCGCGCGTGGCGATGTGATTGCCGATGAAGGCCAGGGCCTCGGCGGCCCCGCCCGCGATCAGTTCGGAATCGCCCGCGGCATGGCGCGAAGCGAGGATGCGCAAGGTGTCGAGCATATAGGCGTGGTCGTCGACATGGTCCTCGTAGTCGTCGTAGCTGTTGAGGCGCATCAGCAACTCTTCCGACATGAAGTGCGCTTCGCTGTAGGCAATCAGGCGCTCGAGTATCTCACCCACCACGGCGGCGTCGCGATTCTCACCGGCCGCGGCGCACAACGCCCGCAGCAGTCCAAGTTGAATTTCGTGCTCGCGATCCGCGACCGTGGTCGACTCGATATTGATGTCGGAGAGGTGCGACATGTTCACTTCCTTCGGCAAGCCGGATTGTTCATGAGCCGCAGCTTAGCGCAAAGCGAGAAAACGGCGGCGTGAAAGCGAAGGCTCGCCTGCCGTCTTTTCTTCCCCGGGCGCTTTGAGCGACTGCTGCGGCGCCGTCAGCAGCGCGATCAGCGAGGCGCGCGCCGTCAGGGTCGCCTCCGACTGCGAGGAAAACTTGCCCATGGGCGAGAAAAGTGGACAGCTCTGGTACTCGCCGAGTTCCGCCTCGGCGCTGCCGAGAAAGGCGAAATCGCCGGCGGGAAACTTGACGAAGCGGCGCTGGTTTTCGCCCGTCGTCACCCAGTTCTCGCTGCCGCCCGGCAGCAAGAGCAGGCTCATGCACCAGGGCGTCACCACGATGCCCAGCCAGTGCCCCTGCCAGCGCTGAAAATCGACGGCAGCCACCGAGAGTACGGGATTGAGGATGGGCACATCGGCCATCTGCTCGCGCTGGATGCGGAAGAACGCCTGCTCCACCGCCTCGGCCGGACTGTCCTGGTGCGCGCGGAAGTTCATGCCGCCGCCGATTCGTCGCCCCAACTGCGGGCGTCGCCTCCCTGCACCATCAGTTCCCGCATCAGCGCCAGGGCTTCCTCGGCGCGCTCGCGCTCGACGCGCTCGAAGGCAAAGCCGCCGGCCTGGATCAGCAGGTAATCGCCGACCGCGACGTCTTCGCTCAGCAACAGCAGGCTGACCTCGCGCGTCTGGCCGAAACACTCGGTCAGCGCCGTGCCGTCGCCGACTTCGAGCACGCGGGAAGGCGCGGCGAGGCACATGTCAGGCCGCCGCCGATGCTTCGAGCCGATAGCCGCGCGCAGCGAGTTCGGCCGCCGCCATGGCCGCCAGTACCGGCACCTTTTCGGCCACGGTGGGCGTCATTTCCATGCCGAGTTCCAGCGAAATCAGCTCGACGCCGAGCACCACGATTTCCTTGGGCATGGTGTCGAGCAGTTCCAGGCTGGCCAGCACGTCGGGCAACGCGATCTGGTGCGGCGAGAGCTTGCTGCGAAAGAACACCGGGATCTCGTCGCCGGCGATTTTGACCACCGTGCCCGGCGCCGCGCCGGTCTTGACCACGTCGAGGACGATCAAAAAATCCAGGTTCGACAAGTCCTCGATCATTTCCATGCCCGAGGTGCCGCCGTCGATCGCCAGCACGTTTGCCGGAAGCTTCCAGCCGCGCTCCAGCGCCTCGACCGCGCGCACGCCAGCGGCCTCGTCCGTGAGTATGGTGTTGCCGATGCCGAGCACGACGGCACGGCGTGGCTGGCCGACTGAAGTCGGCCCTACAAAGGGCGCAGCGCTGGCAGGGCAGTTCATTACACGGCCTTGACCGAAATCGCGGTGTTGCTGTCCTTGTCGGTCAGGTGGATCGCGCAGGCGATGCAGGGATCGAAGGAGTGGATGGTGCGCAGCACTTCCAGCGGCTTCTCGGCGTCGGCGATCGGCGTGTCGACCAGCGATGCCTCGTAGGGCCCCGGCTCGTCCTTGTCGTTGCGCGGACAGGCATTCCAGGTCGAAGGCACCACGCACTGGTAGTTCTTGATCTTGCCGTTGTCTATCACCACCCAGTGCGACAGCGCGCCGCGCGGCGCCTCGTGGAAGCCGACGCCCATCACCTCGTCCTTGGGGAACACCGGCTGGTTGAAGGTGGTCAGGTCGCCCTTGCCCATGTTGCCGAGCAGGGCCGCCCATTGGTCGGCCAGCATGTCGACATTGACGCAGCAGGAAATCGCGCGCGCGGCGTGGCGGCCGATGGTCGAGTGCATGGCATCCAGCCCGACCTTGGTCTTGGCCAGTGCCGACACGGTGTCGAGCGCCGCCGTGGCGTACTTGGTGGTCGGCGCATGACCGGCCGCGAGGCCGTTGATGACGCGGGCCAGCGGTCCAACCTGGGCCACCTTGCCGTAGAAGGTCGGCGACTTGAGCCAGGAATACTTGGCATCGTCCTTGAAATCGGTGTAGTTCGGCTTGGTTTCGCCCTTGTAGGGATGCAGGGGACCGCTCTTGTCGTAGTCGTACCAGGAATGCTTGACCGATTCCTCGACGCCCTTGATCCAGTATTCGTCGTTGAAGCTCTTGATCTGCTTCTGTTTGCCCAGGTCGCCGGCCTCGACGAAGCCGCCGGGGAAGCCGAACTGCGTACCCTTGGTGTCGAGTGGAATGTCGGGCACCGAGAGATAGTTGGTGACGCCGCGGCCGACCTTGGTCCAGTCGGCATAGAAGGCGCCCACCGCGGCGACGTCGACCAGATACACGTTCTTGACGAAATCCGACAGCTCGTCGATGAAGCCCTTGATCGCCATCAGGCGTTCGACGGTCAGTACCGCCTGCGAATCGGTCGCCAGCGGATTGGCGACGCCGCCGACGGCGACGTTCTGGATGTGCGGCGTCTTGGCGCCGAGAATCGACACGATCTTGTTGGCCTTGCGCTGCACTTCCAGCGCCTGCAGATAGTGCGCCACGGCGAGCAGGTTAACCTCGGGCGAGAGCTTCATCGCCGGGTGGCCCCAGTAGCCGTTGGTGAAAATGCCGAGCTGGCCGCCATTGACGAAATGCTTGAGCCGCTCATGCACGCGCTTCATCTCGTGCTTGTTGTTCAGATGCCAGGACGATAGGCTCTCGCCGAGGATCGCCGTCTTGTCCGGATCGGCCTTCAGGGCGGAGGTCACATCGACCCAGTCGAGCGCCGAGAGGTGATAGAAATGCACGATGAAGTCGTGCACCGAATGCGCCAGGATGATCAGGTTGCGGATGTACTGGGCATTCAGCGGGATTTCCATTTTCAGTGCGTTTTCCACGGCCCGCACCGAGGTGATGGCATGCACCGTGGTGCACACGCCGCAGATGCGCTGGGTGATGGCCCAGGCGTCGCGCGGGTCGCGGCCGAGCAGGATCAGTTCGACGCCGCGCCACATCTGGCCGGACGACCAGGCCTTCTTGACGCGGCCGCCGTCGACATCGACGTCGATCCGCAGGTGGCCTTCAATACGGGTGATCGGATCAATTGTTATGCGCTTGGACATTTTTGTCTCCGTGCTTCAGTGGATAGCTTCTTCCCGGGGCAGCACCGGGAAGCGACGGGTGATGATGATGTAACCGAGAACTTCGGCGGCGAACATGCCGGCCGTGACCAGTACTTCGGCCAGGGTCGGGAAGTAGTTGAAGTCGCCGCCGGTTTCGTAGCCGATCAGGAAGCCGGACAGGCGCATCAGCGCACCGCCCAGCATCAGCAGGACGCCGGCGAGGAACAACTTGGCCGGATTGCGCCGGTTGGCCTCCGCCCCGATCAGGATCAGCGGTGCAATGAAGCAGGCCATTTCGAGCCAGAACATCAGCGCCTCGACCGAAGGCACGAAGGCCTTGGGCAAGGCGCCGCGCACGATCACGTCGCCCAGCCGGACCACGATAAACACCGCGAGTATGCCCAGCATGATCTTCGCCATCGGCGTCAGCATCTGCGTCTCGATCTTGCGCCGGTAGGCCGTCGAGGTCAGGCAGGACTCGAACAGCACCACCGCATAGCCCATGAAGATGGCCGACAGCAGGTAGAGCAGCGGCAAGGCCGGCGTCTGCCACAGCGGGTGCACCTGTCCACCCATGACCACCAGCAGGGTACCCAGCGAGGACTGGTGCATCATCGGCAGCACAGTGCCCAGCGCGATGATGAAGAACATCGCCTTGCTGACTTTCTTCTTCATGTCGCGCTTGCCGAACTGCTCCATGACGACCGGCGAAAACTCGATCCACATCACCACAATGTAGAGCGAGATGCAGACCGCGACCTCGAACATCACCGAGTTCGGGTTGATCGACCCGGGCCAGAACATGTTCCAGACGTTCCACCAGCGACCGAGGTCGAACATGACGCCGGCGCCGGCCAGGGTGTAGCCGAACAGGCTGGCCAGCAGCGCCGGCCGCACCAGCGGATGGTATTCTCCCTTGTTGAAGATATAGACCAGCATCGCCACCGAAAAACCACCGCAGGCGAAAGCCGAACCGATCACCACATCGACCGCGATCCAGATGCCCCAGGGATAACCGTCGTTAAGTGCGGTCACGGCGCCGAGGCCGAACAGGAAGCGCACCATGAGGATCGCCGCCATCAGCGCGATCAGCACGCCGCAGCTCAGGGTGACGATATTGACCAGGCTGCCGCCTACCGGCGCGGGCGCTGCATGTTGATGGTTGGCCATGATCAGCTCCCTTCCTTGTCGGACGATTCATCCTCGGGCTTGACGTTGCGCTTGGCCACCCAGGTCATTGCCCCGAGCACCGCGAAAGGCATGATCAGGTTGCCGTAGAGGTTGTGCTGGATGGTCTCGGACATCGCCGCAGCCGCATCCGGCGGCAGGTTGGGCATGCCGAGCTTCTCGAAATTGACCCCGGAGAGCTTGAGCACCTGGGTGCCGCCGTATTCCTTCTCGCCATAGACATGCTGCAGATACTTGCCGGCGGGTGTCTCGTAGCTCTGGTCGGGCTCATGGCGCCAGCCTTTACGCTTCCGCTCTCCTTTGCCGTCCGGCTGGCCCTGCAACATCTTTTCCTGCGCCGGACGCAGGCGGCCGCGCGGGAAGCGGTTGAGTTCGCCGGGCTTCATCGCGATGCGGCGCTTGGCCTCGGCCAGCAGGTCTTCCGTGCGACCGAACAGCGTGGCGCCGGTCGGGCAGACCTCGGCGCAGGCCGAATAATGGCCGTCCTTGTGGCGATGGCGGCACAGCTCGCACTTGCCGATGCGCCCCGTCGGCGAGTCGTACTGGTACTTCGGAATGCCGAAGGGACAGGCGGCGACGCAGTAGCGGCAGCCTATGCATTTGTCGGGGTTGTAGCCGACCACGCCGGTTTCCGGGTCCTTGGTCATCGCCGAGACCGGACAGGCCGAGACGCAGGACGGGTCGGCGCAATGCATGCAGGAGGTCTTCATGAAGGCGTAGCCGTTCGTCTCCTGGTCCTTCGCATCCATGGTGCCGTTGCGGTACATCTTGATCAGATTGAAGGTGTAGCCCGAGGTGTCGAGCGGCGTGTCCCACAGATGATCGACCGTGGAAAATTCCGCCGGGTTGTTGTTGGCCTCCTTGCAGGCCGCGACGCAGGCCTTGCAGCCGACGCAAAGCGTGCCGTCGTAGAGCAGTCCGAGCGCTTCGGGCGGCCGCGACCTGGTTTCGCGGGCCGCCGCCGGAACCGCCACGGCGCCGGCCGTGGCCGCCGCCCCGCTCGCGAGCACACCCTTGAGGAAATCTCGCCGGGTGCCCATGATCATTCTCCAGCCTTGGCAGCGGTGGGTTTGCCAGCCCCGCCGGCGTCCTTGGCGCGCTCGGCTTCCTCGGCCGCGTGCGACAGCCCCAGATTGCGCGTCAGCATGATCGCGGCGCCGGCCGCCGCGCCGGCCACCGCGGCGACGGCAGCGGCGGAGGCGAAGGAGGCGGCCTTGCCCTGCTCTTCGACGATGCGCGGATACTGCAGCGGCGGCGTCACATTGAGCATCTTGGCCACCTGATGGATAGGCTTCTGGAAGCCGACGCCCTTCTCGGTACAGCCTATGCAGGGATGGCCGCAGCCGACCGGCCAGTTGTTCTCGCCGGCGTCGCCGAAACCCAGCGTCGAGCAGTTGGCATAGGTCTCAGGGCCCTTGCAGCCCAGCTTGTACAGACAATAGCCCTGGCGGTGGCCGGGGTCGCCGAACTGCATCGCGAAGCGGCCGGCGTCGAAGTGGGCGCGGCGCTCGCAGTTTTCGTGGATCAGGCGCGAGTAGGCAAACTTGGGACGGCCCAGCTTGTCGACTTCAGGCAACTTGCCGAAGGTCAGGAAATGCACCACGGTGGCGAGGAAATTGTAAGGGTTGGGCGGACAGCCGGGAATCGTCACCACCGGCTTGCCGAGCACCTCGGCGACGCCCGCGGAACCCGTCGGGCTGGAATCGGCCAGCGGCGAAATGGTCGAGGGCATGCCGCCCCAGGAAGCGCAGGAACCGATCGCGATCACCGCCGCGGCGTCGGCCGCGCATTCCTTGACCATGTCGATCGCGGTCTGGCCGCCGATCTTGCAGTAGATGCCGTTGTTCTTGGTCGGAATCGCACCTTCGACCACCAGCACGTACTTGCCCTTGTTCGCCTTCATGGCGTCCCGGCGCGCGGCTTCGGCCTGGTGGCCGGCGGCGGCCATCAGGGTTTCGTGGTAATCGAGGGAAATCACGTCGAGGATCAGCTTTTCCAGGGTCGGATGCTCGGCGCGCAGCAGCGATTCCGAACAGCCCGTGCATTCCTGGAAGTGCAGCCAGATCACCGAAGGCCGCTTGGCCGATTCGATCGCCTTGGCCACCGCCGCCTCGGCGCCGCTGGGCAGGCCCATGGTCACCGCCAGCGTCGCACAGAATTGCAGAAACTCGCGCCGCGGCAACTCCAGGCGCTGCTCGATCTCCTGTAGCGTCTTGCGGCTGGTTTCAAAGATTTCGTTGATCTCACCCATGTCTGCTATCCCCCTCCAAGAGCCAGGCCGCGTCCGGACCTGATACTGAAGGCAGTAACGCAAGTCTTGCGCCAGCCCAGGGAGACGAATAACTTTGCGTTAATTCAATAACTTGCGAATGCTGCTTCGCAACATGGACGAGATCATGCGGTTAGTTTCTTTTCACACAACTAACCAGTATCGAAACGCTCAGACGATAAAGGAATACAACAGGCCCAACAGTGCGCAGACACCGATGACTTTGATGATGTCAGCCTTAAATTTCCACAGCGCGACAAACGCCGCGATGGCGACGATGAGCGGGAACAGGTCGAAGGGGCCGGCAAAGGGCGCGGCATCGGTCGCCTTGGGCCAGAAGGTATGCCAGGCGAAAAATGCGGCCAGATTGATGACCACGCCGACCACCGCCGCCGTGATTGCGGTCAGGGGCGCGGTGAATCTGAGCTCGCCGCGGGTGGCCTCGACCAGCGGCGCGCCGACGAGGATGAAAAAGAAACTCGGCAGGAAGGTGTAGAAGGTTGCCACCGCCGCGCCGGCGACACCCGCGGCGACGGGATCGGCGAATACCGACTTGGCCACGCCGCCGAGGTAACCGACCCAGGTTACGACCATGATCAGCGGCCCCGGCGTGGTTTCACCGAGCGCCAGGCCGTCCATCATCTGCGGACCGCTGAGCCAGCCGAAATGCTCCACGGCGCCCTGGTACACATAGGGCAGCACCGCATAGGCGCCGCCGATGGTGAGGAAGGCTGCCTTGGTGAAGAACTCGCCCATGTTGGCGAGTTCGGGCACTGCCCCCAGCCCCAGCATAGACACGGCCCAGACCGCGACGAAAACCAGGGTCGTCAGGCCGAGCCGGGTCCAGGAGAACTTCGCATGCGCCGGCGGCGGCGTTTCGTCGTCGATGATGGCCGGACCATAGGCCTGGTGCGAAACGCCATGCGCGCCGCCGCCGCGGAACTTTTCCGGCAACAGCTTGCCGCCGATGGCGCCGAGAATTGCGGCCGCCAGCACGATCCAGGGGAAATCGATCCTGAAGAAGAAGATGCCGAGGAAGGCCAGCAGCGCGATGCCGAACAGGTAGGCATTCCTGATCGAGCGCGAACCGATGCGCCAGGCGGCGAACAGCACCACCGCGACCACCGCCGGCTTGATGCCGTAGAAGATGCCCTGCACCAGCGGCACGTCGCCCCAGGAAAGATAAATGCCGGCCAGCAGTGACAGCAGGACGAAGGCCGGCAGGAAGAACAGCACTCCCGCGATCACCCCGCCCTTGACGCCGTGCAGCAACCAGCTGATGTAGATGGAGAGCTGGGTCGCCTCCGGCCCGGGCAGCAGCATGCAGTAGTTGAGCGCGTGCAGGTAGCGGTGTTCCGAGATCCAGCGCCGGCGCTCGACCAGCTCCTGATGCATCATTGCGATCTGTCCGGCTGGCCCGCCGAAGCTGATGAAGCCGAGCTTGAGCCAGTACCTGAAGGCCTCGCCAAGAGTTGGCGTTGGCGGGACGGCGCGCGCGCCCTGATCAATGCCGTCGGTCATGCGAATCTCCTGCGGTGCGTTTGCATAGCTTGTCCAAATGCCTCCGACCGCGGTCGGCAGCTCGTCGTCATGTGCACAATACAATGCCTGCGCGCAGAAGTCGGCCCGAATCGCGCCGCTGCCGCAAGCGGACCTGACACTTGCCGTTTCGCCGGGAATCGGTGGCTATAATGCCGGCTCCACCGAGGCTGCCAAACTTGAGCGCACTGACACCCGAACTCGAACGCAAACTGGACACGGCCGTCGAGCGCATGCCGGCATTTCCGCGCAGCGTGCAGCGCATCCTCGAACTCACGCGCAATATCAATTGCCTGCCCAAGGAAATTGTCGCCGTGATCGAAAAAGATCCGGTGATGACCATGAAGATTTTCAAGGTCATCAATTCCGCCTACTACAGCCTGCCGACCAAGATCACCTCGATCGGCCAGTCCGTGGTCTATCTCGGCATCAACACCATCAAGAACCTGGCGCTGGGTTTTGCCGCCGCCGGCATACTGCCGCGGATGAATGCCGCCGGCTTCGACATCCAGCGCTACCTGCTGCACTCGCTGGTGGTTGCCGGTGTCGCCCGCCAGTTGGCTATCCAGTTCGCCGACGAGGAAGCGGATCCGGGCGACTGCTACATCGCCGGGCTGCTGCACGACTTCGGCAAGGTGGTGTTCGTGCAGTTCCTTTCGGCGGAGTTCCACGACGCGCTGGCTTACGCCAAGGAAAACTCGCTGCCCCTGCATGAAGCCGAACGGAAAGTGATCGGCGTCGATCACGGCGTGGTCGGCGCGCGCCTGGCCAAGCGCTGGACCTTTCCCGCGCACCTGATCGACTGCATCCGCGACCACCACCAGCCCGCGGCCGCGCCGTCAGCGATGCTCGATTGCGTGCGGACGGCGGACCAACTGGTGCGCTTTCGCGAAATCGGCGACAGCGGCAATCCCTGGCGCGAGGCGGAAGCCCCGGCAGCCGCAGCGCGTTTTGGCGCCGGCCCGGAGCATCTCCTGGCGCGGCTGGCGCCGGGTTCCCTGGAAAAGATCGTCGCCGAAGCCATGATGTTTGCCCAACTGGCCGGCGAGCATTGAAGGCGCCGTCGTGAAAGTGCGCTTCTGGGGTGTGCGCGGTTCGATCCCGGCGCCGGGCCCGCATACCATCCGCTACGGCGGCAACACGACCTGCATCGAAGTGCGCAGCGACGACGGCGCGCTGCTGATTTTCGACGCCGGCACCGGTATCTTCCCGCTGGCCCAGGAACTCCTGAAGCAGATGCCGGTGCAGGCCAGCATCTACATGACGCATACCCACTGGGACCACATCCAGGGCTTGCCGTTTTTCACGCCGCTGTACATTCCCGGCAACTCGATCCGCATCCACGGCGGCTACGACGTGGTTGCCGGACGCGGCATCGAGCAGGTCATGGAAGTGCAACTGCAATACAGCTACTTCCCGGTACGCGAAGCGGAAATGAAGGCCGGCATCGAATACCGCACCCTGCGGGTCGGCGAATCCGTGCACGTCGGCGACGCCAGCGTGACGCCGCTGCTGCTCAATCATCCGGTGGTGAATTTCGGCTATCGCGTCGACTGCAACGGCAAGTCGGTGTTCTTCACCGGCGACCATGAACCCTGGCCCAACATCTACGATCCGGCCGACGAAGGCCACGCCGAGTTCCAGCAGATGATCGACCAGCAGCAGGCGCAGCTCGACCAGGCCTTGGCGGGCCTCGACATCATGATCGCCGATTGCTCCTACACCGCGGCCGAGTACCCGACCCGGATCGGCTGGGGCCACGGCACCCTCGAAGGCAGCATCGCCTGGGCCTCACGCATCGGCGTGAAGACTCTGGTGTGCACCCACCACGAACCGACGCGCAGCGATGACGCACTGGAGCAGGCCTTCGCAGCGGCGCTCGAACATACGGGGCATGCCGCGCCGGCTGCCGGCGGCCTGGAAATACTGTTGGCCCGCGAAGGACTGGAACTGACTCTCTAGCCGCGCGACCCGCCAGGTCGCCGGCGAATCCCACCCAGGCTGCAAAGCTTGCCCACCGGCCTGCGGCCGGTTTCCAGCACCCTGAAGAAACCCGCCTGGCCGCTCCCGTGCGGCGGCGCAGGTCCGCGCGCTCCGGCCTTGGCGCGCGGCCGGCGTCCCATTACGCACGCCGCATTTCCCCGCGTTCGGGAATGCGGGCCCCGATCTATTACTAAACGCCTACGTAGATACCGCAGTTTGCCGCGTAATTCACGGATAAACACGCGGCGGCCTTTTTGAGATTATCCATCGCAGCCAAGACAGATCGCGCCAACCATCTGCAACGTTCCGGGACAAAATAAAATTTTCTCTCCGCCAACCAAAAAAGCTCCCGAACCGACCTGGAAGCCACTGGCGCTGACCAATTTCAGCGATGCCGGCGGCAGTACCGGAAGCGGCGCCAGGACTTCCGCCAAGGCGGCCCAGTCCGCCGCCGGACAGGTTTTCGGCCACCAGGAAGCAGCCGCCCTGCGCGAAGCTGCCCGTCAGGAAGGCTACAAAATCGGCTTCGACTCGGGCCGCATCGACGGCCTCAAAGCCGGCCGCGAAATGGCCGAAGCCGACGGACGCATCCTGGCCATGCAGCTGGCGCGAGCGATCTCCCGCTTCGACGAAGGCGTTGCCGACCTCGAGCGCGCCACCGCCAACGAAATCCTGGCGCTGGCCATCGAAGTGTCGCGCCGCGTGATCCACCAGACCGTCGAAGTGCGGCCCCAAATCGTGCTCGAGGTGATTCGCGAAGCCTTGACCCATCTGCCCGCGCAGCACGGAACCATACACCTCAATGCCGAAGACGCCGCGCTGGTGCGCAGCCAGGCCGGCGAGCAGTTGGGGCGCGCCGGCCATCGCATCCAGGAAGATCCTCAACTTGGACGCGGCGATGTCGTAATTGAAACGGGGGGCACACACCTCGATGCCCGCCTCGCCACGCGCTGGCAACGGGTGATTGGCGCACTCGACCAACACACGCCCTGGCTCGTCGCAGACGACACGGAGCAAGCATGAACACGCAGGGCCTGACGCAATATCTTGATCAATGCCGGGTGCAGGTCGCCGGCGCGCAGGCCCACCAGATCGGCGGCAGGCTGACCCGCATCAACGGCCTGGTGATGGAGGCCACGGGCTTGAAACTGCCCCTGGGTGCCGTGGTACGCATCGAGATGCCCAACGCAGGCACGGTCGAAGCCGAAGTCGTCGGTTTCGCCGGCGATCGCCTGTTCATGATGCCGGCCGAGGATGTCTACGGACTGGCACCGGGAGCCCTGGTGCTGCCCCAGGAACCGCCCAGCGCGGCACCGGTGCTCGGCCAGCGACCGACGGCGATGCGTCGCGTACAGGATCGCACCAAACACCTGCCGGTCGGCGATGAGCTGCTGGGACGGGTGGTGGATGGCAACGGCCGACCGCTCGACGATCTCGGACCGTTGGCCACTGCCCGGCGCCACTCGCTGGCCAGCCGCCCGCTCAATCCGCTGCAGCGCGAACCCATACGCCACAGCATGGACGTCGGCATCCGCGCCATCAACGGCCTGCTCACCGTCGGTCGCGGCCAGCGTCTCGGCCTGTTCTCCGGTTCCGGCGTCGGCAAGAGCGTGCTGCTGGGCATGATGGCGCGCTACACCGAAGCCGATCGCATCGTGGTCGGCCTGATCGGCGAACGCGGCCGCGAAGTACAGGAGTTTCTCGAACAGAACCTCGGCCAGGATGGCCGCGCGCGCTCCGTCGTGGTCGCCGCGCCGGCCGACGTCAGCCCGCTTCTGCGTCTGCAGGGTGCCGCCTACGCGACGGCGATCGCCGAGAGCTTCCGCGACGAAGGCCGCCACGTCCTGCTGATCATGGACTCATTGACGCGCTATGCCATGGCCCAGCGCGAAATCGCCCTGGCCGTCGGCGAGCCGCCGGTCACGCGCGGCTACCCTCCTTCGGTATTTGCGCGGCTGCCGCAACTGGTCGAACGCGCCGGCAACGGTCCGGTCGGCGGCGGCTCGATCACGGCCTTCTACACCGTGCTCACCGAAGGCGACGATCCACAGGATCCGATTGCCGACTCGGCACGGGCCATTCTAGACGGGCACATCGTGCTCAGCCGCCAACTGGCCGATGCCGGCCACTATCCGGCCATCGACATCGAACAATCGATTTCGCGCGTGATGAACCAGATCATCGCGCCGGAACAGATCGAACTCGCGCGCCAGTTCAAGCAGCTGTATTCGCGCTACCAACGCGGCCGCGACCTGATTGCCGTCGGTGCCTACGCGCCCGGCGCGGACGCCCTGCTGGACCGGGCGATCGCGCTGTATCCGCGGCTGGAAGCATTTCTTCAGCAATCCATCAACGAACGCGCCGACAGCCAAAGTTCGCGGCTGCGGCTGGCCGAACTGTTTGCCTCCTGAATTCCATTTCACTGAGCGACCACTATCATGCCTCCCGTCTTCCCCCTGCAGCCTCTCCTCGATCTTTCGCAGATGCGCCTTGACCAGGCCGCGCGCGAGCTGGGCGAACTGATTGCCGGCGAACAGGAAGCCACCAAACGCCTGGCGCTGCTATTGCAATACCGCGAGGAATATCACGCGCGCTTCATGGCCGCCGCCGCAAGCGGCATAGGCCAGAGCGAATGGAGCAATTACAGCCGCTTCCTGGCACGCATCGACGACGCGATCGTCCCCGCGGCCCAGTCGGTGGAGGCAACCCGGCAACGGACCCTGGCCGGACAACAGGACTGGATGGGCAAGCATGGAAAGGTCCGTGCTTTCAACACGCTTGCCGACCGGCATCGCGCCCGCGCCGCCGGTCAGGAGGCGCGCGGCGAACAAAAAACCAGCGACGAACATGGCGCCCGCCGCCATGCCGAAAACGGCACGGGACAGAATCTTTTTCAGCTGTTTTCCACGGCAATTCCAGCCGTCTAGACTCGTCGCCGGCCTATGGCATAGGCCTTGCATAACCCTTGCGTGACGCTCCACTCCGGAAGGAAATGCAATGGCTGACATACTCAAGGCGATACCCTCTACCACCCCCTCGACCCAGGCTGTGGGGCGCGGCGACGGATCGCGCGGCGGGGAATTCAACAGCGCGGAAACCCCGGCGGGAACTCCCGCCACGTTTGCCGACGTGCTGAAGTCGCTGGGTAGCAAGACGGTGACTCGCACCGGCAAGACGCTGGCCGAGCAACTGCCTTTGCCGGACACGGCAGCCGCATCAACGACCGCAGACCCCGCGGCCGCGGCCGCACCCGTGGCCGCCAGCCTGTTCCCTCTGCCGGCACCGGATGCACCACTTGGCGTCGCCGCGGAACCCGCGCTGGCAGCGACAGTTGCCGCGTTGGCCGATGTCGACGCCGAAGCCGAGCCGGCGCTGCCGGCCGCCCCGCAGCCTGAGCCCGCGGCGCTGCCGCTCGTCGTGGCCGCCAGCGTGCTGCCGGCCGCGCCGATGATCGCAGGCGAGACGGCCCGCGCCGTGGCGTCAGCGCCAACTTTGTCGGCACCCGGCCTGCCCGTCGTCGCCGACACGCGCGATGCACGCAAGGGACAGCCGCAGGCGGGCCGTGGCGCGGCCATACCTGCCGCGGACAACGTGCGGCGCCCGGACAAGCTTGCCGTTGACGCGGCAATTACTGCCGAGCCGGATCGAACCGGCGCTCGTACGGCAAGCCTGGAACATGAGCCGGGCGACTTCCGCGCCGTGATCGAACGCGTCGCCAACAATCCCGCCGGGTTCGGCGTTCAGGCCAGCGACGCCCGGACATCGACCGCGCGCATTCCGGATCTGCCGGTGGCTACCCATTTCGGTCGCGCCGGCTGGCAGGACGAGGTAGGCCAGAAATTGACCTGGATGGCCGGCACCAGCCGTCAGCAGGCGGATCTGGTGCTGAACCCGCCCCAGCTCGGCCGCATCGAAGTCACCATGCGCTTCGAGGGCGACCAGCTCAGCGCCAGTTTCGCCTCGCCCCACGCCGCCGTGCGCGAAACCCTGGAGAACTCGATGGTGCGCTTGCGCGAAGTGCTCGCCGATGCCGGCATCACGCTGGCGCATACCCATGTCGGCGCCGATTCGCGTCACGATTCCAAGTCCATGCATCCGGGGCAGCAAGATCGGCCGGCCGATCGCGGCAATGCGCAGCTTGCCACCCTGCCCGGCGCCGAAATCGAAATCGCCCCGACATGGCGCAGCGGCAACGGCCGCGGCATGGTGGACCTGTTCGCCTAGACCGGAAACGCACCTGGGCGGCGCGTGCACGCCGGCATGGCCTGCAGTCCACCGTAGAATGACGTCTGCGGCCGATGCGCCCGACGCATGGCGAAAGACCAAAGAAAAACCGTGGAGAACATAAATGCCAGATGCAAAAAAAACTGAAGCCGACGCCGTCGAAGCCCCGCCCAAAAAGAACCGGGGCAAATGGCTGTTGTTCGGCCTCATCGGCGTGGTGTGCCTGGCGCTGGGGGGGGGCATCGCGTTCTTCCTGCTGAAGAAGCCGGCCTCGGCGGAAAGCGAGAACGGCGCCGAGGTCGAAAAACGCGAAGCGCCAAAGAAGAAGGCCGACCACACCCCGCCCGTCTTCTATAAATTCGACAAGGCGTTCACCGTCAAGCTGCAAACCGAGTTGCAGGACGCCTACGTACAGGCCGAGGTGCAAATGAGGCTGAACGATCAGCAGGGGCAGGAATTGATGAAGCAATACGAGCCCGAACTGAAGCATCGCATTACCCTGACCTTGATGAGCAAGAAAGCCTCCGAACTCAACAGCTCTGCCGGCGTGCAGCGCCTCGCCAACGAGTTGCGGGACGTCGCGAACCTGGTCATCGTCGGTCCTCCGGAAACCCCGAAATCCGGCACCGATGCGGCGTCCGCAGAGGCCGCAGACCCCGGTGCCCCGGTGCAATCCGTGCTATTCTCAAGCTTCATCATCCAGTAATTCCCCGTCCTTGCGGGACGCTGAAGCCCATGGCCCAGGATTTTCTCTCCCAGGAAGAAGTTGACGCCCTGCTCAAGGGAGTGGCCGGCGAAACAGACGAGGCACCCGCCGAAATAGAAGAAGTCGGCGGCGTCCGCCCTTACGACCTGGGACGCCAGGAGCGCATCGTGCGCGGGCGCATGCCGACGATGGAGCTCATCAACGAGCGCTTCGCCCGCTATCTGCGCATCGGCCTGTTCAACTACATGCACAAGGGCGTCGAGGTGTCCGTGGCCCCGATCAAGGTGCAGAAGTACAGCGAGTTCATCCGCAACCTGGTGGTGCCGACCAACCTCAACCTGATCCAGGCCAAGCCCTTGCGCGGCACCGGCCTGATCGTGCTCGATCCGAACCTGGTATTTCTCGTCGTGGACAACATGTTCGGCGGCGACGGACGCTTCCATACCCGCATCGAGGGACGCGATTTCACGCCGACCGAGCAGCGCATCATCCAGGGCTTGCTCGGCGTGGTTTTCGCCGAATACCAGAAGGCCTGGCAACCGGTGTTTCCCTTGACCTTCGAGTTCGTGCGCTCGGAAATGAACACCCAGTTCGCCAACATCGCGACGCCGTCGGAAGTCGTGATCTCCATCACCTTCAATCTCGAATTTGCCGGCAACAGCTCGGAACTGCACATCTGCCTGCCCTATTCGATGGTCGAACCGATCCGCGATGTGCTCCACAGCACGATGCACAGCGAGCAGACTTCGTCGGACAATCGCTGGACCAGCATGCT
This sequence comes from Rhodocyclales bacterium, assembly GCA_016192435.1. Classification (GTDB taxonomy): domain Bacteria; phylum Pseudomonadota; class Gammaproteobacteria; order Burkholderiales; family Rhodocyclaceae; genus Sulfuritalea. Next base: position 20,240 of record JACPUD010000115.1, on the reverse strand, counting down.
CACCCGGCAATTGCAGGCGGCCGAAGTCGAACTGGTGGCCAATCTCGGGCACACGACAGTCAAGCTCGGCGAAATCATCAACATGAAAGTTGGCGACGTGATTCCGCTGACGATCGACGATACGATCCGGGCCACGGTCGATGGCGTGCCTTTGATCGAATCCCGCTATGGCATCCAGAACGGTCAGTACGCCCTGAAAGTCGGACGTTTCCTCGCGGAAGAGCAAACATGATTATCATGCTCGGCATTGTCATTGCCGCGACGACATCAGGAGCCTGAAATGAATCAAACTACCGCGTCGGCCGGCGCCGATCAGCAGATCTCGGACGATGACTGGGCCAGTGCCATGAATGAGCAGGGCGCCGCCGCCGCCCAGCCCGCCCCGACCATCCAGCCGGCGCAGATTTTCGAACAGTTTTCCGAAACCGGCGGCAGCCCCCAGGCACCGCGGGGTTTCGACATGATCATGGACATTCCGGTGGCGCTGACCGTGGAACTGGGGCGGACCAAGATATCGATCCGCAATCTGCTGCAATTGGCCCATGGCTCGGTGGTCGAACTCGAGGGCCTGGCCGGCGAACCGATGGACGTATTGATCAACGGCACACTGATCGCCCAGGGCGAGGTTGTCGTGGTCAATGACAAGTTCGGCATCCGCCTGACCGACATCATCACGCCGCAGGAACGCATCCGCAAGCTGAACCGCTGATAAGTCGGCGCTTCGCCCCTTTCCTTTTCCCCTTCTTCGGGAAACGCCCGGCTTATCCTCGCATCCACTCCTCGCCGCGCCACGATGCGGCCTCGCGTTTTCGGGTGTGCATGCGCAAATTTCTCGTTTTTACCATCACGCTGTTCCTGATCGCCGCCGAAGCCTTGGCGCAAGCGGCGCCGCCACTGCCGTCGGTAAGCGGCAGCGGCCTGCCGCAGATGCTGCTCGGCGTGGCGGGTATCCTGGCATTGCTGGTCGGCAGCCTCTGGCTGCTGAAGAAGCTGACGCTACAGCGCGGATCGGCGGCCGGCCTGATGCGGGTGGTCGCCGCCACGGCGGTAGGCGGACGCGAGCGTGTGGTGATCGTCGAAGTCGGCAGCACCTGGCTGGTGCTCGGCGTTGCTCCGGGTCGCGTCACCGCCCTCGCGGAAATCCCCCGCCAGCCGCTCGCCACGCCGCCCGCCTCGGCCACGGCGATGCCGGGCTGGCTGCAAGGCCTGATGCGCAAGCCCTGACCATGTACTGCCGCCTGCTCCTTCTCGCCGCTGCGCTGCTGTCGCCCGCACTGGCCCTGGCCCAGGCCTTGCCGGCGGTCACCAGCACCCCGGCTGCGGGCGGCGGCGTGCAGTGGTCGCTCTCGATCCAGACCCTGCTGCTGCTTACCAGCCTCAGCTTTCTACCGGCGCTGGTGCTCATGATGACCAGCTTCACCCGCATCATCATCGTCTTTTCCCTGCTGCGCCATGCGATGGGAACACAGACCTCGCCGCCGAATCAGGTGCTGGTCGGGCTCGCGCTGTTCCTGACGTTCTTCATCATGGCTCCGGTCGGCGATCGCATATACGCCGAGGCTTATCTGCCGCTGTCGGAAAACAAGATCAGCTTTCAGCAGGCCCTCGAAAAAGGCGCGGTACCGCTGCGCGCCTTCATGCTGAAGCAGGTGCGCGACGCCGATCTCGCCACCTTCACCAAGATCGCGAAACAGCCGGTGCCGGCAAGCGCCGACGACATCCCGATGCGCGTGCTGATTCCCGCCTTCGTCACCTCGGAGCTCAAGACCGCCTTCCAGATCGGTTTCATCATATTCATTCCCTTCCTGATCATCGACATGATCGTGGCCTCGGTCCTGATGTCCATGGGCATGATGATGATGTCGCCGGTGATCGTCGCCCTGCCCTTCAAGGTCATGCTGTTCGTGCTGGTCGATGGCTGGAACCTGCTGATCGGTTCGCTGGTCCTGAGTTTCGGCGCATGACTCCGACCACCGTGATCGAAATCGGGCGCAGCGCGGTCGAATTGACCCTGCTGATTTCGGCACCCCTGTTCGCCGCCGCCCTGGTGACCGGACTCATCATCAGCATTTTCCAGGCGGCGACCCAAATCAACGAAGCCACGCTCTCTTTCGTGCCGAAACTTCTGGCCATTTTTGTCACGCTGATCCTGGCCGGACCGTGGATGCTGACCATGTTGACCGACTACATGCGCCGCCTCTACGAATCGATTCCGGGACTCATAGGCTAGTGATTACCCTCAGCTCGGCACAGCTCGATGCCTGGCTCAGCTTGTTCGTCTTTCCCCTGACCCGGATACTCGGCCTGCTGGCCGCCGCACCGGTGTTCAACAATGCGGCGCTGCCGATGCGCGTGCGGCTGGTCATGGGCCTGTCCATCACCCTGGCCCTGTCGCCGGCGCTGCCGCCGCCCCCGCCGCTGGCCCCCGGATCGTGGCTGGGCCTGCTGGTGATCGCAGAACAGTTGCTGATCGGCGTCATGATGGGCTTTGCCCTGCGCATCGCGATGGCGGCCCTGGACGTCACCGGAGAGCTGATCGGGCTGCAGATGGGCCTTTCCTTCGCCACGTTTTTCGATCCCAGCAGCAGCGGCCTGACGCCGGTAATGACCCAGTTTCTCGGCTTCCTGACGGCCATGATCTTTCTCGCCATGAACGGCCATCTGCTGCTGCTCAGCGTGCTCGCCGAAAGCTTCACCCTGCTGCCGGTCAGCCTGACGCCTTTCCATGCCGCGGCGCTGTCGTCGCTGCTGAATTCGGCGGCGATGATGTTCAGCCTGGGGGTGCTGCTGGCATTGCCGCTGATCACGGCGCTGCTGGTGACCAATATTGCGCTGGGAGTGCTGGCGCGCGTCGCGCCGACACTGAACCTGTTCGCGGTCGGTTTTCCGGTGACCCTGGCACTGGGCTTCTTCGTCCTGATGCTGTCGCTGCCCTATCTGGGGGCCGCCATGGAAGGCGTGTTCAACCGCGGCTTCGAGGCGCTGGCAATGCTGCTGCGCGCGGCGGCCGGATAAGCTGCCAGGCGCTCAGCGGCGCGCGAGCTGAATCACCCCTTGCGCCACGCGCTGCGAGCCGAGCAGCGATGATTCGAGGCCTTCCGTGTATTCGACGACGGCATAACTATCGTAGCCGTTCTGGCGCATCAGTTCCTTGGCCCGCTGGTGGAACACAACCCGCGCTTCGCCCGCGCCGCCGGAATAAAGCCGCTTCATTTTGAGGGACAGGTGGTAATGGCGATCCGGAAAGCTTGCCTGCTCGATCTCCCAGTTGGGCGCCAGGGGATCGAGAATCAGCCAGGCGGCGCCGGCATACAAGCCCCAGGCGACAACCTTGTCCAGCGGGATCTGCAGCGACCTCGTCAGGTTCAGCGAGGTGTCCGGAATGATCGGCCCCTGCGCCGGGAAATTTCCGTCCAGCGAGTTGAGCGATCCGCAACCGGCCAGCGCGATGGCGATGGCGGCGGCGGGAAGAAGTTGGCGCTGGCGGTTCGGTGGCATCACAGAAAATTGAACAGTGAAAGTTGTGAGATCTTGAAAAAGGATTGCTGGGCCGCCTCCAGTTCGAATTGCTTGCGCGTGAGGTCGGATACCGCCCTGGCATAATCGACGTCCTGCAAGGTCGACAAGGTCTGCTGGTATTGCAGGCCGAGGTCTTCGTTCAAGCTGTCCAGCGACTCCAGCTCGTTCATGCGCGAACCCACCAGGGAGCGCGTCTCCGAAATCCGGTTGGCGGCATGGGAAAGGTTGGTCACGGCGAAGCCGACTTCCGACGTCAATTGGGCTTTGGCCGCCGGCGTTCCGGCGGGCGCTTCCAGCGCGCCGATCAGCCTTGCCACCGTGGTGAATACGCTCTGCGAACCGCCCGGTGCCAGCGTGAAGCTGTCGCCGTTCGCCGACGCACCCGAGATCGTGACGCTGGCGCCGAGATCGAAAGGCGCTTCGGCTCCCTGCGCGCTGAGCAAGATCGGCTGTCCAGCCTGAAACACGCGCTGGGCGGCCGGTGCAGCCGGCGCGGCGGCGCCGGTCAGCAGCGAGTTGCCGCTCACGGTGTCGACCAGGTCGTAGCTGGTGACCCCCCCGCTCACCGTGAAGTTGATCGCAACCTGCTGCGAAGCCGATGAATTCCAGGCCGCGGGATTGCTGACCGTGCCGGAGTTGATGACTCCGGTACCGCTATTGCCCGCGGCATAGTCGGTGGCGAAATAGCCATTGCCGCTGGCGATGCGCCGGAACAAGTCGCTGCCGGCGTCGCTTACCTCAATGACGCGGGTCGGTGAGACCTGCAGCTTGCGCTGACCGTCGTCGCCCTGATAGACGATGTCGCTGCCGGCCAGAATGCCGTCCACCGTGCCGGCAAACGGCGTGGTCGAACTCATGAAACCGGCAAACAGATAATTGCCGGTGCCATCGCCCGAATTCGCGATGCCGAGCAGTTCGTCGAAACGTGCGCGCAACTCGGTGGCAATGCCTGCCCGGGCGCTGTCCGTCAGCGCCGAATTGGTGCTTTGCACCGCGAGTTCGTGCACCCGGCCGATGACGTCGGTGGCTGCGGCGAGCTGTACCTCCTCGATACCGAGGGCGGACACGGCGTAGTTCTGGTTCTCCTTGAACTGGGCAACGATGTCGCTGGCCTGGGTCACCTCCAGAGCACGCGCGGCGGCGACCGGATCGTCGCTGGGCGTCAGAATCCGGCGGCCGCTGGCGATCTGCTGCTGGACCTTGAGCAGGGACGCTGTTTGCCGGTTGATGCTGGCAATGCCAGCATCGAAGATCATGCCGCTACTGACGCGCATCGGATTCTCCTGCGGTGATAGCCGGCTCAGCGGCCGAGGGCGAGAATTTCATCGAATATCCTGGTGGCAATTTCGAGCACTTTGGCGGACGCCTGATAGGCCTGCTGATAGCGCAGCAGCTTGGCCGCCTCTTCGTCCAGATTGACGCCGGCGAGCGACTCCAGAGCCTGCGCGGCATGATCGACCAGGCCTTGCTGGGCGGCCCCGATGGCCTCGACTTCGTTGGTCTTGCTGCCGACCGCGCTGACGATCTGGGCATAGGCGCCCTGATAGGTCGCGGTCGGCGCCGATCCGGCCTCGGCGCCTATGGTGTTGCGGGTCTGCAAGCCGCCGAGCAGTACGATGTTGCGGTTGTCGGCAACGCCATTGGCATTGGCCTCGACACTGAATGCGTCGCCGCTGGCCGGGCTCCCGGAGATCCGCACGGTCCACCCGTTGTAGGCGATGTCGCTGCCGCTGGCGTAGGCCACGCCGCTGGCAAGCGTGGTGGCCGCGGTGACATCGAACACGTCGAAGCTCGTCGCGCTGGTAAAGCTTATGGTCACCCTGTGCTGCAAATCCGGATTGGGCGGCGGTGGTGCGTCGACCGTCCCGGCGCTGACTTTTCCGGTGCCGGTATTGCCCAGGCTGGCCGCGCTGCGTATCGGCGCCGCCGCGGCAATCTGGCGCACGTCGGACAAGGCCAGGCCGATTTCCCTGGCACCGGCGCGAGTCGGCTGGATCAGGACGCTGTCGTTGGCGGCGGGCAGCCAGGTGGCGGCCGCGATCGTGATTCCGTCCACGGTCTGCGGCAGGCTGGCGAAGGTCCGCGTCTGGTTGTCGGCAAGGCGCACCAGTTGGTAATTGCCGCCGACGAAGCTCAGCCGGTAATCGCTGCCGGTCAGTTCGGAAACAGTCGCCGCATCGATGCCGATGGCAGGCGTCCCGCTGCCGCCATTGCCGCTGTTCATACGCACGATCGGCCCCCCGACGGCGAACAGGTCCTGACCCATGGCACCGGTCAGATCCTGCCCGAGGCGGTGCTGGTCATTGAAATTCTGGGCCAGCGTCACGGCAATCCGGCCCAGGGCGTTTTGCGCCGCATCGAGGCTCTCGCTGCGGAAACTCAACAAGCCGCCGAGGCTGCCGCCGTTGATCTGCGACTCCGACAGCACCTGCGCCGTACCGCCAGCGCCAACTATTGCCACGGTCTTGCGCTGCGGATCGTCCGCCGCGGCAACGGCCTGCAGGCTGGAAGAGCGGGTGCCGACCACCAGTGGCTGTCCCTGGCCGATGAATACATTGAAGCTGCCGTCGCTCTGGGCCACGGTGCTGACGCGTACCAGCTTGTTCAAATCCCTCAGCATGGTGTCGCGCTGATCGAGCAGGTCATTCGGCTGCTGATTGGTGCCCGCCGCCTGCGCCATGATGATGCGCTGGTTGATGTCGGCCAGTTGCGTGCTGAACACGTTGATCTGGCCGATCTGCGCCGAAATCTGCTGATTGGTGCCTTCGCGGATTTCCGAGAAGCGCTGATCCAGCCCCTGGAACCGTGCCACCAGGGCTTCGGCGGCGGACAGCATGGATTGCCGGCCGGCAACCGAAGCCGGGTTGGCCGCAACGTCCTGCAGGCCCTTGAAGAAAGCCGACAGGGCGGGAGACAGGCCGGCGCTCGGGTCGGCCAGCAGATTGTCGATCTGGCTGATCTGCGTACGATAGGTTTCCATCGCCGTCGCCCCGGCCTCGGCATTGAGTACCTGGCGGCCGAGGAATTCGTCGTAGACGCGCTTGACGGTCTGCACGTGCGTGCCCTGGCCGATGAAACCGGCCCCCGTAAACAGCGAGCCATTGGCGCTTTGCACGATCTCCTGGCGATGGTAGCCCGGCGTCGACGCATTGGAGATGTTGTGGCCGGTGGTCAGCAGGCCGGCCTGTGCCGCATTGAGTCCGCTGAAGCCGATACTGGAAATGCCCATGATGTCTCCGCTATGGAACCCCTATAACGGCAAAACTTGCCGCAAGTTGAGGATTCAGCAGAGATAGAGCAACCCGCGTGCCAGCGTCAGGCGCGGACTCGCCGCGCACGCAGCGTTCAGCCGATCATGGACTGCCGCAGGGCCGCCCCGCCAATGATGCGTTCGAGCTTTGCCGCGTATTTCGGATCCGTGGCATAGCCCGCCAGTTGCAGACCGCGCGCAAAGCCGGCGGGATCCCGCGCCTCGCGTACTGCCGCATAGCGCGGGCTGCGCATCATGAGCTTGGCGTAGTCGGAAAACGCCTCTTCGTGCGAACCGTAGGCGCGGAAGCGCTCGACACGGGTTTGCGCTACGCCCATGATGACTTCGGTGGTACGCGACTCCACCGTCGGGCCGCGCCAGTTGGCGCCCGCCTTGATGCCGAAAATATTGAAGCTGGTGGTGCCGTCGGTGGCCTTGGGCACCGCCCTACCCCATCCGGTTTCCAGCGCCGCCTGCGCCACCATGTATCGCGCCGGGATGCCGGAAGCGCGCTGCGCGGCAAGTGCGGCAGGCAGCATACGATCGACAAAGGAACGTTGTACGGCAGTTATCGCCGGCACGGCCCCGGTCGGCGCCACCGCGGCAGGCGCCGGGGTTTGTGATGGAATAATCGGCTGCGGCAGTTTGAAGCCCGATTCCGCGGGCTGCCGCAAGGGAAATGCCTTGAGCTCCGGCTGCAGCGGGAAAGCCCGTGCCTTGGGTGCAAGTTGCAGCGGCCCCTCCGCCGCCAGCGGCGCTTCGTTGCGCCGTGACAACTGCGCCTCGATCATCGCCGCGAGGCCGAAGCCGCGCGTGCTGGAACCCAGCGTCTGACTCAGTTGCTGATCCAGCAGCGACTGATACAGCCGGGACTGGTCGCTGTCGAACAAACCTTCGCGCGGCGTTGCATCGCGCATCGACTTCAGCACCATCTGCAGGAACATCGCCTCGAACTCCTTGGCGACGGCCTTGTTGGCCTCGGGATCTCCGCTGCGCGCCTGCCGCTTGAGGTTGCCCAGGCTGCCGACGTCGAGAATATTCGAACTCGCGGACAGGCTGGAATGGTCGTTGGGGACATTCATGGCGGGACGCAGCATGACATGGCAAGCCGGAAAGCGTTCGCCCGGGCAGAAGCCAAAAAACCGCGCTTACCCACGGCGTCAAATGATTTCCAGCTCGGCACGCAAGGCGCCGGCGGACTTCATGGCCTGCAGGATCGCGATCAGGTCCTGCGGGTTCGCGCCCAGGGAATTCAGGGCCTTGACCACGTCGGCCAGGTTCGCGCCCCCCTTGACGTTCATCAGGGCGCCGCCTTCCTGCCTTATCTCGATCTGGGAATTGGCAACCCGCGCGGTCTGCCCCGCCGAGAGGGCCCCGGGCTGGCTCACGGCATTCTCGGTACTGACCGACACCGACAGGGCGCCGTGCGCGACCGCGCAGGTCTCGATCAGTACGGACTGGTTCATCACCACCGAACCCGTGCGGCTATTCACGATAACCTTGGCCGCCTGGCGCACCGGCGTCACGTCGATGCTTTCGAGCCTGCCGATGAAGCTCACCCGCTCATCGGCTGTGGACGGCGCGCGAACCCGGATTTGCCGTCCGTCGGCGGCGGCGGCGGCACCCGGCACCACGGCGTTGATCGCCTCGACCATGCGCTGCGCAGTACCGAAATCGGTGGTATTCAGTTCCAGATGCACATAGTCGCCCTGCCCGAGCGGCATCGGTACTTCGCGCTCGACCGTCGCGCCGGCGGCAATGCGCCCCACCGACAAGTGGTTCACCGTGACCTTCGACCCGGCGCCGCTGGCCCCGGCACCGACCACGGCGACGTTGCCCTGCGCCATGGCGTAGATTTGTCCATCGGCGCCCTTCATCGGCGTCAGGATCAGCGTGCCGCCTTTCAGGCTCTTGGCGTTGCCGATCGACGATACGGTGACATCGATCGGCTGACCGGCACGGGCGAAAGGCGGCAGGCTGGCGGTCACCATCACGGCGGCGACGTTCTTCAACTGCAGCGACAGTCCGGGCGGCATGTTGACCCCCATTGCCGAAAGCATGCTGATCATGCTCTGTACCGTGAACGGCGTTTGCGTGGTCTGGTCGCCGCTACCGTCAAGTCCGACGACAATGCCGTAGCCGACCAGTTGATTGGTCCGCACACCGGCAATCGACGCCAGATCCTTGATGCGCTCGGCGCGCGCGCCGCCCGTCGCGACCATCAGCACGGCGGCGCAGAAAATTGCGAGCAGGCTTCTTTCGATCCGCGTCATGTCAGTTTCCTCAGAAGGGCAGGAAGGTCAGGAAAAAGCGACCGAGCCAGCCCATGACCTGGGCCGAATCGATGAAGCCGTTCGCCTTGTATTCGATGCGAGCATCGGCCACCTGGGTGGATGTGACAGTGTTGGCCGAGGTGATGTTGTTGGGATTGACCACCCCCGAGAAACGCACGAATTCCTCGCCTTCCTTCAGGCCGATCTGTTTTTCGCCCGACACCAGCAGGTTGCCGTTGGGATAGACCTCGATCACCGTGACGGTGATGGTTCCGGTGAAATCATTGGACGAGGTGTTCTCGCCCTTGCCGGCAAAGTTGTTGGTGTCGCTGGCGGCCAGCGCCGTTCCCTGCACGCCCTTGAACGGCAGGCCGATGACGGTCGGCACGGTGACGTCGATGTTCTGGCTGCGCGTGGTCTTGTTTTCCGACTTCTTCGACGCCTGGACTTTTTCGGCGATGTTGATGGTGATGGTGTCGCCGACAAAACGGGCGCGCCTGTCCTCGAACAAAGGCCGCACCGAGGCCACATTGAAGATCGCGCCGTTGGTCGGCGGCGCGTAGTTGCGCGCTTCCGGGCGGATGCTCATGGGCTGGTGGATAGCGGTGGTCGGCGCGGTGGTCACGCATCCCGACAAGGCTGCCGCCAGCACGAGAATCTGAACCAGGACCTTGACCGACGCCGCTCTATGCGACGCTGGCCGGCAGGGACTATTGGGTTTCATGGTTTTGCTCGCCGCTTAGAGTTGGGTCAGGCGCGACAGCATCTGGTCGCAAGTGGTGACGGCCTTCGAGTTCATTTCGTAGCCGCGCTGCGCCACGATCATGTTGACCAGTTCCTCGGCCACGTTGACGTTGGAGGTTTCGATATAGCCCTGATTGATCAGGCCGGTGCCGTTGCTGCCGGGCGTGGTCGGCGTGCCGGTTCCCGAGGAAGCGGTTTCGACGAAGAGATTCTGCCCGGTGCTCTGCAGGCCGCCGTTATTGACGAAGGCGACCAGTTGCAGGTTGCCCGCCGGCTGCGGCGCATTGCTGCCCGGCTGGGAATAGGTGACGATACCGTCGGGCGAGATGGTGACGCTGAGCGCGTTTGCTGGAATCGTGATCGGCGGCGTCACGGGGTAGCCGTTGGCGGTGACGATCAGGCCATTGGCATCCTTGGTGAAGGAGCCGTCCCGCGTATAGGCGACGGAACCGTCCGGCATCTGGATCTGAAAAAAGCCGTTGCCCTGGATCGCCAGGTCCAGCGGGTTGTCGGTCTTCTGTACCGTGCCCTGGGTAAAGATGTGCTCGGTGGCGACGACGCGGACGCCGGTGCCCAAGGTCAGGCCGGAGGGAATCGTGGTCGCCTGCGACGAGGACGTTCCCGGCTGGCGCAGGGTCTGGTAGAGCAGATCCTCGAACACCGGACGCGAACGTTTGAAGCCGGTGGTACTGACGTTGGCCAGGTTGCTGGTGATGACGTCCATCGAAGTCTGATGGGCATCCAGACCGGTCTTGGCAATCCAGAGGGAACGCATCATTGCTGTCTGCTCCTGGCAAGCGTAAGGGGTGGAAGCGGCCGCGCGAAACGGCCGGTGGAATTTGAAATGCTCATGGTGTGGTGGGCGCCGGAAATCAATTCGAGCGCATGTTCGCCAGGTTCTGCAGCACCTGGTCGAGGATCTTGAAGGTCTGGGCGCTGGCCTGGTAGTTGCGCTGCTGCTCGATCAGCGACACCAGTTCGGTCGCCAGGTCGACATTGGACATTTCCCTGGCGCGGCCCTGGATCGAACCCATGCCTTCGCCCGGATCGCTGTCGCCGGCAAAGCCGGTGAGTTTCTCGGTGGAGAACTTCGGGAAGCCGAGACTCACCGTGCCCGTACCGCGCAGCGGATCTTCGTTCGCCACCCACTGGTTGTCACCGGTATTGATCAGGGCATTCGGATTGGCGAAATTGGCGAGCACCAGTTGCGCCACGGTGCGCTGTTGCCCGTTGGAAAAGCGCGCGATGATGCGACCGTCCGCCTGCACGTTGAATTCGTTGGGATCCTGGATTCTGCCCGCGGTATAGCCATTCTGAGCCAGCGCATTGACGCTGAACGCGGTGCCGAACTGGGTGGTGCTGCTGTAGTCGACGTTCTGGGTGGTGCCGGTAAAGTCAAGGCTGATGGCGACGGTGTCGCCACTGGGCAGGGAGAAGCTCTGCACCGGGGAAGGCGTCGGCGAACTGACGGCACCGCGCAGGTCGAAGGTCAGGTCGATCGGACCACTGACCGTCGGCACCTGGGCCGGTACCGCATTGGCGTTGTAGTCCAGCGTCGAATAGACCTGCCACACACTGGCGGGGCCGGGCTTAACGAAATAAACCCGCAGGTCGTGCGCCGCGCCGGCGGCATCGAACACGGTGGATGACGCGGACCCGTTGTAGGTCAGGGGATCGGCGGCATCGAAGGGCGCCATCGGTGCCGCAACGCGGACATCGAGGTTCAGGCTGGCATTGACCACCGAGGTCGCCCGTGGCGGGAAGAACGGATCGATGACCAGCGGCACCGGCGCAGGCGTCGTGGCGATGGTGCCGAAGGGATCGCTGCCGAAGCTGGGCACATTCCCGGTCAGACACAGTCCGGTGCGCGTCACCAGCTTGGCAAAGCCGTCGCTTTGGAAGGCGAGCCCGAACTGGCCGTCGCGTGTATATGAAACCCGGTTCGTCTCCGGGTTGTAGAGGCGGAAGAAGCCCAGCCCGTTGATCGCCATGTCGAGCGGCTTGTCGCTGAGTTCGACCTGGCCCTGGCCGAACTGCTGAAAAATGTTGTCGGCACTGACGCCGGCACTGGATCCGGTATCGGCCGATCCGCTGGACTTGCCCGCGGCGGACACGTTGGTGAAGCGCGCAATCGACGACTTGAAGCCGATGGTCTGTGAATTCGCGATGTTGTTGCCGACCACGTCGAGGGCTTTTGCCGCAGCGATCAGTCCGCTAAGGCTGTTTGCTAAGGCCATTGTTCATTCCTTCCTGTTCGTCTCGCACCAAGCTCGGGCGTTTGTGCCTGCAACCATGCAAGCGCCATGCCTGGGATCAGCGGGTCGCCAGAATCTGGGTTGCGGCGCGGTCGTTGGCATCGGCGGCCGACACCAGTTTCATCTGCATCTCGAACTGTCGCGCCAGGGAAATCATGTTCACCATCTGTTCTGCCGGATTGACATTGCTGCCCTCAAGGCTCCCGCCCAACACCATCACCTTCTCATCGGCGGGCGCCGGTTCGCCGTCGCGCAGCCGAAAATAGCCGTCGTCGCCACGCACCAGGTCGGCTTGGGGCGGATTCACTAGCTTGAAACGGCTGATCACGCTGACCGTGTTCTGCGCGCCCGACTCGGGCAGCGCGGAGATCGTGCCATCGCCGCCGATGCTCAGCTTCACGTCGGGGGGAATGGAGATCGGACCGCCGTCGCCCAGCACCGGAATGCCGCTGCGCGTCTGCACGATGCCATTCACGTTGAGTTCGAAACTGCCGTTGCGGGTATAGGCCTCGCTGCCGTCGGGCATCTGCAGGGCGATCCAGCCAGGCCCCTGCACCGCCAGATCCAGCGGTCGCGCGGTATGCACCATCGGCCCCGGGGTGAAGTCGGTATGGGTGCTGGCGTCCATGGCGAAGGCGCGGGTCGGCAAACCCTTCTGTGTGGCATGCGACAGCACCGGCACCGCGCGCAGGCGATGCTCTTCGGCGCGGTAGCCGGTGGTGTTGGCGTTGGCCAGGTTGTGGCCCACGGCGGCCTGCCGGCTCATGGTCTGGCTGGCACCGCTCATCGCCGTGTAGATCATCCTGTCCATCGTCCCGTCCCTCTCGCCGTGTCGTCAGCGGCAACTATCAGCGCAGGTTGACCAGGGTCTGCAGAATGCTGTCCTGCGTCTTGATCGTCTGCGCGTTGGCCTGATACGACCTTTGCATGGTGATCATGGTCACCAGCTCGGCGGTCAGGTCGACATTCGACTCTTCGAGCGCGGCGGACTGCAGCACGCCATACTGACCCGTCGATCCGGGCGTACCGACGATGCGGTCACCGCTGGTCGAGGACTGCGCCCAGACGTTGTCGCCGAGCGGTTGCATGCCCTGCGGATTGCGGAACGAGGCCAGAATGACCTGGCCGACTTCGGTCGATTGGCCGTTGGTGTAGCGGCCGAGAATGATGCCGTCCTTGCCGATGTTGAATCCGGCCAGGGTTCCCGAACCATAGCCGTCCTGAATCATCGCATTGACCGAAAAGTCCGAGCCGAACTGCGTCGTGCCGTCGAAGACCACCGGGAAGGACAGGGAATTCACGGCTCCGGCGTAGCCCAGATCGGCATCGGTCACGACGGCGGTGAAAGGCGCCGAGGTCAGCGTTCCCGTTGAATCGAAGGTCAGGGTTCCCAGCGGACCGCCGGCGGACAGGTCGGTGACGGTCGGCACGGCACCCGGCGGATTGCTCACTGCGGCATAGACGTCCCAGCTGCTGGCCGCCACACCCTTGACGAAATACATCGAATAAGTGTGGGGGTTGCCCAGACTGTCGTAGATCGTGACCGCGGTGGACTGGTTGTAGGTGCGCGGATTGTTGTAGTCGAAGACCGGATCGGCTGGCGGCGCCACGCGGGCATCGAGATTGACGTTGACCTGCAGGCCCAGGTTGCCTGGGCTGCCACCGGTTTGCTGCGGCGGGCCAGCCAGGCTCTGCGACGGATCGAACAGGCGCAGCGGCACCGAAGGCGATCCCGGGGCAATCACGCCGCGCGTCGCCATGATGCCCTTCAACTGCAAACCGTTGGCATTGACGATGTAGCCGGACTGATCGAGCTGGAACTGTCCGTTGCGGGTATATACCGTGGCGCCGTTGCCGTCGTCCATCTGGAAGAAGCCGCCGCCGTTGATCGCAATATCGAGCGGATTGTTGGTGACGCCGATGCTGCCCTGGGTGAATTGCTGGACCACAGCGGCAACCTTGGTGCCGAGGCCCACCGGCGCAGCGCCGGCACCGGAAAGAGACGCCGCGAAGACGTCGGCGAACTGCGTCTGCCCGGTCTTGAAGCCGACCGTGCTGGCATTGGAGATGTTGTTGCCGATGGTATCGAGCGCCTTCGACGATGCATTGAGTCCAGCCAAACCTTGTTGAAATCCCATGATCCGCTCCCGCTCAGAAAATTTGTTTAACGTCGGACAGCTTGGCCAGGCCCAGTTGTCCGAGATCCAGTGTGACGCCTTGACTGCTGCGATTGATGCTGGTCACCCCGGCCAGTTCGAGCGGGGTGACTTCAAGCTTTTCCGACCCGCGCTTGGCCAGAATCGAAATGCTGTAACTGCCATTGACCGCCTGGGCGCCGCCGTCGGTCTTGCCATCCCAGGCGAAGTTGTGCATTCCCGCATCCAGATCACCGAGCTCAAGCGTTCTCATGACAATTCCATTGGAATCCTTGATGGTGACGCTGACCTGGTCGGCGGCGGACTTCAATTCAAGGCCACCCACCGCCCCGGCGTCGCCAAGAGTCAGACCGCTGCCGGCCACCATCACCTGATGACCGACCAGCGCCGCTGCCTGCATCGCTTCGCTATCGACGGAGCTGGAAAGCAGCTTCTGCAGGGTCGCGTTGAGCTTTTCGATGCCATCGACAGTGCTGATCTGCGCCAGTTGCGAAGTCATCTGGGCGTTGTCCATCGGATTCAACGGATCCTGGTTTTTGAGTTGGGTCGTCAACAACCTGAGGAAGCGGTTCTGCGCGTCCGTCGTGGCGCTGGCCGGCTTGCCGCTGCCGGTGCCGTTGGCCGCCTCCAGCAAGGACTGCGCAGTGCTGGATAGGGCGGAAGCCGAAGTGATTGCCATGTCATGCTCTCCTTGCAAATGTGTTATTGCCCGAGCGCCAGAGTCTTCTGGATCAGCGATTTCGCGGCGTTCATTACTTCGGCATTGTTCTGGTAGGAACGCGAGGCCGAGATCATGTTGACCATCTCGTCCACCACATTCACGTTGGGCATCGCCACATAGCCCTGCTCGTCCGCCGCGGGACTCGACGGGTCGTAGCTCATCCGTAGCGGGGCCTGGCTTTCGACCACGCGCGTGACCCGCACACCGGTGCCGCCGCCTTCGACCGCGGTCGCCTTGAACTCGACCTGCCTGGCGCGATAGGGACGGCCGTCGGCGCCGGCCACGCTGTCGGCATTGGCCAGGTTGCTGGCAATCGTGTTGAGGCGCGCCGACTGAGCGGTAAGCGCCGAACCGGCGATGGAGAATATGTTGAGCAGGCTCATGGCGCTTACTGGCTCATCGCCAGTTGCAGGGTCTTGAACGTGCCGCCGATGAAGGTCAGCGTGGCTTCGAGGCGCAGCGCGTTCTCGGCGAAGGCGCTGCGCTCGATGTCCATATTCACGGTATTGCCGTCGATGCTGGGCTGGAATTCGGTGCGAAATCTTGCCGCCTCGGCGAAGGAAGTCGCTGCGCCCGACTGCAGATGCCGCGGCGAGGTGCTTGCCAGGCTGCCGGTACGGCGTCCTGTCAGCGCCGACTCCAGCGCGCCCTTGAAATCGATATCGCGCGCCTTGAAATGCGGCGTATCCGCATTGGCGATATTCGAAGCAAGCAATTCCTGGCGATAGGTCAGCGCACCGAGTGCGGCGCGGTGAATCCTGAGTTGGTCGTCGATTCGATCGAACATGGTAGAGGTTGTCGGCTTGTCTAATGGACTATGTGACCTGGTCTACGCATCATCCATGCCATGCCCCGGAATCGCCTCTGCCATGCCTGTTTCTGGCGCTTTCGCGCCCTTTCGAGCCGGAGCCGACGCAACGCTGGCAAAAGCGTCGCGGCAACACGGCAAAAGTTGCCGGCCGACAAGCCGATTGCCGTGAATGTTGCCGGCCTCACACGTAAGCACGCCTTCCTGCGGTAACCTTCGACCATGTACTCGACTGCCGCCCTCCTTTCCGCGCTTGCCGCGATCCTGCTGCTGCCCACAAACCCGGTATGGGCCATTGACGCGGAGCCGATCCGCCGAGCCGTCACGGAATTTCTCGATGCTTACGGCAAGGATCTGCCCGGGCCGGTTCGTTACAGCATCGGCACCATCAACGCCGGCCGCCTGTCGACCGATTGCCGCAAGCTCGCTGCTGCGATGGACGCAGGAGCTCGGCCGTGGGGGCGAACCCACGTCAATGTGCGCTGCACCGAAGGGGCGACATGGAGCCTGTATGTGCCAGTGCAGATCCATGTCACGGTGGACTACCTGGTCAGCGCGCGTTCCCTGCGGGCCGGTCAGATCGTCGAAGAAGCCGACATCGAACGCCGTCAGGGTGACCTGGCTGAGTTGCCGAACGGGGTGTTGACCGATCCGCAGCGAGTGCTCGGACAGGCTTCCGGCAATGCCGTGCCGGCCGGTCGCCCGTTGCGCACGGAAATGTTTCGTCCGCCCGTGGTGGTGAGGCAGGGACAAAACGTCCGCATCGTCTCCGCCGGAGCGGGCTTCCAGGTCGCCAGCGAAGGCCGCGCGCTGAACAGCGCCGCTGCCGGGCAGATGGTGCAGGTCCGCACCGCGTCCGGCCAGGTCGTCAGCGGCACAGCGCAAAGCGACGGCAGGGTCAGCCTCGCCCAATGAGGTGACGCAAGCGGGTCGCGGCGGACCGGCACGGCGCGATGCCCACGAACAAGAAAGGAAGCGCTACACTGGCGGCCATTCTCAGCGGCAGGGTCGGTCGCCGGCGCTATGCGTCGCCTTGGTGGATCCCGCCGATCAAGGGATAATTTGTCGGCAAAGGCTGATCCAACCCTAAAGTTGGGATTTTCGGCGCCGTTAAATCCCCTAAGCCAAGAACCCGTACCGGTGCACATCATGAAGATCAACTCTGCGCTACCTTCACCCGCCAGCCTGCCGAAAGCCCGCGCGCAAGCCACTGCCGCCACTGCCAATGGGGCCGCCGGCAGAACCGCGGCACCACACGGCGGCGCCGGCGATGCCGCAGCAGCCAGCAACCTGCAATCCACCGCATTCGTCAGGTCGGCGGCAGCGCCCTTCGACAGCCAGCGCGTGGCGGAAATTCGCGAGGCCATCGCGCAGGGACAACTGCAGATCGATGCCGAGAAGATTGCCGATCGGCTGATCGAAGACGTTCGGGATCAACTTGGCAAGAAGCGCAGCGCCGGTTAGGTAGCGGATCCGCCTTGGCCGCAATCGACATCCTGCTGGAACAGACCATCGCCGAATTGCAGGGATTCGTGGCCGTGCTGGGCGCGGAACGGGATGCGCTGGTTTCCGGCGACATCGACCAGTTGCCGACCATCACCGATCAGAAGTCGCAACTGGCCAGACGCCTGGCGAACCTCGAAGCCGAACGCGACGCGGCGCAGCGCAGCGCCGGCTTTGCCGCAGGTCGCGCCGGACTCGATGCCTGGGTCGGCGCCAATACCCGGCCGACGGCCGCGCTGGGCATGCTGCAGCGCTACCTCGAACTGGCCGCCGCTGCCAAACGCGAGAATGAACTCAACGGCAAATTGATCGCGGCACGCTTGCAGCAGAATCAGCAGGCCCTGGCAACCTTGCTCGGCGAAGCGGCCGATGCCACGCCCTACGGTGCCGATGGCCAGCAAAAATCATCATCCGGACGGCGGCCCCTGGGCAGCGCCTGATTCACCCTGCGGCACTGCGTATCGGCATTCTTATTGGGTCAGCGGCACCTCGACCCGATGGTCAGGGGTGCGCGACTCGATCCGGATTGCGACCCGACGATTGGCCTGGCGCCCGACCGGCGTCGCATTGTCGGCCACCGGTCGCTGATCCGCATAGCCGGAGGCCGTCAAGCGGCGGGGATCGACCTCGGTATCGACGAACAGCCGTACCACGCTGGCGGCCCTGGCGGCGGAAAGCTCCCAGTTGGTGGGAAACTGCGGCGTACTGATCGGAATATTGTCGGTATGCCCCTCTACCACGATGGGGAAGTCGGTGGTGGCCAGCATCCGGCCAACCGCATCGAGCGCGCGCACCGCGCCGAGATCGAGCCGCGCCTCGCCCGGCGCAAACAGGGCGCTGGCATTGATGTCCACGGTGATGCCGAGGGCGCCCTCGGTCACCCGGACCTTGCCCTGCGCCATCAATGGCGCCAGCGCCTGGTTCAGGCTGACGGCCAGATTGCGCATCTGCTCCTTCTTCGCCAAATGCGGGGCCGGATTGCGCCGCAGCGAAATCGCCGCCGACGTCGACTCGGGCATGTTGACCGGCATCAGGGCCTTGGCCGGCGCGCCCGAGATGTTGCGAAATGCAACCACGATGGAATCCGACATGACGCGATACTTGCCCTCGTTGACCGAGGAAATGCCGTACATGACGACGAAGAAGGCAAACAGCAGCGTGATGAAATCCGCATACGACACCAGCCAGCGCTCGTGATTTTCCGGGTCGTCGGTCTCGCGCCGGCGCCGGCGGCGCCTGAACTGGGCCATCAGACGAAGTAGCCCTGCAGCCGGCTCTCCAGCAGGCGCGGATTATCGCCGTTGGCAATCCCGACCAATCCATCGACCAGCATTTCGCGGATGGTGATGACGCGCGCGATGTTGGCCATGAGCTTCTTGGCAATTGGCAGGAAAATCAGGTTCGCCGCGCCCACGCCGTAGATGGTCGCGACGAAGGCGACGGCGATGCCGCTACCGAGCTTTGACGGGTCCGACAAGTTCTCCATGACATGGATCAGCCCCATCACGGCGCCGATGATGCCTATGGTCGGCGAGTAACCGCCGGCCGATTCCCATACCCTGGCCGCAGCCTTCAGGCTGCTTTCCCGGGCGCTGATGTCCACCTCCAGCACTTCGCGCAGGCGCTCCGGTTCGGCACCGTCGACCAGCAGTTGCAAGCCCTTGGCGGCAAACGGGTCGGTCAGCGTGGCGATCTGTCCCTCCAATGCCAGCAAGCCTTCCTTGCGCGCGATCTGGCTCCAGTGGCATATCTCGGCTATCAGCTTCTGCGGGTCCGTGCCCGGAGGGAAAAACACCCAGGACACCATTTTTATGCCGTCCCGGAAAACCCGCAGCGGACTCTGCAGCATCACCGCTCCCAGCGTACCGCCGACCACGATCAGGAAGGCTGCGGGTTGCACCAGCGAATCCAGATGCCCGCCCTCCAGAATCTGTCCGCCGACAACGGCGGCCAGGCCCAGCAGCAAACCGGCGATGCTGATCATGTCCATCCGCTCAGCCCCCGCCGCCTGCTGAGGCGCGCTTGCGCCGCGCCGATGCCGGCTTGCGCTCGACGGCAAGGCTGGCGCGCAGGCGCGCGACCGCCTGGCTGTGCAATTGGCAAACACGCGACTCGGTGACGCCCATTACTTCGCCGATCTCGCGCAAGTTCAAGTCCTGCTCGTAATACAAGGCCATCAACAGCTTCTCCCGTTCCGGCAAGGCCTTGATCGCGGCCACCAGAGCCGTCCGCGTGCCTTCTTCCTCCAGCAGCGCGAGCGGGTCGGAGGTGGGCCCGGATTCATGCCGCGCCAGATAGTCCTCGCCGCCTTCCTCGCTGATGTCCTCGATATAGACGAGTTGATGCCCGCGCGCATCGAGCAGCAGCTTCTGGTAGTCGGCCAGCGAAATTCCGAGGGCCGCGGCCAGTTCCGATTCCGCCGGTGGCCGGCCGAATTCGTGCTCCAGGACATGGATAGTCGACTCGACCCGACGCATTTCGCGGCGCACGCTGCGCGGCACCCAGTCGTTATCGCGCAGGCCGTCGAGCATAGCGCCGCGTATCCGCTGCACGGCATAGGTCTCGAACTGGGCACCAAGGCCATCGTCATAGCGCTCGATGGCGTCAAGCAGGCCGATCATGCCGTTCTGGATCAGGTCATCGACATCGACGCTGGCCGGCAGCCTGGCCATCAGCAGGTAGGCGATGCGCTTGACCAGCGGCGCGTACTCGGTGACCGGCTGCTGCTTGGCTATTACGCCCTGGGCGGTATACATGATCCCGTGGCCTGAACCGGCTAGCGGATCACCAGCTTGATGGTGCCGAGCAGCTCGTCGGCGGTGGCCGGCTTGACCAGCCAGCCCGAGGCGCCGGCGGCCTTCGCCTCGAGTCGCTTCGATTGCTGCGACTCGGTGGTGAGGAACAGGATCGGCATGAATTTGTAGCGCGGCAGGGTGCGCACCTGCTTGATGAACTCGATGCCGTTCATGCCCGGCATGTTGAGGTCGGTGATCAGCAGGTCGATCTTCAGC
>JACPUD010000106.1 GCA_016192435.1 Rhodocyclales bacterium | reverse complement strand
GCGTGATATTGTTTTGACTTGAACCATAATCCGCAAAGGCACACCCTTGAACCAGCGCAATTTGCATGTCCTGCATCGTCCTGCAACACAGCCGAACGGGCATCCACCGCTGATATTCGTGCATGGCGGCTACATCCACGGTGGCTGCTGGGATCTGAACTTCCTGCCCTATTTCAGTCAGCGGGGCTACGACTGCCATGCCCTCGACCTGTCGGGCCATGGCGCCAGCGCGGGCCGCGAGCATCTGCACAGCTACGATCTCGATCATTACGCCGGCGACGTCGCCCAGGTGGTCGCCGCCATGCCGACGCCACCGGTGCTGATCGGGCATTCGATGGGCGCCGCGGTGGTGCAGCGCTATCTCGAAAAAGGCCGGGCGGCAGCCGTGATCCTGATGGCGCCGGTGCCGAGCACCGGGCTGTCGGCCGCCACCATCCAGCTCAGCCGCAAACATCCGGACTACCTGCGCGAAGCGGCCTACGCCGTGCGCGGCAAATACACGGCGAACACCATTCGCGTCATGCGCGAAGTGTATTTTTCGCCCGACGTCACGCACGAGGAATTCGTCGCCTTCCAGCCGCTGGTGCAGGACGAATCGCGCACCGCGATCGCCGAAATGATGGCCCTGGCCTGGCGCCCGCCGCTGCGGCGGCCGAAGATCCCGGCGCTGGTGATGGGCGGCGAGCTCGACCAGCTGTTCCCCGCCAACCTGCTGCTGTACACGGCCACCGGCTGGAATGCCGAAACCTGCGTCATACCGCGCGCCGGACACATGCTGATGATGGAACCGCAATGGACCGATGCGGCGGCAAGAATCGAAAACTGGCTGGACCGTCGCCTCGGCCTGAAAACCGCCGCGGCCTGAACGGATCGCCGCACCAGGGAGGATAGCCATGTTCAGCAAAGCCACGCTCGGTTTCCTCGACGAACTCGCCGCCAACAACGAGCGCACCTGGTTCGAGGAGAACAAGCCGCGCTACGAAACACTGGTGCGCGAACCGGCGCTGGAATTCATCGCCGCGATGGCGGCGCCGCTGGCGAAGTTCGCCCCGCACTTCCGCGCCGAGCCGCGCAAGATGGGTGGCTCGCTGATGCGCGTGTTCCGCGACACGCGCTTCGCCCGCGACAAGAGCCCCTACAAGACCAACATCGGCATCCAGTTCCGCCACGAGCTGGGCAAGGACGTCCATGCACCGGGCTTCTACCTGCACGTCGCGACCGACGAATGCTTCCTCGGCGCCGGCTGCTGGCATCCCGAGGCCAATGCGCTGGGGCACATCCGCGACCTGATCGCGGCGCAGCCCAAGCGCTGGTTTGCCACGCGCGACGACAGGAAGCTCGCCGCGCACTGGACCCTGGCCGGCGACAGCCTGACGCGCCCGCCGCGCGGCTATGCCGCCGATCATGCGGCGATCGAGGACTTGAAGCGCAAGGACTTCATCGCTCTGGCAGCGCTGTCCTTCGCCGAGGCCACCGGCCCCGGCCTGGTCAAGCTCGCGACCGAGCGCTTCGCCGCCGCCGCACCGCTGATGAAGTTCCTCTGCGAGGCGCAGGGCGTCCAGTATTAAGCCGGCGCCGCCGGCCCCCATATGCTCGACATCCTCTACCGCGACGATTTTCTGGTCGCGATCAACAAGCCTGCCGGCCTGCTGGTCCATCGCAGCGACATCGACCGCCACGAAACGCGCTTCGCCGTGCAAAGCTTGCGCGACCAGATCGGGCGGCGCGTGCATCCGCTGCACCGGCTCGACAAGGGCACCTCGGGCGTGCTGCTGTTCGCCCTCGATGCGGCCAGCGCGCGCGCAGTCGGCGGGCAGTTCCAACGCGACGAAATCGCCAAGCGCTATCTCGCCATCGTGCGCGGCTGGCCGCCGGATGCTGGTGTGATCGACCATCCACTGTCGCGCCAGTTCGACGATTACGGCCGCAAGTTCGGCCCCGGCGGCGCGCCGGAACCGCTGCCGGCCGTGACCGAATACCGCCGCCTGGCCACGGTCGAACTGCCCGACGCCGTCGACCGCTACCCGACCGCGCGCTACGCCCTGGTCGAACTCTCGCCGCGCTCCGGCCGCCAGCACCAGTTGCGCCGCCACCTCAAACACATCGCCCACCCCATCATCGGCGATGCCACCTGGGGCAAGGGCAGGCACAATCGCTTTTTCCAGCAACGCTTCGGCTGCGGGCGTCTGTTGCTGGCCTGCACCCGGCTCGAACTCAGGCACCCGCAGGACGGCCGCGCGCTCGCCATCGAGGCGCCGCCGGAGGAAAACTTCGCCGCCGTGCTCAGGGCATTGGGCTGGGACGGGATTCGCGGATAGTCTCAGGAGTTGGTGCTGGCGACACGGCGACCAGCGGCCCGTTGCAAACGCCAGGCCGCCGCGAATCCGCACTGGCGGCTGCAGCGCCGTCGATGAATCTCAATCGACGACGAAACGGAACTGGTCGCGCCCGTGGCCGCCGAAGAAAATCGTGTCGCCCGGACTCAGCACGACCTCGCTCACCGGCGCGTCGATCTGCGCATTGAGGAAGGTGCCGTTGGTCGATTCCAGGTCGCGCAGCACCACCTTGTGATCGACGATGCCGACCCAGGCATGGTGGTTGGAAGCCCGCGGATCGGTGATGACGACGGTGTTGTCCTTGCTGCGCCCCACCGTGATGCCGGCCGCCGTCACGGCAAAGCTGTGGTCCTTCTGGCTGCCGCCGACGCACACCAGCCGCGGCACGGCTGCGCTCGGCAGCCTGGCTTCCGCGCGATTCGGCAACCCGCCGTGCGTGCCGGCCGGCGTGGTGCGGATATGAACCCGCGTCGCGGTCGGATCGTAAGGCGCTTGCGGCGGGCGCAGCGCAGGCTTGTGCGGCGGCGCCGATGCGGCGCGCGACTTCGCCTCCTCCGCTTCCCGCTTCAGGCGCCGCCGCCGGTCACGCACCAGGGTCGCCGCAACACCGATCAGGACAAGGGCAAACAATCCCCAGAAAACGTAGTACTTGAGCACCTGCAAACCTCCTGATGGCCGAAAAGACGCAAGCGCGGTCCATGCGCCGCCCGCCCTTCCCGATGACAAGGACAAGGCGCATTCCACCTGCTATCCGATCCGCATGTTGCCATGTCATTCGGGAATAAGGAAGCGTCGGCGATCGAATATATCCCTAGCGCAATCAGGGTTGTATCAACTTCTCGCACGCGGAATGCGATGCTTGCAAGAGTTGGTGCTAGCGACACGGTGGCGGCGACTTTCATGGCCGCAGAGGGTCGGCAAGGTCATCGGCCTTGCGCCGGCTTATCGCCCCATCCGCGAAGCTCAACTTCGCATTGGAATTATTCGGATATCTTTGTTCCGCAGTTCAGGTGCTGTTGATGCCGAGGCTGATCCGCACCAGATCCGCTACGCCGTCCACTTTCAGCTTCGACATCATGCGCGTCTTGTGAACCTCGACTGTGCGCACGCTGATTCCCAACATGTCGGCAATATCGCGGTTGTGGCGTCCGGCGACGACAAGTTCCATCACCTCGCGCTCCCTCGGCGTCAGCCTCGCCAGCAGGTTTGCCAGTTCGCTCGATGAAGCGCTTTGCTCGGCGACGGACGAGTATCTGGCGTAGGCATCGGTGATTGCCTCAATGAGCTTCGCCTGATCGATCGGCTTTTCCAGAAAATCCACGGCTTGGGCGCGAAACGCCTGACGGGCGGAGCCGACATCACCATGCCCGGTCATGATGATCGCGGGCATTTTGCAGCCTTGATCAACCAGCCATTGCTGCAAGGCCAGACCATTCATTCCCGGCATGCGGATATCCACCAGCGTGCAACCCGACCAATCGGACTTGTATGCACTCTGGAAGCTCTCTGCGTCGGCGAACATGGATACCGAGTATCCCAGCAGGCCGAGCAGCAGCCCGAGCGCATCGCGGACCGAAGGGTCATCTTCGACGATGTAAACAGTAAAGCGATCAGGCGGCATGTTCTACCGTTCCTTCCACTGGCAATAGGAGGCGAAATACTCCGTGGTCACTCACTTCGGCCCAAAGATTTCCACCATGCGCTTCCGCAATCGCACGACTGATGACCAGCCCGAGACCGAGACCGCTCGCCTTGGTTGACTGAAATCCCGCAAATATCCTCGCCGCGCTTGTTTCGTCCAGTCCGGATCCGCTGTCCTCGACGCTGACACAAACGCGTGAAATTCCCTCCACTTCGACACTCAGGCGAACCGAACGTTGGCCGGCCGGAGAGGACATGGCTGCCTCGAACGCGTTCGATAACAGATTTCGCAGCACGACTTCAAGTTGCAGGCGATCGCACAGCAACTCACAGGAAGGAATCGTCCCGACGGTGAGCGTGATGGATTCTTGCTGAGCCTTCCTGGCAAAAGACGCTGCCGATGTGGAAATCAGATCGGCCAGCGATATCGCTTCGAGCTTGGTCGTTCCCGTGCGGAAGAAGTCCCGCAGCCGCCGCAATACCTCGGCCGCGCGCACGGATTCCCGCACCATGTTGCGCACCGCATCACGCAACCGCGTCCCGGTATCGCCCTGGTCAAGCAACAGTTCGCACGCGGATCCGTATGCGGCGAGTGCAGTCAGAGGCTGGTTCAACTCGTGGGCAAGCGCACCCGCCATTTCGCCGGCGGCCGCCAGCCGAAGGGTTTGGCGTAGCTCGTCGCTGACGCGCTGCTTTTCATCGACAACGACGCCGATGAAAAATCCGAACAGCGCAATCACCGCCGCCAGAATCTGGATTTCCAGCACAGTGACCGTAGAGATCTTCAGCCACTGCACTGCAAGAATAATCCCGAACTGAATAATTGCCGCAACGACAATGGCCCCGGGAAGCCCCCGACGCGAGGCCGCCCATGCGATCGGCAGAAACAGGGCGTAGAAATACTGGAAGTCGGAATTGGCGCCCAGTCCGAACGCAATCCAGAGTGCCGCTGCGGCAAAAACGAGGTAAGCCAGGAATTCGATCCGGAACACGGTATGACGCAACTGGCTGCGTCGCTGATCATCGGTCAGCATCCACAGCAGGGGCATGGTCACCAGCACCCCCACACCGTCCCCTACCCAATACTGGAGAACAGCCTCACCGATGTCGGCACCCGGGATGAGGCCGGTTAGGGAGAGCGCGGCAACAAACAACGCACTGTTGATCAATGTGCCGACGCCAACTACGCCGGCCCAGGTCAGCAGCCCATGGCGATCCGAAAGCAGCGTCGCCCCAACCAGCAGTCTGCGCAGGATTTCGGCGATAGCCCAGTAACCGAAGGTCAGCAGGGCTGCGAGGAGGACCGTGCCGATGAAGGATACGGGGAGGCCGCGCACCCAGGTTTCGGCAAGCACGATGGCAACGGCGATGGGGAGCGTCATCCAGTGGCCAAAGCGCAGCAGAAAGATCAAACCCAGCGCCGGCGCGGGATTCCACGGGGTGATGTTGAGGCCGTGCAATGGATGAATGTAGCTGGCCCAGTCGAGGGCGACATAGCCAATAATCAGCAAGGCAATGTCGTGCCAACGGGGCCGCAGCGGCGATAACATGGTTCGCGATTGACCCGTATCGATTAACGTGACGTTATTTTGCTGTGCCATGTCCGGAGATGTAATTCGCGAATGCGCGTAAGGGTTGCACGCATATCGCCCCAAAGCATACAGCCACGGGAGCTTATCCCATCGTTTTGCACGAGCCGGAATGATGGAAACGCGTAGGTGAATTAGCGAATTTTCAGGGACCTTGCGAATCGCTAGGATCGCTCGCCATGGCCCGTCAATTCAGCTTCCTGCTTTCGCTCATTGCCTTCTGGCTGTTGCTTTCGGGAATGTTCACACCGTTCCTGATCGCGGCCGGCATCGGCAGCGCAATCGTCATCGTCCTGCTTTCACGGCGGATGGACCTTGCTGACCATGAGGGGCACCCGGTGCATCTGGCGTGGGTGGCCGTGCTGTCCTACTGGCCGTGGTTGTTCAAGGAAATTATCAAGTCGGCCTGGGACGTGACCAGGCGCGTGCTCCATCCGGCCCTGCCGATCTCGCCCGTGCTGGTCGAATTCCGACCCACTCAGACGACGGATGTCGGCCTGGTGATCCATGCCAATTCCATCACCCTGACGCCGGGAACCATCTCGGTCGAGGTCGAGCCGGACCGGTTTCTGGTGCACGCGCTGACCCGCGAGGCCGGTGCCGGTCTCACCGGGAGCGAAATGGACAGGCGCTGCACCGCACTGGAGGGCAACTGACCATGCTCGCCTTCGCCACGCTGGCCCTCCTCGTCACGGTGGCATTGGCGCTGGTGCGTGCCGCGCTGGGGCCGACGGTGTTCGACCGCCTGCAGGCCGCCAATACCGTGGGCACCTGCGCCATGCTGTTGCTGGCGGTGCTGGGATTTCTCTTCGGCCGGCCGGAGTTTCTCGACCTGGCGCTGGTCTATGGACTGCTCAATGCCATCGGTGTCTTCGCGGTACTCAAGTTCCTGCGGCAGGACGACCTGGGTGAAGCCAGTAAGGATGCCGCCAATTTGCGAGAGCGCGCATGAGCACGCTGGTCGAATCGATCAGCGCGATCAGCCTGCTCCTGGGCGCTCTGTTTTGCTGCGTCGGCGGCATCGGCCTGATGCGGATGCCTGACTTCTACACGCGCATGCATGCCGCGAGTATTACGGAAACCCTCGGTGTCGGTTTGACCCTGCTCGGACTGCTGCTCCTCGCGGGCTGGACATTGGTCGCCGTGAAACTCCTGATGGTCGGCGCTCTGGTGTTTTTCGTGAGCCCGACCGCCAGTCATGCATTGGCACGCGCGGCGATGACGTGCCGACTCAAGCCGGTGCTGGCCGACGTGGGAGAGACGACATCGAAGCCTTGATCATCGACATCCTACTGGTGCTGATGGCCTTTACGGTGCTGATCCTGGTGCGCATACGCCACCTGTTCACGGTGGTGGTGCTTTCCGGGATCTACAGTTTCCTGATGGCCACCGTGCTGCTCGCGCTCGATGCCGTCGATGTGGCCATGACCGAAGCGGCGGTGGGCGCAGGAGTATCGACGGTGCTGCTGCTCGGCGCCCTGCACTTGTGCAAGAGCGAGGAAGCCCGGCCGGCGCACAAGCCATGGATCCCACTCGTGGTATCGGTGTCCACGGCTGCATTGCTGATCTACGGCGCCATGGGCCTCCCGGATTTCGCCGATCCCGATGCGCCCATCCATCATCATGTCGTACCGCGCTACATGCAGAACGAAACCGATGTGCCCAACGTGGTGACGGCCGTCCTGGCCAGTTTCCGGGGTTACGACACGCTGGGTGAAACCACCGTGGTATTCACGGCAGGTGCAGGTGTCATCGCGCTGCTGCGCCGCAGGCGCAAGCCGGACCTGGGAACGGACGGCAAATGAAACACGACCTGGTGCTGCGGGTGATCGGCAAGCTGCTGATCCCCTACATCCTGCTGTTTGCGCTGTACGTGCAGTTTCACGGTGATTTCGGTCCGGGGGGCGGATTCCAGGCCGGGGTGATATTTGCGGCCGGCATCGTCTTCTACGCGCTGATCTTCGGCCTGGAAAATGCGCGACAGGTTTTGCCCGACTGGCTGGTCGAAACCATGCTCTCCAGTGGCGTGCTGATATACGCCGGCGTGGGTCTCGCCGGCCTGTTCCTGGGCGGTAACTATCTCGATTACTTCGTGCTCGACCCGAACCCGGTGCACGGCCAGCACCGTGGCATCTTCTGGGTCGAGGCCGGTGTGGCGATCACCGTCTGCGGCGTGATGCTGAAGATCTTTTACATGTTCGCGTCACGCGGACGGTCGGAGTAGGCGCCGTGCTCGATCATTTCGGTTATGTGGTCACCGTGTTCCTGATGGTCGCCGGACTGTTCATCGTCATCGCGCGCGGCAACCTGATCAAGAAGCTGATCGGACTGTCGATCTTCCAGACCTCGGTCTATCTGCTCTACATCGTTCCCGGCAAGCTGATCGGAGGCACCGCGCCGATCATCTCGCCGCAGTTCTCCGTGTATTCCAATCCGCTGCCCCACGTCCTGATCCTGACCGCGATCGTGGTCGGCGTGGCGACGCTCGCGCTGGGACTGGCCCTCGCGGTGCGGATACGCGAAGCCTACGACAGCATCGAGGAAGACGAAATCCTGATGCGGGATCAGACAGCCGACGCCAGCGAGGGTGTGAACACATGAGCGCGCCGCACGGCCGCCCGACGGGGCGAAGGCCATCACACGGAGCCGCGCGGCGGCGAACCATTGGCACCCCCTCGCTTGGCGAGGGGGCTGGGGGGAGAGCAGTCCAGTGAGCATTGCTGCGCATCTGCCGGCCCTGCAGGTCGTCCTGCCCCTGATCTCGGCACCGCTGGCGGTGCTGCTGCGCCGGAGGGACCTGGCGTTCTGGATGGTGACGGCCGCCGCGTGGGCGGCCTTTGCCACGGCAATCCAGCTGTGGCTGCAGGTCGCTGCCGGCGGGACGATTTCCTACCACATCGGAAGCTGGCCGCCGCCCTGGGGCATCGAGTACCGGATCGACCGACTGACCAGCTTCGTCCTGCTGCTCGTTTCCGGCATGGCCGCAGTGATGCTGCCCTACGCCCGAAGCAGCATCGAGCGCGAGATTCCGCAAGAGTCGCACTACCTGTTCTATGCGATGTTCGGGTTGTGCCTGGCCGGTCTGCTCGGCATCACGATCACCGGCGATGCCTTCAACATCTTCGTGTTCCTCGAAATATCCTCCCTGGCGACCTATGTCCTGATCGCTCTCGGCAGGGATCGCCGCGCGCTGACGGCGGCCTATCAGTATCTGATCATGGGCAGCATAGGCGCGACCTTCATCGTGATCGGCATCGGCTTTCTTTACCTGACGACCGGCACGCTGAATCTGGCCGACATGGCCAGCCGCCTGCGCGGCGTCGAAAGCTCGCGACCGGTGCTCGCCGCGCTGGCATTTTTGACCGTAGGCATTTCGCTGAAGCTGGCCTTGTTTCCGCTGCATCAGTGGTTGCCCAATGCCTACACCTACGCGCCCTCGCCGGTGACGGCCTTTCTCGCCGCCACGGCGACCAAGGTCTCGGTATATGTCCTGATCCGCTTCTACTTCTCCGTATTCGGCGAAAGTCTGGTGTACGAGCGCCTGCCGCTGCCGCAGATCATGCTCGGACTTTCGCTGCTGGCCATGTTCGGCGCGAGTTTCATCGCCATCTTCCAGAACAACCTCAAGCGTCTGTTCGCCTATTCGAGCGTCGGCCAGATCGGTTACATAACCCTGGGGCTGTCCTTCGATTCGGTGAACGGCCTGACCGCATCGATCGTCCACCTGTTCAACCACGGCATCGCCAAGGGCGCCATTTTCCTGTTGATCGGCGGCATCGCCGTCGGTATCGCGACGCCGGGCGCCGTGTCGCCAGCGCCGACCAGCCCGAAGGGCGCAGGACGCCGCGAAGCGGCGGTCCCGAGCAACGCGAGGGAGGCGGCAACGCCCCACACTTTCGACCGGCTTGCCGGGCTCGCGCAGCGCATGCCGCTGACCTGCTTCGGCATCGTCCTCGGCGGGCTGTCGCTGATCGGCGTGCCGGGCACGGCCGGCTTCATCAGCAAGTGGTATCTGATCCTGGCCGCGCTGGAGCAAGGCCAGTTCTGGCTGGTCGGCGCGATCCTGCTGAGTTCCCTGCTGGCGGTCGCCTATGTCTGGCACTTCATCGAGGTCGCGTATTTCCGCGCGCCGCCGGTCGGGCAAGTGGCACGCAAGGAGGCGCCGCTGGCTATGCTGATTCCGGCCTGGCTGCTGATCGCAGCGACGATCTGGTTCGGTCTGGATACCTCCGTCACGGTCGGCACGGCACTCGATGCCGCAAGGCAACTGATGGACAAGGCGCAATGAGCCCGGAAACCGTCATTCTCGTCGCGCTTGCCCTGCCGCTCCTGGGTGCGGTGGGCATGGTGCTGGCCGGCAAGTCGCCGAATCTGCGGGAAGGTGTAACGCTGGTCACCGCCCTCGGCTTGTTTGCCTGCGTGATGCAGTTGCTCGGTCCGGTACTGGCGGGGGTGCGGCCCGCGGTGAACCTGCTCGAACCCTTGCCCGGTCTGCCCATCGCCTTCCGCGTCGAGCCGCTGGGCATGCTCTTCGCGTTGATCGCCTCCGGACTGTGGATCGTCAATTCGATCTACTCGATCGGCTACATGCGCGGCAACGACGAACAGCATCAGACCCGCTTCTACGTCTGCTTCGCTCTCGCCATCGCCGCCGCGCTGGCCATCGCCTTCGCCGCCAACCTGCTGACCCTGTTCCTGTTCTACGAGGTGCTGACGCTGATCACCTATCCGCTGGTGACCCATGCCGGCACCGACAAGGCCAGGAGCGGCGGCCGTACGTATCTGGTGATCCTGATGGGCACTTCGGTGCTGTTCCTGCTGCCGGCAATCATCTATGTCTGGCACGTCACCGGCACCACCAATTTCCGCGCCGGCGGCATTCTGCCGGTCGGCATGGACAAGGGCGCCGTGGCGATTCTGCTGGCGCTGTTCATGTTCGGTATCGGCAAGGCGGCGCTGATGCCCTTCCACCGCTGGCTACCGGCCGCGATGGTGGCGCCGACGCCGGTTTCGGCGCTGCTGCATGCGGTCGCCGTGGTCAAGGCCGGCGTGTTCTCGGTAGTCAAGATCGTGGTCTACGTGTTTGGCCTCGACATACTCGCTGGGGTCACCGATTGGCTGATCGCCATTGCCGGCTTCACCATCGTCGCCGCCTCGGTGGTCGCCCTCCACGCCGACAACCTCAAACGCCGGCTGGCCTATTCCACGGTCAGCCAGTTGTCCTACATCGTCCTCGCCGCCGCGATCCTGGCGCCGCTCTCGGTGATCGGCGCCGTGCTGCACATCGCCGCCCACGCCTTCGGCAAGATCACCCTGTTCTTTGCCGCCGGGTCCATCTACACGGCCTCGCACAAGACCGAGGTTAGCCAGCTCGACGGCATCGGCCGGCGCATGCCGTGGACCATGGCCGCATTCGGCATCGGCGCGCTGTCGATGATCGGCCTGCCGCCGGCCGCCGGCTTCGTCAGCAAGTGGTACCTGGTGTCCGGGGCGATGGCCCAGGCGCAGTGGTTCACGCTGGCCGTGGTGCTGCTCTCCACCCTGCTCAACGCGGGCTACTTCCTGCCCGTCGTCTATCGGGCCTTCTTCCGCCCCCTTTCCGCCGAGGCGCAGGCCCATCCGCACGGCGAGGCACCGCTGCCGATCGTGATTGCCCTGTGCATCACCGCGGCCGGCACGCTGGCCCTGTTCTTCTTCCCCGATGTGCCGCTGGCGCTGGCGCAGCAACTGGTGGCCGTTCCATGAAACACCGACACTGGCTCGACGATCAGGGCAACGTGCAGACGCTGTGGCGCGGATTCCTCGTGCTCCTGGCACTGACCGTGGTCGCCGGCTTCTTCGTGGATATGCATCCGCATTTCGAGATCGAGCGCTGGTTCGGCTTCAACGCCGCCTATGGCTTCGTCACCTGCCTGCTCATGATCGTCGGCGCGAAGTTCATGGGGTTCTTCCTCAAGCGGCCGGACAGCCATTATTCGGGGGATCAGCGCGATGAATAGCGCCGCGGCTGCGTCCTTGATCCTGCATCCGGCCCTGATCCTCATTGCCGGCGCGCTGCTGCTGCCCTTGCTGCGCGGCACGGCGCGCAATGTCGCCGTGTTGTCAGCGCCAACTCTTGCGCTGGTCGCGCTCTGGCTGTTGCCGGAAGGCCGGCTCTGGCAACTGCAGTGGCTCGACTACTCGCTCGCGCCGCTGGCCGTCGACAAGCTTTCGCGACTGTTCGCCACCATTTTTGTGCTGATGGCCATCGTCGGCGGACTGTTCGCCCTGCGCCAGCAGAGCCGGCTCGAAATTCCCGCTGCATTCCTCTACGCCGGCTCCGCCATTGGCGTGACGCTGGCCGGCGATCTGATCACCGTGTTCCTGTTCTGGGAATTCATGGCCGTCGGTTCGACGCTGGTGCTCTGGAGCGCCGGCACGCCGGGCGCCTGGGCGGCCAGCCGCCGCTATGTCGCGATCCATCTCGCCGGCGGCGTGATCCTCTTCGCCGGCATCACCGGCCAGATCCTTGCCACCGGCGACGCCGGCTTCCACGCCATGAGGGCGGATTCCATCGCTACCTGGCTGATCCTGATCGGCTTCCTGATCAATACCGGCGCGCCGCCGATCTCGGCCTGGCTGCCCGATGCCTACCCGGAAGCGTCCTGGAGCGGCACGGTGTTTCTCTCCGCCTTCACCACCAAGACGGCGGTATATGTGCTGCTGCGCGGCTTCCCCGGCACCGAGATCCTGGTCTGGATCGGAACCTTCATGATCTTCTACGGCATCGTCTATGCGCTGCTGGAGAATGACATGCGCCGCATTCTTGCGTATTCGATCGTGAACCAGGTCGGCTTCATGGTGGTCGGCATCGGCATCGGCACCGAGATGGCGCTCAACGGCGCGGCGGCCCATGCCTTCGCCCACATCATCTACAAGGCCTTGCTGCTGATGTCGGCCGGCGCCGTGCTCGCCGCCACCGGCAGGCGCAAATGTTCAGAGCTGGGCGGCCTGTTCCACAGCATGCCGCTGACCACGATCTGCGGCACCATCGGCGCGTTGGCGATCTCGTCCTTCCCCCTGACGTCGGGATTCGTCTCCAAGTCGATGGTGACGCAGGCCGCCGCTGATGGCCATATGCAAGCGGTATGGTTACTCCTGGCCGCCGCATCGGCCGGCGTCTTCCTTCACGCCGGCATCAAGTTCCCCTGGTTCGTGTTCTTCCAGAAGGATTCCGGCCTGCGCCCGCCCGATCCGCCGCCCAGCATGCGCTGGGCCATGATCCTGTTCGCCTTCCTCTGTATTGCGCTCGGCGTCTGGCCAGATCCGCTGTATGCCCTGTTGCCCTATGCGGTCGATTACGCGCCCTACACGGCGGCGCATGTCATCACCCAACTGCAACTGCTGCTCTTCTCCGGG
Source organism: Rhodocyclales bacterium (assembly GCA_016192435.1). Lineage (GTDB taxonomy): Bacteria > Pseudomonadota > Gammaproteobacteria > Burkholderiales > Rhodocyclaceae > Sulfuritalea. Next base: position 4,174 of record JACPUD010000106.1, on the reverse strand, counting down.
CTGGCCTTCTTCGTCATGCTCGACTACCTCAGGCGCACGCCGACCATCACGCTCGACGTCGACTGGCTATGGCGCATCGCCGGGCCGGTCGCGGCCCGAAGCTTTCGTGATGCACTGCGAATCACCCGCGCAGGATTGAACGAGCAGTTGCTCTCAGGCAGACAAGCCATGGCCGACAGCATCGCCCGGCATCGCCGCCCGGACGGCCTCCTGCTCCGTTCCTGGCCCACCGGCGGCATGGCGCTGTGGGTCATGGTCATGCTGCTTGCGTACCTGGCCCTGTACTACCTGAGGTAGGAGGCGGACATGGCCAAGCTGAACACGAGCCATCAGTGGCGTGGCGCCCTCAAGCGAGGCATCCTGAGCTGGTTGCTGCCGCGGATCATCGAATTGCCGCCGCGCGAATGGGACAGAGCCGCCAGGCAAGCGAGGAACGTCGAATTCGACTGGATAGAGACGGTCTGGCTCATCGGTGGGGTGGCGTTCGTCACGTATTTGCTCGCCTTCGATCCGGAGCCGGCAACAACCGTATCAGTTCCGATCAGATATCTCGTGCAGTTCGTCGCAGCCATCCCATTGCTGCTGATCATCGTCGGACCCGCCTATCTTCGCCGAGCGCGGCGGGGCCTCGATAGCGTAATCGCCGCATACCGCTCAGACCGGCGTGCAAACCACCAGGAGGGTCAAATCCATGGCTAGGCCGACAGTTGGCATCACGAACACCGAAGCCGGCCGTCAAACACGGCCAAGTCTTTTGCGAGGAGCTACGCACATGAATTCTCCCGATTCAAGCGCGAAAGCCGGAACTCAACTCTTGCGCATTCTCGTTCCGGTCAATGCCGATGAAGACTCCCGGTGGGGAGTCCAGTACGCCTTGCACCGGCATCTTGAAGGGCGCGAACTGGAAGTGGTCTTGCTCAATGTGGGCGAACCGATCACCCAATGGGAGGTTTTGCGGTTCCGCACGCAGGTCGAGATTTCGCAGTTCCAGTCTGAGCGCGCGCAAGCCTTCATCGAGGAGGCGAGCGCGCCGTTGAACGCCGAGAATATCCTGTGCCGCGGCTGCTTCAAGCAGGGCAATGTGGTTTTTTCGATTCTCGATACCGCCGAAGAGCTGGCCTGCGATGAAATCGTATTGCCTCGTCCTCAATCAGGTTTCTGGGGGCTGTTTTCGCGCGGCATCGTGGCATCGATAGTTCGCGGGCATCGCAATATCCCGATCGTACTGGTCGATCAAGATGGTGCTCCCATTGATCGGCAGATTCACTAATCCGCCGGTGTATGTTCCGCCATGGCCAATCCCATTCGTGAGGACGTAGTGGTTCAAGTCGGCCTGGATGGCAATCATATGTAGTGGATTTCCCGGAGGAGGGAACTTTGGGCAGCTCCGGCTGCCCGCTTTTTTAGCGAACCTGATTATCGATGCATCGGACATTCGAACCGCCAAGGTGTACTGATGCACTGAAAGCAGTTTGTGTTAACGATAGGCAGATTCTCTGACTACGTCATGGCAAGAGTCCTGGTGGTTTACAGCAGAAACACGGGACTTGCCTGGAACTGCAAGCGTCGACCAGATGCGAATAATTGCCTTCGTCCGTGGGCGTTGGCGTGTAAAAGGACCCAGACATGCGACTTTCCCTGCGCTTCATTCTTCCACTGCTACTGGTTTTGGCGGGCATTGCCTATGCCGTGACGCCGCTGGTCGACCAGCTCACGCTGAAATGGTTTGTGCGCGATCTCGACATACGCGCGACGCTAATCGCCAACACCATCCTGGAACCTTTGCAGGAACAGCTGGCGGCAGGAAAGAAGGCCAAGATCGGCGCCTTTTTTGCCCGCATCACGCAAGACGAGCGTCTGTTTGCCGTCGGCTACTGCGCCTCGGACCAATCCATTGCATTGGCCAGCCGCGCCCTGCCGACAGAGATCCGTTGCAGCGACCTGACCCGCTGGGAACAGGCCAGTGACCATTTGCTGTCCAGCACCCGAGGCCCTTTGCACGTTGCGGTAAAGCCGATGACGGACGAACTGGGACCTGCGGGCAAGCTGGTCCTGGTGCATGACATGAGCTTTGTCACGCGCCGTAGCGAGGAAACCAAACGTTACGTCTTCTATTTCTTCATGGGGCTGGCGGCGGTGGTCTCACTGATCACGGTAATCATCGCCCAGCTGTCATGGCGGGGCTGGATGGCCGGCATGCGCTCACTGCTGCGTGGCGAAGGCTTGCTGCGCCAGCCTGCAGCCGGCGCAGGACCGGAACTGTCCGAGTTCAAGCCGATCGCCCGCGATCTGCAACGGTTGGTGCGCGAACTGGAGTCGGAGACGCGCGCGCGGGACGAAAGTCAGATCACCTGGACGCCGGAGGCCTTGCGCGCCATTCTGCACGGCGAACTGCGCGGCGAGGACGTCATCGTAGTGTCCAATCGCGAGCCCTACATCCACCAGCGGCGCAGTGATCGCGTCGAGGTCCAGCGCCCGGCCAGCGGGCTAGTCACGGCGCTCGAGCCGATCATGCGCGCCTGCTCGGGCACCTGGATCGCCCATGGCAGCGGCTCGGCCGACCGCGAGGCTGTCGACCGGCACGACCGCGTCGCCGTGCCGCCGGACAATCCCGCCTACCAGATTCGCCGGGTGTGGCTCAGCGCAGAGGAAGAAGCTGGCTACTACTATGGTTTCGCCAACGAGGGCCTCTGGCCGCTTTGCCACATCGCCCATGTGCGGCCTACCTTCCGCTCCGGCGACTGGGCCCATTATGTCGCGGTCAATCGGAAGTTCGCCAAGGCCGTGGCCAGCGAGTCGAAGACGAAAGCCCCCATTGTTCTGGTACAGGACTATCACTTCGCGCTGCTGCCCCGGATGATCCGCGAGGAACTACCGGAAGCCACGATCATTACCTTCTGGCACATTCCCTGGCCCAACCCGGAGTCCTTCGCCATCTGTCCGTGGGGAAAGGAGATACTGGCTGGGATGCTGGGCAGCAGCATTCTGGGTTTTCATACCCAGTTTCACTGCAACAACTTTGTCGACACCGTGGATCGCCAACTGGAAGCGCGCGTTGATCGCGAATCCTTCACCGTTTCCTTCGGCGGCAAGCTGACCGCAGTCCGTCGTTATCCGATCTCGATTGCCTGGCCGCCTGAGCAGGAACTGATGCAGAAGGACGTGGCAACATGCCGTAGCGACATTCGCCACGCGAACGGCTTGCCGGCCGCGCACAAGCTGGGTATCGGCGTGGATCGCCTCGACTACACCAAGGGCATCGTCGAACGTTTTCGTGCCATCGAGCGCCTGCTGGAGATGAAGCCGGAGTGGGTTGGACGCTTCAGCTTTATCCAGATCGCGGCGCCGACGCGATCGGGCATCGACGAGTACCAGCACCACGAGGCGCAGGTACGGGCCATGGCCGTGCAGATCAACGGCCGCTTCGGACGCGATGGACTACTGCCTATCGTGCTCAAGGTCGAGCACCACGACGCGAAAGAGGTATATGAGCATTTTCGTGCGGCCGACTTGTGCTTCGTCAGCAGCCTGCATGACGGCATGAACCTGGTCGCCAAGGAATTCGTCGCAGCCCGCGACGACGAGCGTGGCGTGCTGATCCTGTCCCAGTTCACCGGCGCGGCGCGGGAGTTGCCGGAGGCGCTGATTGTCAGTCCTTACGATGCCGACCAGTGCGCGGCGGCCCTGCACGTGGCGCTGACCATGCCGGCGGCCGAGCAGCGCGACCGCATGCGCCTGATGCGCGGTTTGGTGGCCGAGTTCAACGTCTTCCGCTGGGCCGGCCGCATGTTGCTCGACGCCGCCGCCATGCGCCGTCGCGAGCGACTGGTCGGCAAGGGTGGTGGAACGGCGATATGAAGATGGGACCCCGCCGCCCGCCGCCCGCGCCGAGGGTCGACTGGGCCTTTTTCGTCGATGTCGATGGCACCTTGCTGGAAATCGCCGACACGCCGTCGGCGGTGCGGGTCGATCTGGACCTGCTGGAGCTGAGCGGGCAACTGTACCGCCGCAGCGGCGGCGCGCTCGCCCTGGGCAGCGGGCGCTCGATCTCGGACCTGGAAGCAATGCTGGGTACGCTGCGGCTGCCGCTGGCCGGCCAGCACGGCCTGGAGCGGCGCGACGCCGCCGGTCGGCTGTGGATTCACGCCGCACCGCCCGCGGCCAAGTGCGCGAT
>JACPUD010000118.1 GCA_016192435.1 Rhodocyclales bacterium | reverse complement strand
GCCGAGGCTGAAGGCGACGTCATAGGCCTTCATGATTTCGCAGATGTCCTCGAAATGCGTGTAGAGGAAGTTCTCCTTGTGGTGCGACAGGCACCACTTGGCGAGGATCGAGCCGCCGCGGCTGACGATGCCGGTCATGCGCTTGGCCGTCAGCGGCACGTAGCGCAGCAATACGCCGGCGTGGATGGTGAAGTAATCGACACCCTGCTCGGCCTGCTCGATCAAGGTGTCCCTGAAGATTTCCCAGCTCAGGTCTTCCGCTTTTCCATCCACCTTTTCGAGCGCCTGATAAATCGGCACGGTGCCGATCGGCACCGGCGAGTTGCGCACGATCCATTCGCGCGTTTCGTGGATGTTCTTGCCGGTGGAGAGATCCATCACCGTGTCGCCGCCCCAGCGGATGGCCCAGGTCATCTTGTCCACTTCGTCCTGGATGGTCGAGGCCAAGGGCGAGTTGCCAATGTTGCAGTTGATCTTGGTCAGGAAGTTGCGGCCGATGATCATCGGTTCGGATTCGGGGTGGTTGATGTTGTTGGGGATGATGGCGCGGCCGCGGGCGACCTCGTCGCGCACGAACTCGGGCGTGATCACGCGCGGAATCGAGGCGCCGAAGCTCTGGCCCGGATGCTGTTGGCGCAGCAGGTCTTCGAGGCCGTCGAGCTTCTGGTTCTCGCGGATCGCGACATATTCCATTTCCGGCGTGATGATGCCTTTTCGGGCGTAGTGCATCTGTGAGACGTTCTTGCCGGGCAATGCGCGGCGCGGCTTGCGCGCGAGGTCGAAGCGCAGGCCGGCCAGTTCCGCATCGATCGCGCGCTGGCGGCCGTACTCGGACGACAGATCGGGCAGTTCCTCGGTATCGCCGCGTTCGGCGATCCAGGCCGCGCGCAGTTGCGGCAGGCCCTTGCGGATATCGATACTGGCCGCCGGATCGGTATAGGGGCCGGAGCAGTCATAGACCGTGATCGGCGGGTTGGGCAGGTCGGCCGTCGCGCTCTGCGCGATTTCGCGCATCGGCACGCGGAGGTCGGGCCGGCTGCCGGTCACGTAGATCTTGCGCGAGTTGGGCAGCGGGGCGATGGCTGCGGCATCGACATGGGCGTCGGCGGCGATGAAATTTTCGTTGGCGTTCATGGGGCAAGCTCGATTCGGGTGGGGGTGGGGCAGGGGGCTGAAACTACTGGAAAGGCGGCGCGAATGCAACCCGGCGCGTGGCAAGGACAAATCGCGAAAGTTCAGCGGGCGAAACCGATTTTCCTCAAATCCTCGTGAATCTTGTCGCCGAGCAGGGCGTGGCCGGCGGCATTCGGGTGCAACTGGTCGCTCTTCAGCGCAGTGTCGGACAACACCTCGGGCAGCGCATCGGCGATCAGCGGGACTTTCTTGTCCTTGGCCACCTCGGCATAGAAATCGGCGGGCGACAGGCTGTTGAATACGGCGCCGGCGATGCTGGGTTTGGGCGTCGCCAGCAGCACCGCCTTGGCGCCGCTGGCCTTGGCCAGGTCCAGCATGCGCCCGAGGTTGGTCACGGTCTGCGCCTGCGGCAGCTTGCGCAGCATGTCGTTGCCGCCCAGGCTCACCAGCACCAGCTGCGGCTGGTGTTCCTCGAGCAAGGCCGGCAGGCGGGCCAGCGCACCGGCGCTGGTGTCGCCGCTGACGCCTGCATTGATCACGACCCAGCCGGTTTTCTGCCCGAGCAGCGTCGGCCAGTCTTCGCCGGGCTTGACGCCGTGCGGCGCGGTCAGGCTGTCGCCCAGCGCCAGCACCTTGCTGCCGGACGGCAGCGCCGCTTCTTTCTTGTCGCCGCCGCAGGCGCCGGTCAGCAGCAGGACGAGCAGGACGAGACAGCCGCGGCCGATTGAAAGCGGTTTGTTCATGGAGGGTCAGAGCCTGTAAAGAAATCGTAGCGAGCGGGCCGCAGCGGGGTGCGGCCGGAGCGCAGCTACCGGAACATATGTTGTTATATGTGAGGATAGCGAGCACCGCCCAAGCCCCGATCCGGCACGCGCAGTAGATTTATTCACAGGCTCTCAGGACTGGCCGAAGACTTCGTTCAGCTGCCGCGCGACGCGGATGAAGGTGGTGCGCTTCGACAGTTCGCGCAACTGGTGCGCGCCGACGTAGGTGCAGGCCGAGCGCACCCCGCCGAGGATTTCCTGCAGCGTCGCCTCGACCGGGCCGCGCGCTTCGAGCAGGACTTCCTTGCCTTCCGCGGCGCGGTAGTTGGCGACGCCGCCGGCATGCTTGTCCATCGCCGCGCGCGAGCTCATGCCGTAGAAACGTCGCATCCGCACGCCGTCCTGCTCGACGACTTCACCCATGCATTCGTCGTGGCCGGCGAGCATGCCGCCGAGCATGACGAAGTCGGCGCCGCCGCCGAAGGCCTTGGCCAGGTCGCCCGGCGAGGTGCAGCCGCCGTCGGCGCAGATCAGGCCGCCGAGGCCGTGGGCGGCGTCGGCGCATTCGATGATGGCCGACAGCTGCGGATAGCCGATGCCGGTCATCTTGCGCGTGGTGCACACCGAGCCGGGGCCGATGCCGACCTTGACGATGTCGGCGCCGTCGAGGATCAGCTCCTCGGCCATCTCGCCGGTGACCACGTTGCCGGCCATGATCGTGATTTCCGGGAAGGCTTGGCGCAGGCGCTGCAGGAAATCGATGAAGGATTTGGTGTAGCCGTTGGCGACATCGACGCAGACATGAACAATCGCGTCGCCGGCCTGCTGCTTGACGCGGCAGAACTTCTCGTAATCCTCGCGCGTGATGCCCATCGAGTAGAACACCGTCGCCGTTGCCGGCAGCGCCTTGAAGTAGGCGACCAGTTCGGCCTCTTCATAATGCTTGTGCAGCGCCGTCGCCAGTTGGTGCTGGTCCAGTGCCTGCGCCATCTCGAAGGTGCCGACGCTGTCCATGTTGGCGGCGATGATCGGCACGCCGTGGTAGCGGCGCCCGGAATGGCGGAAGACGAACTCGCGCGAGATATCGACCTCGGAACGCGAAGTCAGCGTCGAGCGCTTGGGCCGGATCAGCACGTCCTGAAAATCGAGCTTGAGTTCTTCTTCGATACGCATGGGACCTCACTGGCGGATGCCGCGGGCGGGGAATCGGAGGAACCTTGAGGCGGCATGGACGAGCATACCGCGGAATTGCAGAGGTTCGCCCGGCTTGGGGCGCAGGGCTTGACGCCCGGCTATCCTTCTATATACTGACTGACCGGTCAGTAATTAAAGTGCCTGCATGGAAGCCGTCACGCACCCCCGCCAGCGTCGCAAGGAAGCGCGTCCCGCCGAACTCATGGCGGCGGCGCTGGAACTGTTCGTCGAAAAGGGCTTCGTCGGCACCCGGCTGGAGGATGTCGCGGCGCGCGCCGGGGTGTCGAAGGGCACGCTCTACCTCTACTTCGACAGCAAGGAGGCGCTGTTCAAGGCCGTGATCCAGGAAGGCATCGTGCCCATCCTCGAGCAGGGCGCCGGCCTGGTGGATAGATTCGAAGGCAGCGCATCCGACCTGCTGCGCGCCCTGATTCGCGAATGGTGGCAGCGCATCGGCAACACCCATCTGGCCGGCGTGCCCAAGCTGATGATCAGCGAAGCAGGAAATTTCCCCGAACTCGCCACCTATTACCACGACACGGTGATCGTGCGCGGCCGCGACCTGATGCGTCGCGTCCTGCAACGCGGCATCGCGGCCGGCGAGTTCCGCGCCGTCGATGTCGAAACCGCGATCGACGTGATCTTTGCCCCGGTGCTGATGATGCTGATCTGGCGCCATTCGTTGGGCGCCTGCTGCGGCGTGGCGCACGATCCGCAGGTCTATCTGGGCACCCATCTCGACCTGGCCCTGTGCGGGCTCATGGCGCCCGTCGCATCCAACAAACGGAGAACAACAAAGTGAAATCCGCCGCACTGCTTGCCATGAGTCTGTCGCTGCTGCTGGCGGCCTGCGGCGAGAAGCCGGCCGAGACACCGCCGGCCGCGGCCGCACCGCCCGCTGTCGGCGTGCTTCGCTTCGCCGAATTGGGCTTCCATCCCGAGCGCGAGGCGCCGGCGACGGTGCTGGGCAAGAACGAAACCCGGATTGCGGCCGAGACTTCCGCCCGCGTCCTGGCGATCGCGGTCGATAGCGGCGATGCGGTCAAGGCCGGACAGGTGCTGGTGCGGCTCGACGCCAGGGACGCCGAGTTGGCTCTGGCACGCGCCGCGGCGGGCTTGGCGCAGAGTGCGGCACGTCAGGCACAGGCCGAGGCGCAAACGGCGCGGGCGCGCTCCCTGAAAGAGAAGAATTTCATTTCCGCCGAAGCCCTGACGCTGCGCGAGACCGAACTCGCGGCGGCCCAGGCCGATGTGCAATCGGCGCGCGCCAACCGCGATTCGGCGCGGCGCGGCGTCGAAAAATGCACCGTCACCGCGCCCTTCAACGGCATTGTGCGCAATCGCACGGCCCAGGTCGGCGAACTCGCCGCGCCCGGCACGCCCTTGCTGACGCTGGCCGACACCAGCGACCTGCAGGTGGTGGCCCAGGTCCAGGCACGCGATGCGGAAGGCCTGGCCGGCGCCGAAAAAGTCGAATTCGCCGCCGCCGGCCAGCTGCATGCCCTGACGCCCTTGCGCATTTCCGGTGCCATCAATCGCGAGGCGCGCACGGTCGAGGCGCGCTACCGTTTCGCCGGTGCCGCACCGGCGCCCGGCAGCGAAGGCCGGCTGCTCTGGCGCGACCCGCGCCCGCACGTCCCGGCCGACTACATCCTGCGCCGCAACGCCCGCTACGGCGTGTTCGTCCTAGAAGGCGAGCGGGCGCGCTTCCATGAGTTGCCGCAGGCCCAGGAGGGCCGTCCCGCCAGCGCCGACTTTCAGCCCGAAGCGCGCATCGTCACGCGCGGCCGCCATGCGCTGCAGGACGCGATGACTGTTCGCGTCGAACCGGCTGCCGCGGCGAAATGAGTTTCTATTCCCGCCTGATCCAGAACCATCCGCTGGCCAACATCGCCTTCGCGGTGGTGCTGGTCATGGGCGCACTGGCCTACCTGGCCATGCCGCGCGAGCAGGACCCGGAGATCAACTTCAACTGGGTCATGGTCACCACGGTGCTGCCCGGCGCCTCGGCCGAAGACGTCGAGAAGCGCGTGACCAAGCCGCTGGAGGATGCGATCAAGGGCGTCGCCGACATCCGCTTCGTGATGTCCTCCTCGCGCGAAAACGTCGCCTCGATCCTGGTGCGTTTCCGCGACATCGACGAGCGCGTCTTCGACAAGCGCATCAACGACCTGCGCCGCGAGATCCAGAACAAGGCCAAGAGCGAGCTGCCGGTCGAGGCCAAGGATCCGCGGGTGCTCGAAATCACCACCTCGAACGGCTTCCCGACCGCCATGGTGCTGGTCACCGGCCAGGCCGCCGACGAGCTGCTGCGATCGCGGGCGCGACAGTTCAAGGACGACATCGAGCGCATCGCCGGCGTGGACCAGGTGTTCGCCACCGGCCTGCGCGATCCCGAACTGCAGGTCGAGTTCGACCCGGTGGCGCTGGCCAACCGCGGACTCACCGCCACCGACGCGTCCGACGCCGTGATGGCCTGGTTCCGTGACACCTTCGCCGGCAAGGTCGAAACCGCCGGCGATACGGAGCGCACGGCGTGGCTGGTGCGCGTCGTCGGCCAGACCGCCGATCCCGAGGAAATCGCGCGCATTCCCGTATCGAACGCCCAGCGCCGCGAGCCGGTGCCGCTGGGCAACGTCGCCGAGGTTTCGCGCGGCCGGGCCAAGGCCGGCAGCCTCGCCAGCTACCAGGGCAAGGGCGCGGTGATCCTCGCCGTGACCAAGAAAAGCCGCACCAACACGCTGCAACTGATCGAGCGCCTGAACACTTACATCGTCGAACAGAACCCGCGCTTCGCCAACGACGGCGTGCAACTGCAACTGCTCGACGACCAGACGGTGCCGACGCGCGAAGCCATCACCACCATGGAGAGGAACGCCTTGCAGGGCCTGCTGATGGTGCTGGCCATCTGCTGGCTGTTCCTCGGCACCCGCATCGCGCTGCTGGTCGGCCTCGGCATTCCGTTCTCGCTCGCCGGAAGCTTCGCGATTCTCCATGCGCTGGGCTATACGCTGAACATTTCGGTGCTGCTGGGCGTGGTCATCGTGCTCGGCATGCTGGTCGACGACGCCGTGGTGGTGGTCGAGACCATCTACTACCGCATGCAGCGCGGCGAGCCGGTGCACAGCGCGGCGATCGGCGCCGTGCGCGAGGTCTTCGCCCCGGTGACGGCTTCGGTGCTGACCACCATCGCCGCCTTCCTGCCGCTGATGCTGCTGCCCGGCATCGTCGGCAAGTTCATGTTCGTGATTCCCTTCGTCGTCACCCTGGGCCTGGCCATCAGCCTGATCGAAGCCTACTGGATGCTGCCGGCGCACATGGCGGTGCTGGCGCCCAGGCCCGGCGACGGCCATCTCAACACCTGGCGCGACCGCTTCAACCACTTCCTGCGCGTCAAGTATTCGCGCTGGCTGCTGTGGGTCATGCGCCGGCCGAAGCGTTCGCTGGTGATCGCCGTCGGCCTGATGCTGGGCGCGGTGGCCGCGGTCGGCGTCGGTCTGGTGCGCATCCAGTTCTTCGCCTTCGATCCGATCCGGCTGTTCTACGTCAATGTCGACATGCCGGCCGGGGCGCCGATCGAACAGACCCTGGCCAACGCCGAGCGCCTCGAAGCCGTGGTGCGCAAGCACCTCAAGCCGGGCGAGGCGCGCAACCTGGCGGCCTATGCCGGGGTCAAGTTTTCTGACACGGAACCGCTCTACGGCGAATCCTACGGCCAGGTCACGGTGTCGCTGAATCCGCGCAACGGCGGTCGCGAGGTCGCCGAGATCGTCGAGGGCATGCGCGCCGAGGTGGAGGCCACGCCAACGCCGGGCAAGATCACCTTCACCATGATCTCGGGCGGGCCGCCGCTGGCCAAGCCGATCAAGGCGCGGGTGCGCAACGACGATCCGCAGGAACTGCGCGCCGCCGGCGATGCGCTGCTTGGCATCGTGCGCGCGGTGCCCGGCGCCAGGGACGTGGCCGACGACGATATTCCGGGCCGCCCCGAGCTGGTGCTGGCGCTGGATCGCGGCGCCCTGCGCACTGCCGGTCTGGATGCGGGCAAGGTGGCGCGCCTGCTGCGCCTGCACGCCGACGGCGAAATCGTCGCCATGATGCGCGACAAGGGTGAGAAGGTCGAACTGCGGGTGCGCGCCAAACATGGGTCGGGCGATGGCAAGTCGGCCGGCACGGTCGGCGCCGACATCACGCGCCTGCTCGACGATCCGATCGCACTTCCTTCGGGAGGCAGCACCACGCTGCGCGCGCTGGTGACCGAGGAGACGCGCATCGGCAAGGGCGTCATCAAGCACTACAACCTGCGCCGCGCCATCACGGTCGAGGCCGACCTCGACAAGACCGTCACCGACACCGTGGCGGCCAACCGGATCATCGCCGCCGAGTGGAAGAAGCTCGCGGTGCAGTTCCCCAACACCGACATCGATTTCTCGGGCGAGCTCGACGACATTCAGGAAAGCCTGGACGCCATGGCCGTGCTGTTCCTGATGGGCGTCGGCTTGATCTACCTGATCCTCGCCGCGCAATTCAAGAGCTACGCGCAGCCGCTGCTGATCCTGGTCACCGTGCCGCTGGCCTTCACCGGCGTGATCCTCGGCCTGCTGGTGGCGCGCATTCCGCTCTCGCTCTATACGCTCTACGGCGTCATCGCGCTGACCGGCATCGCGGTGAATTCGGCCATCGTGCTGATCGACGCCGCCAACGAGCGTCTGGCCGCCGGCATGGGCGTGCTGCATGCCGCCGTGTATGCCGCGCGGCGGCGCGTGGTGCCGATCCTGATCACCTCGGTGACCACCATCGGCGGCCTGTTTTCGCTGGCCGTGGGCCTTGGCGGCAAGTCGCTGCTGTGGGGGCCGGTCGCGGCCTCCATAGTCTGGGGCCTGGGTTTTTCGACGGTGCTCACGCTGTTCGTGATGCCCCTCTTGTACTGGATGTTTATGCGCCGTTTTTCCGGAGTTGCCCGATGAAGAAGCTTGTCGCCCTGGCCGTGCTGACCCTGTTCCTTGCCGCCTGCAGCGAAGCGCCGCCTCCTCCGGCCGCGCCCAAGCTGGTGCGCACCCTGAAAGTTGGCGCCGGCGACACGGCGACAGATGGAGCGCAGCGCAGCTACAGCGGCGAGGTGCGCGCGCGGATCGAGACCACGCTGGGCTTTCGCGTCGCCGGCAAGATCGTCGAGCGTCGCGCCGAACTGGGCCAGGCGGTCAAGGCCGGGCAGGTGCTGGCGCGGCTCGACCCGACCGATGCGGGTTTGCAACTGACCCAGGCCGAGGCCCAGCGCGCGCTGGCGGCGGCCGATGTGGCGCGCTACCGCGACCTCAAGGCGAAGAACTACATCAGCGCCTCGGCCCTCGACGCGCGCGAAACCGCCTTCAAGGCGGCCGCAGCGCAGGCCGCGCTGGCGAAGAACCAGGCTGCCTACACCACGCTGCTGGCCGACCGCAACGGCGTCATCGGCCAGGTGCTGGCCGAACCGGGCCAGGTGGTCAGCGTCGGCCAGGCGGTGTTCCGCCTGGCGCCGGACGGCGAACGCGAAATCGCGATCGCTCTGCCTGAAAATGAAGTGACCAGCTTCAAGCTCGGCCAGGCGGCGGAAGTCAGTTTCTGGGCCGCAGGTGGCGTCACGGGGAAACCGCTCGTCGGACGTGTGCGCGAAATCTCGCCGGTGGCCGATCCGGTGACCCGCACTTATGCCGCGCGCGTCAGCCTGAAGGACGCCGATCCGCTGCTGCCGCTGGGTATGAGCGCGACAGTGCGCTTTCCTTCCGGCGCTCCTGGTACGAAGCGGCTGACCGTGCCGCTGACGGCGATTTTCCAGAAAGGCAATCAGCCGGCGGTCTGGAAAGTTGGTGCTGACGGCACGGTGACTTTGCAGCCAGTCAGCGTGGCGGCTTATACCGACGGCGGCGCCGTGGTGACCGGGGGCCTTGCGGGAGGCGAGCAGATCGTTGCCGCAGGCGTAAACCTGCTCACTGCCGGCGAAAAGGTGCGCGTCGCGGCTCAGGCAACGAGCAAATGAAACAGCTCAATCTTTCCGAGTGGGCGCTGCGGCACCAGTCGATGGTGCTCTATTTGATGATCGTGTTCATGGTCGGCGGCGTGCTGGCCTTCCTCAAGCTCGGGCGTGCCGAGGATCCCGACTTCACCTTCAAGGTCATGGTGGTGCGCACGCTGTGGCCGGGTGCCTCGGCTGCGCAAGTCGAGCAGCAACTGACCGAACGCATCGAGAAGAAGCTGGCCGAGACGCCCTGGGTCGATGTGCTGCGCACGGCATCCAAGCCGGGCGAATCGCTGACCATCGTGATCCTCAAGGACTACACGCCGAAGACCGAGGTGCCCGAGGCCTGGCGTCAGGTCAGGAAGAAACTCGACGACATTCGCCATACGCTGCCGGCCGGCGTACAGGGGCCTTTCCCCAACGACGAGTTCGGCGACGTGCAGATCAAGATCTTCGCTTTGACTTCCCGCGACGACCAGGCCGGCTACGGCATGGGCGACCTGCGCCGCGAGGCCGACCGCCTGGCGCGCGAACTGCGCCGCGTTGCGGATGTGAAGAAGATCGAGCTGATCGGCGTGCAGGACGAGAAGATCTACATCGACGTCAGTCCGGCGCGTCTGGCTGCGATGGGCCTGGTGCCGACCCAGGTGTTCGATGCATTGCAGCGGCAGAACGCGGTGGTGCCGTCCGGGCACGTCGAGACCGCGACCGACCGGGTGCGGTTGCGCGTGTCCGGCCCCTTCGACAGCGTCGATGCGTTGCGCGAAGCCTCGCTCGCCGTCGGCGGGCGCAGCTTCCGACTGGGCGACATCGCCCGCGTCACGCGCGGCCTGGCCGATCCGCCGCAGCCACGCATGCGTGTCGCCGGGCGCGATGCGGTCGGGCTCGGGGTGGTCATGGCGCGCGGCGGCAACGTGATCGACCTCGGCGAGAATCTCTCGAAAACCATGGCGCGCCTGCAGCAGGACCTGCCGGTCGGCATCGACGTGAGTGTGGTGTTCGACCAGCCGCAGATCGTCAAGACTTCGCTGAACCTCTTCGTGCAGACCCTGGGCGAGGCGATGATCATCGTGCTGGCGGTTTCCTTCCTCAGCCTCGGTTGGCGCACCGGCACCGTGGTGGCGCTGTCGATCCCGCTGGTGCTGGCGATGACCTTCCTCGCCATGCAGGCCTTCGGCATCGACCTGCAGCGCATTTCGCTGGGCGCGCTGGTGATTTCGCTGGGCCTGCTGGTCGATGACGCGATCATCACCGTGGAAATGATGGTGGTGAAAATGGAGCAGGGCTGGGACCGCTTCAAGGCCGCCACCTTCGCCTACACCTCGACCGCCTTCCCGATGCTGACCGGCACCCTGATCACGGCGGCCGGCTTTACCCCGGTCGGCTTCGCCAAGTCGGGCGCCGGCGAATACACCATCTCGATTTTCCAGGTGGTCACGATTGCGCTGCTGGTGTCGTGGATCGTCGCCGTGGTGTTCACGCCCTGGCTCGGCTACAAGCTGCTCGATCCGGTCAAGCTGCGCGCAATCGCCGAGAAGCACGGCGGCGACATCTACGACTCGCCTTTCTATCGGCGCATCCGCGCCCTGGTCGAGTGGTGCCTGCGCCATCGCTGGCTGGTGATTTTCGCCACGGTGGGTTTCTTCGCCCTGTCGCTGGTGCTGTTCAACAAGGCCGTGCAGAAGCAGTTCTTCCCGCCCGCCAGCCGGCCCGAAATCATGGTCGATATCTGGCTGCCGCAAGGCGCATCGCTGAAGGCCACCGAGCACGAGGTCAAGCGCGTTGAGGCCCTGCTCGGCAAGGACGAGAACATCGCCTCGTGGTCGTCCTACATCGGCAACGGCGCGCCGCGCTTCTTCCTCTCGCTCGACCAGCAGCTGTTCGCCGACAACTTCGGGCAAATGGTGATCGTGACCAAGGGCCTCAAAGAGCGCGAGGTGGTCAAGAACCGGCTGGAGGCCGCTTTCGATGCGGCCGACGGTTCCTGGTCGCACCTGCGGCTGCGCGTGGTGCGGCTGGAGAACGGGCCGCCGGTCGGTTACCCGGTGCAGTTCCGTGTGATGGGCGAGGATCTGGTTGCCCTGCGCGACAACGCCGAAGGCATATCGAGCCTGATGCGCGCCCATCCCAATCTGCGCAACGTGAATTTCGACTGGAACGAGCGGATCAAATCGGTACGGGTCGAGATCGACCAGGCGCGCGCTCGCGCGCTGGGCGTCTCCAGCCAGGACGTGGCGCTGACGCTGCAGGGCTGGCTGGTCGGCGCCACGGTGACCCAGTTCCGCGAGAACGACCAACTGATCGATGTGGTCTGGCGCGCCGGAACGGAGAACGGCACCGATCCGCGCACCTTGAGCCGCCTGTCCGATCTCGACCTGGTTTCCGCCAGCGGCCGCCACATTCCGCTGGCCCAGGTCGCGCGCCTGGTGCCGGTGCTGGAAGAAGGCCTGATCTGGCGCCGCGACCGCATGCCGACCATCACCGTGCGCGCCGATGTGGTCGGCAGCGTCCAGCCGCAGGCTGCCTCGGCGCAGCTCGACCAGCAGCTGGCCGACTTGCGGGCCAAGCTGCCGCCGGGCTTTCGCATCGAGGTCGGCGGCTCGACCGAGGAATCGGCCAAGGGCGAAAACTCGATCAAGGCCGCGGTGCCGCTGATGATCGTCGGCGTCATCACGCTGCTGATGATCCAGTTGCAGAGCATCAGCCGCACCATCATGGTCCTGCTCACGGCACCGCTGGGACTGATCGGCGTGACGCTGGCGCTGCTGCTGTTCCAGGTGCCCTACGGCTTCGTCGCCAACCTCGGCGTGATCGCGCTGATGGGCATGATCCTGCGCAATTCGGTAATCCTGGTGGACCAGATCGAACAGGACGAGGCCGAAGGCAAGAGCGAATGGGAGGCCATCGTCGGCTCCACGGTGCGCCGCTTCCGGCCCATCGTGCTGACCGCGGCGGCGGCGGTGCTGGCCATGATCCCGCTGACCCGGCAGGTGTTCTGGGGGCCGATGGCGGTGGCCATCATGGGCGGCCTGATCGTCGCCACGGTGCTGACCTGCCTATTCCTGCCGGCCCTTTACGCGGCGTGGTTCCGGGTCAAGGCGCCAGAATCCGGGTCGTCTGCGGCGTAGAATCTTGTTTTTGTCGGTTTTGTCTAAATATTAGCGCATGCTAATATTGCACACAGGAGATGTCATGAATTTCGAACAAGCCCGCTTAAACATGGTCGAACAGCAATTGCGCCCCGCCAGAGTGCTGGATCCGGAGGTGCTCGACGTGTTGTTCGTGGTCAAGCGCGAAGAGTTCGTGCCGCCGGCGCATCGCCGCCTGGCGTTTGCCGACACCGAGATTCCGCTCGGTGGCGGCGAAGGCGCCCGCATGTTCTCGCCCATCGTCGAAGCCCGTGCGCTGCAGGCCCTGGCGATGAAAAAGCATGAAAACGTGCTGGAAGTCGGTACCGGGTCCGGCTACATGGCCGCCCTGCTGGGAGTCCATGCCGACCGTGTCTGGTCGCTGGAAATCGATCCGCAACTGGCCGCGACGGCGCGCGAGAACCTGCGTCGCGCCGGCGTGACCAATGTGACGGTGGAGGTCGGCAACGGTCTGGCCGGTCTGGCCGCCCACGCTCCTTACGGCGTGATCATGGTCTCCGGCGCCGTGGCCAAGGTGCCCCAGGTCCTGCTCGACCAGTTGAAGCCCGACGGCCGGCTGTTCGCCATCGAGGGTGCCGCCCCGGCCATGCAGGCGGCGCTGTACACGCGGGTGGGCGATGCCTTCCGCCGCGTCGCCGTGTTCGAAACCGTGGTGGCTGCCCTGACCGACGCCGAGCCGGCGCCGGCCTTCGCCTTCTGAGCCGATGCGCCAGCTCTCCGCATCCCAGCTCAACGAGTGGCTCAGCGATCCGCAGCGGGCCAAACCGGTGCTGCTCGACGTGCGCGAACCCTGGGAATTCGAGACTTGCCGCATCGCCGGCTCGCTCTCGATGCCGATGCGCGGCGTGCCCGCGCGCTATCAGGAGCTCAAGCGCGACCAGGATATTGTCATGATCTGCCATCATGGCGCGCGCAGCTTCCAGGCCGGCATGTTTCTGGAACAAATGGGCTTTGCCAGCATCATCAACCTGCAGGGTGGCGTTGCCGCCTGGGCGCGGGATGTCGATCCGGCGATGCCGACCTATTGAATTGAAACCGAGACGTAACGCGGAGAACGCGATGCACAAAGCACTGCCCCTGATGATTGCCGGCTGCCTTTCCGTCGGCGGATTTGCCAACCTCGCCCACGGTGCCGACCTGATGGCGGTGTATCGCGATGCGGTGGCCTACGATGCGCAATTCGCCGCGGCGCGAGCCGCGCTCGACGCCGGGCGGGAAAAGCTGCCGCAGGGTCGCGCCGGCTTGTTGCCGACCGCCGGATTGTCGTCCAGCACCACCTGGAACCGCCAAGCCACCGCCGTGCGCAGCGAGCCGCCGGTGAGCAGCAATACCGAATACAACAGCAACGGCTGGTCGGTGCAGCTTTCGCAGCCGCTGTTTCGCTGGCAGAACTGGGTTGCCTACACCCAGTCGGAGCTCGCCGTGGCGCAGGCCGAAGCGCAGTTCGGGCTGGCCCGCCAGGAACTGATCGTGCGCGCGGCGCAGGCTTATTTCGACGTGCTGCTGGCGCAGGACACGCTGGCGACGGCGCAGGCGCAGAAGGTGGCGATCGCCGAACAGCTCGAATCGGCCAAGCGCAATTTCGAGGTCGGTACCGCGACGATCACCGACACCCACGAAGCCCAGGCCCGCTACGACCTGACCAGTGCGCAGGAAATCGCGGCGCTGAACGACCTCAACGTCAAGCGCCAGGTCTTGCGCACGGTGATCGGCAAGGAGCCGGAAGGCCTCAAGAACCTCAAGCCCGGAGTGCAATTGGCGGGCCCGCAGCCGGACGACATCAACAAATGGGTCGAAATGGCCGAATCGGCGAGCGCCTCGGTGCAGATCTATACCGCTTTGTATGAAATCGCCCAGCGCGAAATCGAAAAGCAGCGCGCCGGGCATTACCCGACGCTGGACCTCGTCGCCAGCCGCAGCCGCAGCTCGAACACAGGTTCGTACGCTCTCGGCGCCGTCCGCCCCGGCAGCGACACCGACGTTCATGCCATCGGCCTGCAGCTGTCATTGCCGATCTTCGCGGGCGGCGCGGTCATGTCCAAGGATCGCGAGGCCGTCGCGCTGAAGGAAAAAGCCGCATCCGATCTCGACAACGCGCGCCGCACCGCCGCGCTCAATGCGCGCCAGGCTTACCTCGGCGTGAGTTCCGGATTGGCCCAGGTCAAGGCCTATGAAGCGGCGCTGACTTCGTCGCAGTCGGCCCTGGATTCGAACAAGCTCGGTTATGAAGTCGGCGTGCGCATCAACATCGACGTGCTGAACGCCCAGAGCCAGCTTTACGATACGCGCCAGAAACTGGCCAAGGCCCGCCTCGACACCCTGGCCGCGCTGCTCAAGCTCAAGGCCGCCGCCGGCAGCCTGGGCGAGGACGACGTCGCGGCAGTCAACGCACTGCTCGACTGATCAGCTCCAGGGTCAGCGCCGTTGCGCCGCGATGGCGCGCGGCGAAGGCGCATCCCTCGGCGCCCATGGCCCGGCGCGATGCATCGTCGGCCAGCAGCTTGAGCACTTGTTGCACCAGATCGTCGGCATCGGCCACAGGTCGCGCCGCACCGCAGGCGACCGCTTCGCGTGCGGCTTCGGCGAAGTTGCGGGTCGATGGCCCGATCAGGATTGGCGTGCCGCAGGCCGCCGCTTCGATCAGGTTCTGGCTGCCGAAATCGAGCAGGCTGCCGCCGATGAAGGCGATGTCGGCCGCGGCGTAAAACGCGAACATCTCGCCCATGCTGTCGCCGATCAGTATCCTGGTCGATGCTGCGACCGCCGCATTCTCACTGCGCCGCTGCTGCGCAAAGCCACGTTCCGTCGCCAGTCGCGCCACTTCGTCGAAGCGCTGCGGGTGGCGGGGAACGATGACCAGCAACGCCGTATCATCAGCGCCAACTTTCTTCCATGCGTCGAGAATCAGCGCCTCCTCGCCTTCGCGCGTACTGGCCGCCAGCCACACCGGCCGGCTGCCGCAGCGGGCGCGCAATTCGCGGCCGAGCGCCAATTGATCGGGGGCCGCTTCGATGTCGAACTTGATGTTGCCGGTCACCGTGACGTCACGCGCACCGAGTGCGACTAGGCGCGCTGCGTCCGCGTCCGATTGGGCGCCAATCGCCGCCAGGCTTTGCAGCGCCTCGCGCGTCAGCGCGGGGAAAGCCGCGTAGCGCCTGGCCGAGCGCTCGGAGAGGCGGGCATTGACCAAACTCAGAGGCACTTCGGCTTTGCGGCAGGCGGCGATCAGGTTCGGCCACAGCTCGGTTTCCATGATCAGGCCCAACTGCGGCCGGTAATGGCGCAGGAAACGCCGCATGGCCCAGGGAGTGTCATAGGGCAGGTAGATGCGCTCGACGTCTTCGCCGAACAGCGCTTCCGAGGTCGCGCGGCCGGTCGGCGTCATGTGGGTGAACAGGATGCGGTGACTCGGATAACACAGGCGCAGGGCGGCCAGCAGGGGCTGCGCGGCGCGGGTTTCGCCGACCGAGACGGCGTGCAGCCAGATGGTCGGCGGCTTCGATCGAACATTGGCGCCGCTGTCGTGTTCATAGCGCGCGAAGCGCTCGCCCCAGTGCCGCAGATACTCGGGCTGGCGCCGCGCGCGCCAGAGCAGGTGCAGTACCGCCCAGGGCAACAGCGCCAGCACGCCGAGGCTGTAGAGGAAGCGCGCCATCAGAGCAGCGGCGTGGCCGCCGCCAGCACGTCCTCGACGCCGGGCGGCTGGCCGCGCGCGCCGAGGTTGATGGCCGGCGTGCTGGCGTAGACGCCGGTCAGCGCCGGATCGGAAGCACAGAACAGCGCCAGCGTGGGCCGTCCCAGAGCCGCGGCGAGATGCACCAGGCCGGTATCGACGCCGATTACCAGGCGCGCCGCGGCGAGTTGTGCGGCGAGTTCGGTCAAGCCCAGGGGCGGCAGGGCGACGGCATCCGGAATCGCCTGCGCCAGGCGTTCGGCGCGCGCGCGCTCGGCAGGGCTGCCGGCCGGCAGCAGGCACGTCAGTCCGCGTTGGTGCAGGGCACAGCCCAGTGCGATCCAGCGCTCTTCGGGCCACAGCTTGTCGTCGCGCGAAGTGGCGGTGAGCAGTACCGCGCTGGGTCCGGCAGGAGTTGGTGCTGGTATAGCGGCGATGCCATAGTCCGGCGCGGATGAAGCGCTGTAGCCGGCGGCGAGCGCGACCAGGCGGCGGTTGCGCTCGACGGCATGCAGATCCTTGCCCACTTCGCAGCGGACATCGTAAAAGCGTGCCGCGATCGCTTCGCGCGCCGAGCCCGCGTTGTAGCCGCAGCGTCTGCCGCGCGCCAGACGGGCGATCAGTGCACTCTTCAGCAGGCCCTGGGTATCGATCACCAGGTCATAGCTCAGTTCCTGCAGGGCGCTGCGGAAGGACCGCATTTCGCCCCAGGTGGCCGGCGCCGGCAGCGCGCGGCGCCAGCGCCTGAGCGCCACCGGGATGACGCGGTGGACCCCGGGGTGCAGCCGCGGAATCTCGCGAAAGCATTCTTCGACAACCCAGTCGATCTGCGCTTCGGGATAGCTGCGGCGCAGGTCGGTGACGACCGGCAGGTTGTGCACCACGTCGCCGAGAGAGGAGGTTTTGATCAGGAGAATGCGCATCGGTAGGATAGGGATGACGCCTTGCGCCGTAAAATGCATCCCGAGTTGAATTATAAAGCCCATGACCACAAACCACCGCGCGCCTCTTTCCGCTGTCCTGATCACCCGCAATGCGGCCGCCCAGCTCGACGCCTGCCTTGCCAGCGTGGCCTTCTGCGACGAAGTGGTGGTGGTCGATTGCGCCAGCGAAGATGCCACGGCGGCGATTGCCGAGCGCCACGGCGCGCGCGTGATTCAATCCGCCTGGCGCGGCTTCGGTCCGCAGAAGCAGTTCGCCGTGGAGCAGGCGAAGCACGACTGGGTGCTCTGCATCGATGCCGACGAGCGGGTCAGCGACAGGCTGCGCGAGAGCATACGCGCCGCATTGCCAGCGCCAACTTTCCAGGCCTGGCGCTTCGCCCGCTGCAATAAATTCATGGGCCGCTATTTGAAGCATGGCGAGGGTTATCCCGACTGGAGCCTGCGCCTGTTCGACCGCCGCGCCGCGCGCTGGTCGGATGACGCGGTACATGAGAAGGTCATCGCCGGCGGCGCGATCGGCACCCTGGAAGGCGATCTGCTGCACGATTCGGCGGAATCGCTGGAAAGCTATTTCGCCAAACAGAACCGCTACAGCAGCCTGGCTGCCGATGCGGCTTTGGCACTTGGCAAGCGTGCCAGCGTGGGGCAACTGCTGCTGTCGCCGGCACTGCGTTTCATCAAGTTCTACTTCTTCCGCCTGGGCCTGCTCGACGGGCTTCCGGGCCTCGTGCACATCCTCGTCGGCTGTGGCGCGAGCTTCGCCAAATATGCGAAAATGCTGGCTTTTCAGCGAAAATCCCCATGAAAGTACTGGTCACCGGCGCCGCCGGGTTTATCGGCATGCACGTCTGCCAGCTGCTGCTGGCGCGCGGCGACGAAGTGGTCGGGGTGGACAATCTCAACGATTATTACGATGTCGCCCTGAAGGAGGCGCGGCTCGCCCGGCTCGCGCCCAATCCGCGTTTCAAGCTGTCGCGACTGGATATCGCCGATCGCGAGGGCATTGCCGCCCTGTTCGCGGCGGAACGCCCGCAGCGCGTGATCAACCTCGCGGCGCAGGCCGGCGTGCGCTACTCGCTGCAGAATCCCCATGCCTATGTCGATAGCAACGTGGTCGGCTTCGTCAATATTCTCGAAGGCTGTCGCCACAACGGCGTCGAGCATTTTGTCTATGCCAGCAGTTCCAGCATCTACGGCGGCAATGAGCGCATGCCGTTTTCCGAGCACGACAACGTCGATCATCCGGTCAGCCTCTACGCCGCGACCAAGAAGGCCAACGAGCTGATGGCCCACACCTACAGCCATCTGTTCGCGCTGCCCACCACCGGCCTGCGCTTCTTCACCGTATATGGCCCCTGGGGCCGGCCCGACATGGCGCTGTTCCTGTTCGCCAAGGCCATCCTCGAAGGCCGCGCTATCGACGTCTTCAACCATGGCAGGATGCGGCGCGACTTCACCTATATCGACGACATCGCCGAAGGCGTGATCCGCGTCCTCGATCGCCCGCCGCAACCCGATCTATCTTTCGACAAGCAGGTGCCCGACCCGGCAACGAGCTGGGCGCCCTATCGCGTGTTCAATATCGGCAACCATCAGCCAGTCGAACTGATGGCCTACATCGAGGCGCTGGAGCAGGCGCTGGGCAAGACCGCGACGAAGAATTTCCTGCCTCTGCAGGACGGCGACGTGCCAGCGACCTACGCCGATACGTCCGAACTCAATCGCGTCACCGGCTTCTCGCCGGCAACGCCGGTGACCGAGGGCGTGCGCCGCTTTGTCGACTGGTACCGGAGCTACCATGCCTGATCCGCAGATTGTCCCGGTGGTGCTCAGCGGCGGTTCGGGCACCCGCCTGTGGCCCGTGTCGCGCGAGAAACACCCGAAGCAGCTACAGCCATTGCTCGGCGGCGAGAGCCTGTTGCAGAACACCTTGCGCCGTCTCGAAGGCCTGCCGCTGGGCGCGCCTATCGTCGTCAGCAACCAGGAATACCGCTTCATCACCGCCGAGCAACTGCGCCAGCTCGGCAACGGCAAATGGACCTTGCTGCTCGAACCCGCCGGCCGCAATACCGCGCCGGCGCTTACCGCCGCGGCCGTCTATGCAATGCGCGACGGCGCCGATCCGGTGCTGCTGGCGACGCCGGCCGATCATCACGTGCGCAATCCGGCTGCCTTCCGCGACGCCGTGCTGCGCGGCCTGCCCGAGGCGGCGGCCGGTGCCGTGGTGACCTTCGGCATCGTGCCGGATCGCGCCGAAACCGGCTACGGTTACATCGAGACAAGAGTTGGCGCTGGCGACACGGCGCGCGGCGCGCCCGTGGACCTGCAGGGCTTTCGCGAAAAGCCGGATGCCGCGACGGCCCAGGCCTATGTCGCCGGCGGCCGGCATTTCTGGAACAGCGGCATCTTCATGCTGCGCGCCTCGGTCTGGCTCCAGGCCATCGGTCATTTCGCGCCGGAGATCCTGGCGGCCTGCCGCCGGGCCGTCGAGGCCGCGCAGGACGACGGCGATTTCGTGCGGCTCGACGCCGCGGCCTTCGCGCTGTCCCCGGCCGATTCGATCGACTACGCGGTGATGGAAAAGCTCCCTGCCGCCATGGATCTGGGAATCCCCGGTCGCGTCGTCCCGCTCGATGTCGGCTGGTCCGACGTCGGCGCCTGGGATGCGCTGTGGCATGCCATAGACCGCGACGGCGACGGCAATGCCGTCAAGGGTGATGTCTGGCTGGAGGATTCGCATGGCAACCTGGTCATCGCCGAGCATGGCCTGGTCGCCTGCATCGGCTGCGAGGACATGGTCGTGGTGGAAACCGCCGACGCCGTGCTGATTGCGCCCAAGGCGCGCACCCAGGAGGTCAAGACCATCGTCGGCCGGCTCAAGGCGGCGGGACGCAACGAGGCCGACCTGCACCGCAAGGTGCATCGGCCCTGGGGCTGGTACGACAGCATCGACAAGGGCGAGCGCTTCCAGGTCAAGCGCATCGTGGTGCGCCCCGGCGCCACGCTGTCGCTGCAGATGCATCATCACCGCGCCGAGCATTGGGTGGTGGTGCGCGGCACCGCCAGGGTGACGCGCGGCACGGAAACGCTGCTTCTGGGCGAGAACGAATCGACTTACATCCCGCTGGGCGTGACGCACCGGCTGGAAAATCCTGGGCAAATACCGCTCGAAATCATCGAAGTCCAGTCCGGCAGCTATCTGGGCGAGGATGACATCGTGCGCTTCGAAGACAACTACGGACGCAAGCAATGACCAAGAAAACGGCTTTGATCACCGGCGTGACCGGCCAGGACGGCGCCTATCTCGCCGAGTTCCTGCTCGACAAGGGCTACGAGGTACATGGCATCAAGCGCCGCACCTCGCTGTTCAACACCGACCGCATCGACCACCTCTACCAGGACCCGCACGTCGCCAATCGGCGCTTCGCGCTGCACCACGGCGACATGACCGACAGCTCCAGTCTGGTGCGCATCATCCAGCAGGTGCAGCCCGACGAGATCTACAACCTCGCGGCGCAAAGCCACGTCGCCGTAAGTTTCGAGGAACCCGAGTACACGGCGAACTCCGATGCCCTGGGCGCCTTGCGCATCCTCGAAGCGATGCGCATCCTCGGCATGGAGAAGAAGACCCGTTTCTATCAGGCCAGCACTTCCGAGCTCTTCGGCCTGGTACAGGAGACACCGCAGAAGGAAACCACGCCTTTCTATCCGCGCAGCCCTTACGCGGTGGCCAAGCTCTATGCCTACTGGATCACGGTGAACTACCGCGAAGCCTACGGCATGTATGCCTGCAACGGCATCCTGTTCAACCACGAGAGCCCGATCCGCGGCGAGACCTTCGTCACGCGCAAGATCACCCGCGCCCTGGCGCGCATCAAGCTCGGATTGCAGGACTGCCTGTTCCTCGGCAACCTGGATTCGAAGCGCGACTGGGGCCATGCCAGGGACTACATCGAGATGCAGTGGCTGATGCTGCAGCAGGAACAGCCCGAGGATTTCGTCATCGCCACCGGCGTGCAGTACAGCGTGCGCGATTTCGTCGATGCCGCCGGCGCCGAGATCGGCATCACCGTGGACTGGCGCGGTACCGGCGTCGATGAAAAGGGCTACGACGCGCACGGCAATTGCATCGTCCAGGTCGATCCGCGCTACTTCCGGCCGACCGAAGTCGAGACCCTGCTCGGCGACGCCACCAAGGCGCGCGAAAAGCTGGGCTGGACGCCCAGGATCAGCTTCGCCGAACTCGTCGCCGAAATGGTGCGCGAGGACCTCAAGGCCGCCGAACGCGACGAACTGGTCAAGAAGCACGGCTTCAAGGCCTTCGACCGCAACGAGTAGCGGCCATGGAAAAGAACGCCCGTATCTACGTCGCGGGCCACCGCGGCATGGTCGGTTCGGCGCTGGTGCGTCGTCTGCAGCGGGCCGGCTACAGCAACATCCTTACCCGCACGCGGGCCGAACTGGACCTGTTGAGCCAGGCTGCAACGGAAACCTTCCTGCAACAGGAAAAGCCGGATTTCATCTTCATGGCGGCGGCCAGGGTCGGCGGTATCCAGGCCAACAACAGCCTGCGCGCCAACTTCATCTACGAAAACCTGATGGTCGAGGCCAACCTGATCCACGGCGCCTGGCAGGCCGGGATCCGGCAACTGTGCTTTCTCGGGTCGAGTTGCATTTATCCGCGCGACTGCCCACAGCCGATCAGGGAAGACTACCTGCTGACGGGTCCGCTGGAGCCGACCAACGAGCCCTATGCGATTGCCAAGATTGCCGGCATCAAGCTCTGCGAAAGCTACAACCGCCAGTACGGCACGCGGTATTTTTCGGTCATGCCGACCAATCTCTACGGCCCCAACGACAACTACGACCTGGCCAACAGCCACGTCCTGCCGGCATTGATACGCAAGGCGCACGAAGCGAAGCAGCGCGGCGACAGCGAACTCGTGGTGTGGGGCAGCGGCAAACCGCGGCGGGAGTTTCTGTATGTCGATGATCTGGCGGATGCCTGCGTGTTTCTGATGGAACAGGGCGTCGGCGAGGGCATCTACAACATCGGTGCCGGCGAGGACGTCACGATTCGCGAACTGGCCGAGACCGTGATGTCCGTGGTCGACTTTCCCGGACGCATTGTGTTCGATGCGACCAAGCCGGACGGCACGCCGCGCAAGTGGCTCGATGTGAGTCGTCTGGGTGAGCTCGGCTGGCGGGCGCGCGTACCGCTGCGCGAAGGCATCGACCTGGCCTACCGCGATTTTATGGCGCGGCATGGCGGCTGAACATTGCCGGGGAAGTTCATGGCGGCAGGTTTGCGGAGCAGTTCTCTCGCTGCTTGCCCTGGCAGGGTCGGCAGTTCCGCATTCGGCATTGGCTGTCGAATCCCCGCCGCTCCTGCTGGCGGAACGCTATCGCGGCAAGATCGATATCCCGCGCTATTGGGTCAGCGAAAAACTTGATGGCGTGCGCGCCATCTGGGACGGCGAGATCCTCCGTTTTCGCAGCGGTAACCCGGTTGCGGCCCCGCGGTGGTTTCTCGATGCCTTGCCCAGGCAGCCCCTGGATGGCGAACTCTGGCTTGGACGCGGCAGCTTCGACCAGCTTTCGTCCATCGTCCGCCGCCAATCACCCGACGATGCCGAATGGCGCCGCGTGCGCTACATGATCTTCGAATTGCCGGGTGCTCCCGGCGGTTTTACCGAACGCGCCACACAGATCCGGGGCATCGCCGAGGCAGCGAAGCTGCCCTGGCTGCAGGCCGTTACCCAATTTCGCGTGACCGATGCGGCGGCGCTGCAGGCAAAGCTGCGCGGCATAGTTCGTGGCGGCGGCGAAGGGCTGATGCTGCACCGTGACGACGCGCCCTACGAAACCGGACGTTCCAACGCCTTGCTCAAGCTAACCCCCTGGCTCGATGCCGAAGCAACTGTCGTCGCGCATCTGCCGGGCAAGGGAAAATATGCCGGCATGCTCGGCGCCTTGCAGATGGAAGCCGCCGATGGACGCCGCTTTGCGCTCGGCAGCGGCCTGAGCGATGACCTGCGGCGCAACCCGCCGCCGCTGGGCACGCTCGTTACCTATCGCTATCGCGAGCTGACACCGCACGGAATGCCGCGCTTCCCGAGGTATCTGCGGCTGCGTGATAAGCTTTGACCCCGTTTCGTCGCAATCCACGCGCATGACAAAACCCCCGATTTCCGTTGGCGGATGGGCTTCCATGTTCAGTCTGTTTTCGCCAGTCCTGCCGCAGCGTTCAAGCCCTGATGGCGAAGCCTGAAGGCAGCACGGCGTCCGGCTACGCGCCCGCGGACAGCCTGTGGCTCCTGCTGCGGCGTCTTTGGCGGCACCTGAGCCGGCGACGCCGCCAGCAGCTGTTCGCAATGTTCGGGTTGATGGTGGCCAGTGCCCTGGCCGAAGTCGTCAGTCTCGGCGCCCTGCTTCCCTTTCTCGGCGTTCTGGCGTCTCCGGAACGCGTCTTCAACCATCCGGTAGTGGCCGGCATTGCGCCGCGCTGGGGATTTGCGTCGGGGGCGGAACTGGTGCTGCCATTGACCGCTGCTTTCGCAGTTATTGCCGTGACGGCGGGGGTGATCCGGATTTCGCTGCTCTGGGCAACTACCCGCATGTCGTTTGCCGCCGGCGCCGAACTCGGCATCGAGGTTTACCGCCGTACGCTTTACCAGCCTTACAGCGTGCATGTCGCCCGCAACAGCAGTGAAGTGATCAGCGGTATTACGGGCAAGGTCGCCGGCGTCGTATATGGTGGTTTGCTGCCGGCCCTTACCCTCCTGAGCTCCACTCTGATGATTTTCGCGGTCATGGCTGCGCTGCTGGGCATCGATGCGGTCGTGGCGCTCGTCGCGGCAGCGGTGGTCGGTGTTTCATACGGAATCATCACCCGGCTGGCGCGGCGTCGGCTGGAGGTGAACGGCCAGCGCATAGCGAAGGAGCAGACCCAAGTGCTCAAGGCGCTGCAGGAAGGCCTCGGCGGTATCCGCGACGTTTTGCTCGACGGGACCCAGGAGCTTTATTGCGGCATCTACAGTAAGGCCGACCAACCCTTACGTCACGCCCAGGGCAGCAACCTGTTCATAGCGGCTTCGCCCCGGTTCGTGATCGAAACCGTGGCGATGGTGCTGATTGCGGCGATTGCCTATGGTTTGTTTCATCAACGCGAGGGTTTTGCCGCGGCGCTGCCGGTTCTTGGCGCATTGGCTCTCGGATCCCAGCGCCTGTTGCAGGCAGTGCAGGCGGCCTATGGCGCCTGGGCCGGACTGGCGGGCAGCAAGGCCTCGCTCGCCGACGCGCTGGATTTGCTGGATCAGCCAGATCCGCCGGCAAGGCCGCGGGCGGAAATCGGGAAGCTTGGGTTTGAACGTGAAATCTGCTTCCGGAATGTCGATTTTCGCTATCGCCCCGACGGCCCCTGGGTGCTGGAAAGTTTCAATCTCTCGATTCCCAGAGGCGGCCGCATCGGGATTGTCGGTACAACCGGCAGCGGCAAGAGCACGGTGCTGGATTTGCTGATGGGGCTGCTGGATCCGGTGCAGGGGGAAATTCTGGTCGACGAGCGGCCAATCAGCGGTGAGCTACGCGGGGCATGGCAGAGCCTTATTGCCCATGTGCCGCAACATATTTATCTCGCCGACAGTTCAATCGCGGAGAACATCGCTTTCGGCATCGCACGCGAATCAATAGATTTCGATCGGGTGCGCATTGCGGCGCGCCAGGCCCATATCGCCGAATTCATCGAGAACAGCCCCGGCGGCTATGAGGCGCATGTCGGCGAGCGAGGCATCCGGCTTTCCGGCGGGCAGCGCCAGCGCATCGGCATAGCGCGCGCGCTCTACAAGAAGGCGAAAGTCCTGGTCTTCGACGAGGCCACCAGCGCGCTCGACAGTGTGACGGAAAATTCTGTGATGGAGGCTATCGAGGACCTGAATCGCGACCTGACGATCATCCTGATTGCGCATCGGCTCACCACGGTCAGGCGCTGCGACACCATCATCGAGCTCGATCGCGGGCGGATCGCGTCCGCCGGATCCTACGACTTCCTGCTCGAAAGCAGTGCCAGCTTTCGCGCGCTGGCAGCGGCGGCGCCATGAAGTTCCTGGCGACATCGATTCCCGGTGTGACCCTGATCGAACCACGGGTGTTCGGCGATGAGCGCGGATTCTTCTACGAGAGCTGGAACGCCCGGGATTTTGCCAAGGGCGGCATCGACGCCGAATTTGTCCAGGATAGTCACTCCCGTTCGGTTCGTGGCGTTCTGCGCGGCCTTCACTACCAGATCCGGCAGCCGCAGGGAAAACTGATCCGGGTCGTCGTCGGCGAGGTGTTCGACGTGGTGGTCGACCTCAGAAAGACTTCGCCCACCTGTGGCCAGCATGTCGCCGTGACCCTGTCCGCAGCCACTCCACGCATGCTCTGGGTACCGCCGGGTTTTGCCCACGGCTTCTGCGTCGTTTCGGACTACGCGGAAATGCTTTACAAACAGACCGCGTTCTATGCCCCCGAGCACGAACGCTCGCTACTCTGGAGCGACCCGGAACTGGCCATCGCATGGCCGCTTGCCGGTGCCCCGACCGTTTCGGAAAAGGACCGGGCGGGCTTGCCCTTCAGGCTGGCGGAAATCTTCCCGTGAGATAATTGCCGACCGGGCTCACTGCGAGTCCGCCGATTGCCCATTACATCTCGAACCACGAAGCCTCCACTATGTTCAACAACAAATCCATTCTGATCACCGGCGGCACAGGTTCGTTCGGCCATCAATTCGTCGAGACGCTGCTCACACGCTACTCGCCGGGCCGGATCGTCGTCTTTTCCCGCGACGAACTCAAGCAGTTCGAGATGCAGCAGCGCTTTCCGCAGCCGGTCATGCGATTTTTCCTGGGCGACGTCCGCGATGCGGCGCGGCTGCGTCAAGCCATGCGCGGGATCGACTACGTGGTGCATGCGGCGGCCCTGAAGCAGGTTCCGGCCGCCGAATACAATCCGATGGAATGCATCAAGACCAATATTCACGGCGCCGAGAATGTCATCGCCGCGGCACTGGACAACGAGGTGAAAAAGGTCATCGCTCTGTCGACCGACAAGGCGGCTAATCCGGCAAATCTCTACGGGGCTACCAAGCTCTGCTCCGACAAACTTTTCGTTGCAGCCAACAATATCGCCGGCGGCCATGTGACACGCTTTTCGGTGGTCCGCTACGGCAATGTGGTCGGCTCGCGCGGATCGGTGGTCCCGGTTTTCAAGCACATGCTGGCGCAGGGCGCCAGCGAACTGCCGGTCACCGACGCACGCATGACGCGCTTCTGGATCACCCTGGAGCAGGGCATAGAGTTCGTGGTGAAAAGTTTCCAGCGCATGTACGGCGGCGAGATCTTCGTTCCGAAGATTCCTTCCATGCGGATCCTTGACCTGGTCGAATCGCTGGCTCCCGGCATGTCCGTCAAGATCATCGGCATCCGTCCGGGCGAAAAACTGCATGAGATCATGTGTCCGTCCGACGACAGCCACCTGACGCTCGAGTTCGACGACCACTTCGTCATCAGCCCATCCATCCGCTTCATCAAACAGGCCGACTACTCGACCAATGCCCTGGCCGAAAGCGGAGTGCGGGTAAAAGAAGGCTTTGACTACAGTTCCGGAACCAACCCGTATTTCCTGACAGTGGAGGAATTACGACGTATGAACGGAGCATGAGAAACCTTCCCTACGCCCGTCAGGACATCAGTCAGGACGATGTCGACGCTGTAGTCCGTGTACTGCGTTCGGACTGGTTGACTCAGGGACCGGTAATCGGTCAGTTTGAGGATGCGGTTGCCGCGTATTGCGGTGCCCGATATGCCAGTGCGGTTTGTAATGCAACAGCGGCTCTTCATCTGGCGTGCCGGGCGTTGGACCTCGGAGCTGGCGATTTGCTGTGGACGAGTCCGAACACGTTCGTGGCCTCTGCCAACTGTGCTCTGTACTGCGGCGCCAGTGTCGATTTTGTGGATATCGATCCGCGAACCTACAACCTGAGCGTCGATGAATTGGCGACAAAGCTGGTGCGCGCCGAGAAGATTGGCAGGCTGCCCAAAATAGTCGTGGCAGTGCATTTCGCCGGACAACCTTGCGACATGGAGGCAATCGGCGCGTTGGCCCGGCGCTACGGTTTTGCAGTCATAGAAGACGCTTCGCATGCAATCGGGGCCCGCGAAAGCATGGCTGCGGTCGGATCGTGCTCCCATTCCGATGTGACGGTGTTTAGTTTTCATCCGGTCAAGATACTGACAACCGGCGAAGGCGGGATGTTGCTGACTAATCGCGCCGAAATCGATGCCAAAGTGAAGCTGCTGCGCAGCCATGGCATAACACGCGACCCATCCTTGATGGATGAGCCTTCGCATGGCCCTTGGTATTACCAGCAGACTGAGCTCGGCTACAACTACCGGATCACTGATATTCAGGCTGCCTTGGGCCTGAGCCAACTTGCCCGGCTGGATGCCTTCGTCGGGCGGCGCCGCATGCTCGCGCGCAACTACGACCTGCTGTGCGGCGGGCTCCCGATCGTTCTCCCTTATCAGCAGGCCAATGTCCAGCCTTCCTGGCATTTGTACGTGGTGCGCGTTCCGGGCGACGGGCGCAGGACACGCAACGAGGTGGTTGCGAACCTGCGCGAAAATGGCATCCTCGTCAATGTGCACTATATTCCAGTGCACACCCAGCCGTATTACCGCAAGCTAGGATTTCAGGTCGGAGATTTTCCCGAGGCGGAGCGTTACTATGACGAAGCGATCAGCCTGCCAATGTTCTTTGGATTGAGCGAAGCCGATCAGGATCGCGTTGCAGGGCAGTTGAGAAACATTTTGTCGTGAAACTTGGCCTCGGTACCGTACAGTTCGGGCTGGACTACGGCGTATCCAATCGCGCGGGAAGGACGCCCGAAGCAGAAACGGGGCGCATCTTGCGTTTGGCGGCCGATAGCGGCATTCGTGTGCTCGACACGGCGGCGGGATATGGCAAGAGCGAGGAAGTGCTCGGCCGCACCCTGCCGGCGGAGCATCCTTTTCACATAGTCACGAAGACGCCGGCCTTGCGCGCGGGGGAGGATGGCCGCGAGTTTGTCGACCGCGTCAGGGCGTCCATCCGCCTGTCCCTGTCAAGGCTGAGCCAGGAAAAGCTCTACGGCGTGATGGTGCACCGCGCGGAAGATTTGCTGTCGATCCAGGGCGATCGATTGATGAAGACCCTTCTGGAATTCCGGCAGATGGGCGTGGTCGAGAAAGTCGGGGTTTCGGTATACAGTGGTGAGCAGATTGATGCCATCCTCGCTCGACATCCCGTCGAACTGGTGCAATTGCCGGTTAGCGTGCTTGATCAGCGGCTGATCGGCAGCGGGCATGTGGCAAAACTCAAGCGTGCAGGAATAGAAATACATGCCCGTTCGGCTTTTCTGCAAGGCTTGCTGTTCATGTCGCCGGATGAACTTCCCGCATATTTTTCACCCATCCGGGACCATCTCGCCGAGTACCGCGCCTGCATTGAAAGCCTGGGGCTGACTCCTCTGCAGGCGGCTCTTGGCCCCGTGCTCGCCCAGCCTGAACTGGACCACGTTATACTTGGAGTCAATATCGTCGGGCAGCTTCAGGAGATCCTTGCGGCACAGGCGGTGCAAGTCGACGCAGGCTCCTTGGCGCGTTTTGCCTTGACCGATTCAGCCATGCTTGATCCATCCAGGTGGCGGCTGTAACAGGCGTGAAGCCACATACCTCGAATAAATGATCCGGCGCAACGGAGCCTTCAAATGGAAATGAAACGCTGTACGCGATGCAACCTTCCCGAAACACATGCCACCATTGTGTTTGACGAGAACGGGGTGTGCAACATCTGCCGCGGCCAGGTACTGAAGCAGACTGGCATTGACTGGAACGCACGCAAGCTGCAACTGGACGAACTGGTTGCCACCTATCGCGACAAGCACGACTATGACTGTATTTTGCCATTCAGCGGAGGTAAGGACAGCACGTGGACGCTGTACTACCTGATGAAAGAGTATGGGCTCAAGCCCTTGGTCGTGCGTTTCGACCATGGATTCCTGCGTCAGAACGTCATCGACGACACCGATCGCGTACTGCGACGGCTCGGTGCGGATTTCGTTCATTTCCGGCCCAACTGGAAAGTGGTGCGCAAGCTCATGCTGCAAAGCTTCCTCGAGAAGGGAGATTTCTGCTGGCATTGCCACACGGGTATCTTTTCCTACCCGATGTGGGTGGCGATCCAGTACAACGTGCCGCTGATTTTTTGGGGTGAGCCTTCCGCTGAGTACACCGCCTACTTTTCCTACGATCAACCCGAAGAAGTGGACGAAAAGCGCTTCAACAGATCGACCAATCTCGGCATCACGGCACAGGACATGTTTGTGCGTCTCGGCGGCGAAGTGGCCGAGCGCGATCTAAAGCCATTCAGCTATCCGCCCATGAAGGACCTGCGCCGCATCGGTTACCGCTCGGTCTGCCTTGGTTCCTTCGTGCCTTGGGACGTGAAGCGCCAGTCGGAGATCATCCAGCGCGAACTGGGCTGGAAGGGTGACGAGGTCGAAAATGTGCCGCCGCAGTATGGCTACGAAAAAATCGAATGCTATATGCAGGGCGTGCGCGACTACATCAAGTACATAAAGCGCGGCTACACCCGCCCCTCTCATCTCGCGGCGATCGATATCCGCAACCATCGGATGTCGCTGGAAGAAGCACGTGAAATGATTCGCCAGTATGAAGGGAAACGCCCGCCCAGCCTGGATCTGTTTCTTGAGTTCATAGGCCTGAGCGAAGAGGAATTCCTGGAAATTGCCATGAGTCACCAGGTTTCGCCCTACCAGCACGACCCGGCGCGCATTACGCCCGGGGTCAAGGTGCATGATTTTGACCAGTGGTCACATGAGGGTCCGATGCCACGCGAGGACGCGGAAGCACAGCTGGCGCGATGGCGGGCAACAATCCCGATCAAGGCAGCATGATCGGGGTTGTCGACTACGGATCGGGCAATCTGCTCTCGGTCACTAATGCCCTGGCGATGGTAGGAGCCGATGCGCAGCTTTGCAGCACGCCAGAACAGTTAGCTGGGGCCGAAAGAATCATCCTGCCGGGTGTCGGAGCATTCGGAAATTGTCTCGATAACCTGCGGTGTCGAGGTTTCGATCAGGCGCTGGATGAATTGGTCATTCGCCAGCGCAGGCCGATTCTGGGCATATGTGTCGGCATGCAACTGATGGCGCGCAAGAGCCTTGAAGGCGGAGAGCATGCCGGTTTGGGTTGGCTTGACGCCGAGGTCGTACGCCTTGTGCCGCAACCGGAGCAATTGCGAGTGCCGCAGATCGGTTGGAATGACATTGAGTTTCGCGCGAACTGTCCACTGTTTGCGGGCCTCCGGCAAGGTACGGACGTGTATTTCGTGCACTCCTACGGAATGAACTGCCGCGACGAGACCGACGTCGGCGCCTGGTGCGACTATGGCGGCCGGGTCACGGCAGCGGTCTGGCGGGACAACATCGTCGGTACCCAGTTCCACCCGGAAAAGAGCCAGGATATCGGCCTGCGCATTCTCGAGAACTTTGTGCGCTGGACGCCCTGCTGATGCTCAAGCGTCGCCTGATTCCCAAGCTGCAGTTGAGGTCCATGCGACTCGGTAACGCGGATCGGATGGTGCTGGTCACGACCGTTCGCTTCGATCAGACGGTGCAGGTTGGCGACCCGATTTCCCAGGCCAAGGTATACCAGGCACAGATGGCGGACGAGCTTATTTTTCTTGACCTGGATGCGACACTTCAGGGGCGTCCGACCATGGCCGGAATCGTGGAAAGGGCCGCAGAGGAGATATTCATGCCGCTCACCGTCGGCGGCGGCGTGCGCTCCCTCGATGATTTCCGTAAGCTGTTGCGCCACGGAGCCGACAAGGTGAGCATCAATACCGCCGCGGTCGAAAGCCCGGAATTGATTGAACGGGCAGCGGACGCTTTCGGTGCGCAATGCGTGGTGGTGAGCATAGACTTCAGCCGCACGAACGAAGGGCGGTACTCGGTTTTTACGCGCGGCGGCAAGCATGACAGCGGCCTCGATCCGGTCGAGTGGGCGCGGACATGTGCTCGCCGGGGTGCGGGCGAAATTCTGCTGACGTCGATTGACCGCGACGGAACCCGCGCCGGGCTCGATGTCGAGACCACGCGCCGGGTAGCCTCCGAAGTTTCGGTGCCGGTCATCGCGTCGGGTGGTTGCGGAACCGCGGCTCACTTCGTGGAGGGCTTCTCGGAAGGCATGGCCGATGCCGTGGCTGCAGGAACGTTCTTCAGCCTCAAGGACCAGACGCCCCTGCAAATCCGTGCCCGCATCGGCAATGCCGGCATTCCGATCAGGCCACAAACGTGACTGCGCCGGCAATGCAGATTCCGGGGCAACGCATATTCCTCCGCCCGCTGGAGGAGAAGGACGTCGGCGACGACTATCTGGGATGGATGCGCGATCCGCAGGTGATCCAGTACCTCGAAAGTCGTGACCAGACGCAAACCCTTGAGACTTTGCGCGAATTCGTGCGCGCCATGAATGCGAGTACGCGCGACCACCTGTTCGGCATCTTCCTCGCGCACGGCGGAGAGCATATCGGTAACATCAAGATAGGAAGCATCCGCGAGCCGCACCGCTCGGCCGATCTTGGACTGATCATCGGCCGCCGCTCCGTCTGGGGCAAAGGCTATGCCACCGAGGCCATTGCGCTTGCCACGCGCTACGCCCTGGAGCAACTTGAACTCAACAAGCTGTGGGCGGGCATGTATGCCGAAAATCTCGGCTCTTACCATGCGTTCATCAAGGCCGGCTACCGTGAGGTCGGGCGATTCCACCGGCACATTCTGTTCAACGGCCGCTACATAGACTCCATTCTGGTTGAAAAATGTCGGAACGAGACAGCTCCGGCTTGAAAGGCCCGGCAGCAGGCCAAAGGATTGACGTACTGGCCATCGTGCAGGCACGTGTTTCATCCAGTCGGCTGCCGGCCAAGGTTCTGCAACCGATCCTCGGCCGTCCCATGCTGTCGCGGCAACTGGAGAGGTTGCGCCGCTGCAGGAAGGTAGACAAGCTGCTGGTGGCGACCAGTGACGATCCTTCCGACCAGCCGATTGCCGAGCTTTGTGCCGCAGAAGCGGTGGCCTGCTTTCGCGGCAGCCTGAATGATGTGCTCGACCGTTACTACCAGGCGGCGAAGCTGTTCCAGCCATCCCACGTCGTGCGGCTCACCGGCGATTGCCCGCTCGCCGATCCGGAACTGATCGACAGGACCATCGAGTTTCACCTGCAGGGCGGCTACGATTTCGTCAGCAACGCGATCGAGCCGACGTTTCCGGACGGACTGGATGCGGCAGTGTTCCGCTTTCAGTTGCTGGAACAGGCATGGCGGGCGGCGCAACTGCCATCCGAACGGGAGCATTTGACCCTTTTCATGAGGCATCATCCGGAGCGATATAAAATTGGCAATTACAAGGGTTCTCCGGATCGCTCATACATGCGCTGGACGGTCGATGAACCCGCCGATCTTGCGTTCGTGAGCGCAATCTACCAGCGCCTGTATCCCGGAAAGCCCGATTTCGGTTCGGAGGACATCTACCGGCTCCTTGATCAGGAAGCGGAATTGCCGTGGCTGAATCGCGGAATTGGGCGCAACGAAGGGTTGCAGCGCTCGTTGCAGCAGGACAATGAATGGAAAGCGAAGAATGAAAAGCCGAATTCCTGAATCCTTGGCAATGCAGGAGCGCGCCAGATTGCGTATCCCTGGGATGACTCAACTGCTGTCCAAGCGGCCGGATATGTTCAGCCTGGGCGTCTGGCCTGGCTATTACAGCCGGGCACAAGGAGCCGAGATTTGGGATCTGGACGGCAACCGTTATATTGACATGAGCATAGGCGGCATCGGTGCCAATGTGCTCGGCTATGCCGATCCGGATGTCGATGCTGCGGTCATAGAGGCGATCAAGGGCGGGGTCAGTTCCTCGCTCAATTGCCCGGAAGAGGTCGAACTCGCCGATTTGCTCTGCGAGATTCACCCGTGGGCGGAAATGGCACGCTACACCCGTTCAGGCGGGGAGTCGATGGCGCTGGCGGTACGCATAGCGCGCGCTCATACTGGGCGCGACAAGCTTGCCTTCTGCGGTTACCACGGCTGGCATGATTGGTACCTGGCGGCGAATCTCGGCACCGGAAACGAGCTTGGCACTCACCTGCTGCCGGGCCTTGAGCCGGCTGGCGTTCCTGCTGGTCTGAAGGGCACGGCCCTGCCCTTTCGCTACGGCAAGCTCGATGACCTCAAGGACATCGTCACCGGAAACAAGGGCGAACTTGCGGCCATCGTCATGGAACCAATCCGGAATGAGCATCCCGGCGACGAATTCCTGCAGGGTGCCCGTCAATTGGCTAACGAGGCTGGAGCCGTGCTGGTGGTGGACGAGATATCCGCCGGTCTTCGTACGAATAGCGGGGGCGCCCATCTATGGCTGGGACTCCAGCCTGATATTGCGGTGTTTTCAAAGGCTTTGGGCAACGGCTACCCGATCGGCGCCGTCATTGGCAAGGGCCGCGTCATGCAGGCTGCACAGCGTTCTTTCATCAGCAGCACATGCTGGACCGAGCGCACGGGCCCGACCGCTGCCCTGGCGACTCTCCGGAAGCACCGTGAGCGGAATGTCGGCGGACATCTTGTCGCGATCGGCGAGCTTGTTCAGGCCGGCTGGCGTTCGCTTTTTGCCAAACATCGCCTTCCGGCTAGCGTACGCGGCATCCCGCCGCTAAGCCATTTTGCGTTTGACCATCCTCTCGCCCAATCCATCAAGGCCCTGTTCGTCCAGTTGATGCTCGAAAAGGGATTCCTTGCATCGAATTCCTTCTACGCGATGTACGCCCATCAAAAGGAGCACGTGGAAGCTTATCTGGTCGCCGCGGACGCGGTGTTGTCAGAGGTCGCCACTGCCCTGGTCAATGGGCGGGTGGAGGAGCGGCTGGAAGGCAAACCCTCGGCAGTTGGTTTCAAGCGGCTCACGTGAGTCGAGGGCGGGAACATGGCAAGTCGGTGGTTGTGCTGCGGGCGGACGCTTCCGCTCGTGTCGGACTGGGCCATTTGCGCCGCTGCGCCACGCTTGCGCGCCGACTGCGCACCGCGGGTGCGGAGATCCACTTCCTGGCAAAGACGGAAGACTTCGACCCGGCCCTGGAAATCGGTGACATCGCCGAAGCCTGCGTCCCGATCGATCCCACCTTGCAGGGCGAACCCGACGCAGCCCGCACCGCGGCCTACTGCCTGAACGCGGGTGCGGATCGTTTGATCGTCGACCACTATCAAGTGGATGAGGCCTACCAGAGTGTGCTGCGGGATGCCGGGATTCGGTGGCTTCAGTTCGACGGAGCGGCGAACATGCCCTTGTGGGCAGACTGGGTCGTATCGATGAGTGCGGCGGCCGACGAAGCTCGTTATCGCGCGCTGCAGCGCCGTCCAGAAACGCGCCTGCTAGTCGGTCCGCGCTACGCAATTCTTCGCGACGAATTTCTCCGGTGGCGGGCGCCTCGGCCTATCAGCCTGCGGGCGAACAGGCTGTTGCTTACCTTCGGCGGCGGCGACGATCGTGGCGCCTGTCTGGCCTGCCTGGAGGCGCTGAGGACGACAACCGAATTCGAGATCACCATCCTGAGCAGTAGCTATAATCCGCAAATACCATCGATTCGCTCCTGGCTCGAGCGGAATCCCGCCATTCGCGGGCATCTCCTGCTCGATGATAAGGACGTTGCGCGCCGCATGACCAAAGCCGACATTGCCATAACCGCTGGCGGCACCACGACCTTCGAGACGGCCATGCTGGGTCTGCCTGCGCTGGTCATCCAGATCGCGGACAATCAACGCGCCAATTCGCAAGCTTTGGAACGTGCCGGGGTCGCCATTGACCTGGGACCGCTTGAGCAACTCGACACCGACCAACTCCGAGACAAGCTTCTCGGCCTGGCGGGAGCCCCCGGACTGCGCCAGCGGATGGCCAACTTCGGCAGAGAATCCGTCGATGGACTGGGTGCTGAACGGATAGTCAGGGAGCTTTATCCCGACATGGAGCCGGTGTCGTGAGTCAATATCAAACTGTGCCGCTCGTGCTTGCCTACAAGGGCGCGCGCAGCTACCTGCACGGTACCGACATGTACAATGCCATCATGGAGTATTTTGGACGCGTGATGTCGCAACAGGTGCGCGGCCCGCTCAAAATGGTGATGCACGAATTTGCCCGCAACCAGGTCGATCTGCTTTACAGCATCGGAGCGGAGCGTTGTCCCCGCCCCGAGAATGCCCGGCTCGAGTTTTCGCTGGCCGGAGACGTATCAGGCTGGCTCAACGAAACCGACCGCCCGGTGCGGTCGAGCCGACCTTATCCCGAGGACGAAATTATTGCCGGAAGCCGCCTCGAGGAGCGGGCCATCATCGCCGCGCTTGGAGCCCCATGCTCAACCATCGAGGTGTTGGTATCCCTGACCAAGCATTTGCACACCACCTTGCTACCCGGTGCAACCGGCTGGGCATTTACCAAGCTGGAGCTGCAGCGTCCGCTAAGTGATGACGATGCGGATGATCTGCAAGTGGAACTCTTGAATACTCTCGGAAATCGATTGACCAAGTCAGCCGTTCGAGTGGGGAGCACCCTGTTGGGCCATATCTATTTTTCAGCGGTCGGATCATGACGTGCATTGTTGATATTGGCAGCTACATCCCGGCGGGACGCGAGTCGAACTACGCCAAGAAGGCGCAGTTCGATATCGATGACGAATTCATCCGTGACAAGCTGGGGGTCGAGGAAGTCTCGCGCAAGGCGTCGGATGAGGAGACCTCCGACATGTGCGTCAAAGCTCTCGCGGATCTGGAGGCGCGCTTGGGGAGGCGCATCGAAGCCGTCGACTGCCTCGTCGTCTGCACCCAGAACCCGGATGGTGCAGGCTTGCCCCACACTTCCGCCATCGTGCACGGCAAGCTCGGGCTGCCCCAGGATTGCGCCTGCTTCGACTTGGCACTGGGCTGCTCCGGTTACGTCTACGGCCTGTCCGTCCTCAAGTCGTTCATGCGCGACAACAATATGTCGAGCGGGCTGTTGTTTACCGCCGATCCATATTCCAAGATCATCGATCCTAACGACAAGAATACCGTGCTGCTCTTTGGTGATGCTGCGACCGCGACGCTTCTGCAGACCGGAGGCGCTTCCGGTGCATGGGTACCCGGCCCGTTCCGTTTCGGTACCTGCGGCAAGGATGGCGGCGCGCTTGAGAACCGCAGCGGTGTTCTGCACATGAACGGTCGGGCAGTCTTCAACTTCTCCGCGACCGCGGTGCCACCGCAAGTCAACGCCCTGCTGAAGGATGTCGGGCTCAGCCCGTCGGACATCGACCTGTTCCTGTTCCATCAGGGAAGCAAATTCATCGTCGACCAGCTGGTCAAGCGCCTGGGCTTGCCCGCCGACAAGGCGTCACTCAACCTTGCCGGACAGGGCAATACAGTATCTTCTTCGCTGCCATTGCTGTTACAGGGCCACCTGGGCGATCCCCGGCTGCACAGCATGCTCCTCAGCGGCTTTGGCGTCGGGCTGTCTTGGGCCAGCTGCCTGCTGACCCGCCGGCAATAACTCGGAATCGATCAAGGAACCACATGACCCCACTGCAACAGACCCTCGTTCGAATTGCGCTTGAGGTGAACGCCCAGGCCACCATCAAGGAGGCGGCTGATCTGGACCGCAAATTCGGCGATATAGGCATCGACTCACTCGAGGCAATGTCCCTCATGCTGATGGTGACGGAGCATTTCGACATCAAGATCCCCGATGCCGAGATAGACACGGTGATGACCATGAATGAACTTGCCCGTTTGGTCGAGCGCGAGCTCACCAGCTTGGGCCGACAGGCCTGAGTATCGTATCCAGTATTCCATGGGAAAGCGCCTGTCGGATTATTTCAGCCCTGACGATGTGAAACGCGATGGGCGTTTCACC
Source organism: Rhodocyclales bacterium (assembly GCA_016192435.1). GTDB lineage: Bacteria > Pseudomonadota > Gammaproteobacteria > Burkholderiales > Rhodocyclaceae > Sulfuritalea. The sequence continues at coordinate 22,586 of JACPUD010000118.1, read as the reverse complement.
GAGTTGGGCCATGCCGATAGCGCCGCGCCCGCCACACTGGCCTATTGCGACTCGGTCCATTATTTGGCGATGGCCAACGCCAACGCCAACGTGAGTTGCATACTTGTCGCACCGGAACTCGCAGCGCGGGTGTCAGCTGAAAAAGGTCTGGTTGTCCAGGCCGAACCTCGCAATGCTTTCTATCGCCTGCACGAGCGCCTGGATCCGTTGCCGTCGAAGGGCGAAACCATGATCCACCCATCCGCACTTGTTTCACCGAAGGCCTCGATCGGTCGTGGCGTGGTTATCTCCGAACGAGTAATCGTCAGGGACGACGTGGTGGTGGGTGACGGCAGTTTCATCGACGCAGGAGCCATCCTCGGCGCCGAGGGCTTGCTCTATCTGCGCGAAGACGGTGACAACCGTCGAATCCGTCATCGCGGTGCCGTCAGTATCGGCCGCAATGCGACCATCCTCGCCAACGCGGTGGTCGTGCGCGCCATCCATCCCGGGCAACCGACGGTGATCGGCGACAATGCCATCGTCGGCATCGCCAGCACTGTCGGACACGAGGTGAGCCTGGGGCGCAATTGCGTGATCTCCGGCAATTGCGTGATTGCGCGACGCGCTCAGGTTGGCGAGGAGGTCTGGATCGGGACCTCGGTGACGGTGCGCGAGTATGTGCGGATTGGCGCGCGCGCCAGCATCAAGGCAGGCAGCGTGGTGATCGACGACGTAGCTGAGGATGCCGAAGTCTCGGGCAACTTCGCGGTATCGCACCGGCGGCGATTGCTGCAATATCTCCGAGACAAGAAATGAATTCCGTCCGCTGTGGTCGTGGGGCGAAACGAAAGAGGTAGAAACGCATGGCTGAGCACGTCTTAAATATCTCCGAAGTCGGCTTCAACTACAACGGCAGCCTCGACTGCGCCTTCGTCAATCGGCGAGCTGCCAAAGCTGCCGGGGTCTGAATTGAATATACGGTCTACAAGACCTTTGCCAGCCTTGAACTGCCGGATGAACGGCACTTCGAACTCAAGCGTCGCGCCGGTGAACTGGGGATTGAATTCTTATCGACGGCCCTCTACATGGATCCGGTACCGCTCTGATCCCCGGGGATCGACGGCCGACTACTCGGTGAATCGGTGCCATTCATGAAGATAGACGGAGTGGAAATTGGGGTCGGCTCAAGGCCCTATGTGATCGCGGAGATGTCCGGCAACCACAACCAGTCGCTTGATCGCGCCCTCGCGATCGTCGATGCGGCCGCCGCGGCCGGAGCCCATGCCCTCAAGCTGCAGACTTACACCGCCGACACCATGACACTGGATCTGGCGGAGGGGGAATTCACGATCGCCGATCCCGCCTCGTTGTGGAGCGGACAGTCGATCTACGAACTCTACCAGCAGGCCTATACGCCCTGGGAGTGGCATGCTCCAATTATGGAGCGGGCGAAGGCGCGCGGCATGGCTTGCTTCAGTTCGCCGTTCGACGAGTCGTCGATCGAGTTTCTTGAAACGCTCGACGTGCCCTGCTACAAGATCGCGTCCTTCGAGTGTACCGATCTGCCCCTGATCCGCAGGGCTGCAAGCACAGGCAAGCCGCTGATCATCTCGAGCGGGATGGCGACGATCGGGGAGATCGCCGAAGCCGTGGACACGGCGCGAGCGAGCGGATGCTCGGACTTGGTGCTGCTCAAGTGCACCAGCACCTATCCCGCGTCGCCCGAGAACACCAACGTCCGCACGATCGCGCACATGCGCGAGCTATTCGGCTGTGAAGTGGGATTGTCGGATCACACGATGGGTATCGGCGCCGCCGTTGCGGCGATCGCCTTCGGCGCCGCGGTGGTGGAGAAGCACTTCACCCTGTCGCGCGCCGAGGGCGGGGTGGACTCGGCATTTTCGGCGGAGCCTGCAGAGTTCGCGAGCCTGGTGGCAGAAACCGGACGCGCTTGGCAGGCACTGGGTAGCGTGCGCTACGGGCCGACCCAGGCGGAGGAAAAGGCCCGCACGCGCCGGCGTTCGCTTTACATCGCGGAAGACTTGGCGCCGGGCGACATCCTCACCGCCACCAACCTGCGCCGCATCCGGCCCGGCCATGGCCTCGCGCCAAAGTACTACGATTTGCTGCTCGGCCAGCGTGTCACACGGGCGGTAAAGAAGGGCACGCCCATGGCGTGGGACCTCATACGCTGATCAATTGATTCCGATGGCCGGCATGACTACGAAGAACCATGGAAAGATCGTGGCGATCGTCGAGGCGCGCATGACCTCGACGCGGCTGCCCGGCAAGGTCCTGCTGCCAGCCGCAGGCCGGCCGCTGCTTGGCCATCTGGTCGAGCGCCTCAGGTCCGTTCCGTCGATCGAGGAGATCGTGATCGCCACCACGGTCAATGCGGCCGACGAGCCCCTGGCCGAATTTGCGCGTCAGCATGGCGTCACGTGCTTCCGCGGCAGCGAGCACGATGTCATGAACCGGGTGCTTGGCGCCGGCGACGCCGCCCATGCCGACATCGTGGTCAATATCACCGGCGATTGCCCGTTGATCGATCCGCTGCTGACCGAACAAACCATTCGCATGTTTCTGAGCAACCGCTGCGACTATGCCACCAACGGCCATGTCCACACCTTTCCCGGCGGCTATGCGGTGCAGGTATATCGGCTCGAAACCCTGCGCCGGTCGGCGTCGATGACGGATGACCCGCTGGAGCACGAACATGTCACTCTGCATATGCGCAGACATCCCGATACCTTTCCACATGTCTATCTCGTTGCGCCGCCCGACCAGCATTGGCCGGAGATAGACCTCAGTCTTGACGAGGAGGCCGATTATCTCTTGCTAAAACGGATAGTCGAGCATTTTGGCGATGCCGATCCGTGCTTCGGCTGCCGCGAAGCGGTAGCCCTGCTGAAGGCCAACCCCGATTGGCTCGCCATCAACCGCCACGTCAAGCGCAAGGGCGACGCATGAAGGTTTTTTCGGCTGCGATCGCCGGACTGGGCAATATCGGCCTGCGCTACGACATGGGCGCGCAGGACGACCAGCGGGTGGCCAGCCACGCCCGGGCTTTTGCCGTACATCCCGGCTACAGCCTCGTTGCGGGAATCGATCCGGACGAGGCCGGTCGCGCGTTGTTCGAACAGCACTACCACGTGCCCGCGTTTACCGATATCGCCGCGATGCGGTCTGCCGGCATTCGGCCCGAGGTCTGGTCGATTGCCGTGCCGACGCCTCTGCATTTCCGGACATTCCAGGACATCATCGCGCTGCGGCCCGTAGCCGTGCTTTGCGAGAAGCCCCTCGCGCAAGATGTCGTCGAAGCCGCGCGAATGGTGACCGCCGCCGAGGAATGCAACTGTGCTTTGGCAGTCAATTACATGCGGCGTTTCGAGCCGGGCGTGCTCGCCTTGTGGCAGTCGATCGCGGAGGGGGCACTGGGAGAAATCTACAAGGGCTGCGCGTGGTACAGCAAGGGCCTGTTGAACAACGGCTCGCACGTCATCGATCTTCTCAGCTTTTTGCTCGGCGACGCCGGACCGGTTCAGGTGCTGAACGCCGGTCGGACATGGGAGGGACAAGATCCCGAACCCGACCTCTGCCTTGGCTTTGGCGCGGCGCGCGTGGTGCTGCTCGCCGCGCGCGAGGAATGCTTCAGCCACATCGGCTTCGATCTGGTCGGCACCGGGGGCACCGTGCGCTACAGCGATGGCGGGCACCGCATCGAACTTAGGCGGGCACGCGCCGAGCCGACACTGCCCGGCTATCGCCTTCTGGCAAACGATGCGGAGGTGCTGCCGACAGACTTGAAGCGTTACCAGTGGCATGCAGTTGACGCGTTGCATCGCCACCTCGAGGGAGGCGCTCCTTTGGCCTCCAGCGGGCAAAGCGCGCTGGCAACCCTGCGCACAATCGACCAGGCGCGAATTGCGCTGGTGAAACTCCAGGAAAATGGCAGGAACCATGACTGAACTCGCCTTGTTCGGCGGCCCGAAGACCATCGCGAGGCCGTTCGCCAAATACAACTCGATCGGGCGCGAGGAGGCCGAAGCTGCCAAGGCCGTGGTCGAGAGCGGCATGCTGTCCGGCTTCTATGGCAGCTGGGACTCCAAGTTCTATGGTGGAGAAAAGGTGCAGCAGTTCGAACAGAACTGGGCGGCGTTTTTCGGCGTCGGCCACGCCGTGACGGTCAACTCGGCTACGTCTGGGCTGATCGCCGCGGTTGGCGCCATCGGAGTGGAACCGGGTGACGAAGTCATCGTCAGTCCTTGGACCATGTCCGCCACGGCGACGGCCATTGTGGTTTGGAACGCCATCCCGGTCTTTGCCGACATCGAAGACCAAACCTTCAACCTTGATCCGTCTTCGATTGACAGAAACATCACGCTCCGGACCCGCGCAATAGTGGTGACGGACATCTTCGGTCACGCCGCCGACATGGATGCCATCATGGCGATCGCGCGCAAGCACAATCTCAAGGTCATCGAAGATTGCGCCCAGGCGCCGGCCGCGCGCTACCGAGGCCGCTATGCAGGCACGATTGCCGACATCGGCGTCTACAGTCTCAATTATCACAAGCACATCCACACCGGCGAGGGCGGCGTATGCGTGACCGACGACGCCGCGCTGGCCGAGAGGATGCAACTGATCCGCAACCATGCCGAGGCGGTGGTCGGCGACAAGGGCGTCGAGGATATCTCGAACATGATCGGTTTCAATCTCCGCATGACGGAAATCGAGGCAGCGATCGGCATCGAGCAGCTGAAGAAACTCAGGATGTTGACCGATGCCCGCATTGATCAGGCCGCCCGGCTCGACGCCGGTTTGAGCGGTTTGCGCGGCTTGCGTACGCCTGTGGTCAAGAAGGACTGCAGCCATGTGTATTACGTCTACCCGCTGGTGTATGACGACGAGCAGACCGGCGTTTCACGCGAGCAGGTGGTGAAGGCGTTGCGCGCAGAAGGGGTACCGGCATCGATGGGCTATCTCAACCTGCATTTGCTGCCGATGTATCAGAAGCGCATCGCACACGGTCGCGGCGGCTTTCCGTGGAGCGCCCCCTTTTACAAGGGGGTGGTCTCCTACGCCAAGGGCATCTGCCCGGTGGCCGAGGAATTGCAGGACAGGCGCTACATCGGCATGAGCATGTGCCTGTACGACTACACGGAGCAGGACATCGATCTGATTGTCAGTGCTTTTCGCAAGGTCTGGAGCAACCTGGACAGGCTCAAGCAGGCCGCATGAGCGGGTCGCACGCTGCGATGGCCGGCGCCGATATCCTGCTTTTCGCCGAAGATCCGAGCGCTGCGAATTATGCGGCGCTGCTGCTGCCCGAGTTTGCCCGTCAGGGCTGGACTGCGCGCCTGTATGCCAGCGCCGTCGCATGCGGTTGGCTGCATTCGCGAGACATTGCATTTACTGAAGTTGCGGGCGGAACCGATGCGAAGTCCCTGCTGCGCGAGCTAAATCCGCGCTGTGTACTGATCGGTACGGCAGAGAACCCTGAAACATTCGGCCTGCACCTGATCGATGCCGCCCACACTGTGGGCATTCCCGCGGTGGCCTTCATCGATGCTCTCATGAGCGCGGCCTACCGATTTCGCGGCACCACCTCCGATCCGCTCGCCCATGCACCGGACCGGCTGCTGGTGCCCGACAGCAAGACGCTCGAAGCTTTCGTAAACCTAGGCTATCCACAGGAATGCATAGCGGTCTGCGGCCACCCGCAGTACGATCAAACACGAAGTCTGGCGGCCCAGTGGGAAATTGAGGGCGGAACGGCAGCGTTCCGCAAGGGCCTGTTTCCGGATGTTGCGCCTGGACGAAAGATCCTGACTTTCATCAGTGAGGGTGCATTGCGATACGAGCTGCTGCCCAAGCGCACCATCGGCGAATATGGCTTTGCCGGTCGCGGCGTCGACAAGGGCCGCACCAAGATCATCCTTGAAGAAGTGCTGGATGCCGTCGCCGGGATGGTGGAGAGACCGTATGTCGTGTTCCGTGCGCATCCCATCGAGCAGCCAGAAGACTATGTCGAATATGGCGACGAAATCGACCGGTTCAGCAGCGGCGGGTCGCCCTTGGAGCTTGTCTTCGCCAGCGACCTTACGGTGGGAATGACCTCCATGTTGTTGCTCGAAGCAGCGCTGCTCGGTCGGCCCACGCTGGCTGTGCTGGCGCAGGAGTCGGAAGTCGAACTGCTGCCCAGCGTGCGCAACGGATTGACCCCCCACGCCCTGAATCGCGACAGACTACGCCAAATGCTGCCCACCTTGCTTGGTCGCCACACCGTCTCGCCTGATCGCGGCATCTGCGACCAATTGGTCGCAGGGGCGGTGCAACGCGTGGTCCGCGTGCTCGACGATCTGATCGAGCAGGGCAGTGGCCCCGGTACTGGAATATAATTAAAAGTTATCTTTTCCAAGGAAACAGCGGGCTGCGGATGTGGCAAGCCGCTGCGGCCATGAGCACTTCACAAGAAATAATCACCCGCCGGCTGACTCTCGCGCCATTTGCAGAGCAGTTCCTGACCCGCCAATACGTTAGTTGGTTGAATGATCCAGATGTGGTGCGCTACAGCACACAGCGCCACCGTAAACATACACTTGAGTCATGCCGCGACTACTGGCAGTCGTACGCCGGAACGCCGCACCACTTCTGGGCCATAGTCGAGCATGGGCAAGGGTTGGGGCACATCGGCAATCTGAACGCCCATGTCGACCCCCACGACAAGGTGGCCGATATCGGCATTCTGATCGGCAACAAGGAAGCCTGGCGACAGGGCTACGCGAGCGAGGCCTGGCTGGCCGTGTGCCGCTATCTTTTCACGCAGGCGGGCATGCGCAAGATAACAGCAGGCACCTGTGCGTCCAACGCGGCAATGCTGGCTCTGATGAATGCGGCCGGTATGGTTGAGGATGGCCGGCGCAGCCGCCAGACACTGGTCGACGGTCGGGAAGACGACATCGTCTACGCCGCCCTGTTCAAAGACTCATGGAACCCCCGGTCGGTTGACGTGCCGGCGGTCTCTCCCGAATGCTAACGAGAATTCTGCGCCGTCTCGGGAAATACCTGCGATCCTTCGTGCCCAGCGAAGGGGAAGTATCCCTCATCAAGGCCAATCACGAGTTCTGGAAGCGTTTCTGGCCAAATCACGAGATGGGCGAAAGCAGCCGCCATGTGCTGGTAGAAGCCTCTGAAAACCCGATCATCAATCTGTGCAATGCCTCGTTCGGGGCCATCGTCTGTCATGCCCGGCAAGTGCGTCCGATCTACCTTCTGCCGGGATTTCGCGATCGTTCCACGCGGCGGGTGCTGCAGTCCTACCATCCGGCCAGTCGCTTCGTCTATACAACCTGTCCGCGCTACCTGCTGGCGCGTATCGGAATGTTTTTCCTGGCGCTGCGGACATGGACCAAATTGAAGACTCCGCGGGACGTCCTCGATTTCCGGATCGATGGCATCAGGTTCGGCGACATCATCTACGACAACACACTGGTAAGAGGTTACGCGACCCTGAAGGAAGTGGACCTCAATGTCCTGTCGGTGCTTTACGCCTTTTACATGCACCGCTACATGATCAAGGACATCATCCGGCGCTACCGGCTCGATTCGTTTGTCGTCGCCCACACCATAGGCATGTTTGGCGGAACCTTCAGCCGCTATCTTCTGAAGGACGAGATCGAAGTAATCAACCGAGTTGGCTCCCATGAAATTCTTGTCCAGAAATACCGGACTTACGCCGACGTAGGGTTTTATCCGGCCAAGCCTGAGAGGCATCACTTCGAACGAATGATGAGTCTGCCAGACGACGTTGTGCTCCCGCTTGCTAACGCCTACCTTGACGAACGGCATAACCAGCGCGTTAGCCACATTGCGGTCGAACTGGCTTTCAATAAGAGCAAGCGCTTCTACGAGAGTAGAGAGGATTTTTGCCGGGCGACTGGTCTCGATCCTAAAAAGAAGACGATTTTCGTGATGCTGCATGCGTTTAACGATCACCCGCATTCGCACTTTGCCCGGCCGCTGGCCTTTCAGGATTATTTCGACTGGTTTGAGCGGACTCTCCGCGTCGCCGAGACCGTTGATTCGGTGAACTGGGTCTTCAAGGAGCATCCCGCGGCCGGACTCTATCCGGTCAAGGACTTGGATCTGCACGCCATGTTCGCCAAGGTATCGAAATCCAATATCGTATTCCTCGACGCCGACGCCGATTTCAATGGGATGTCGATACGCTTTCTGGCTGACGTCATTGTTACCTGTCTCGGTACTGCGGGGATGGAATATGCCTGCGTCGGGATCCCCTGTCTGCTCGGCGGCGAAAGCCCCTACAGCGGATTCGGCTTCACCATCGAACCGGATACAGGGGAGGAGTACGATACTTGGCTGCTTCAGCTGGATCGGCTCGAAAAATTGACTCCGGACCAGATTAAGGCGGCGAAGATCGTCATGTATTTTGAGTTGCCGATGATGCATAGCGCCCGGTACCTGTTTTGTCCTCATTATGACTACCGTCAAATCGTGCAGATCACTCCGTCAAAGGTGCTGGCAGACACTGCTGATTTGATGTTGAATGCGGATGATGATGCCCTCGCCGGGCAAGTTCAGGTCCTGTCATCCTTTCTGCAGGATCCCGACCGCACCCAGTTCATCGCTTTCGACAAATACCCATTCATGCAAGATGCCGGCGATCCTGCGCGAATCGAACGGGCGAGCAGTTGAGATGGGATATCCATGGATCAGGCGGCTTGCCATCGGGCTGCTTCCCCCGCTGCTTGCAGACTCGATAAGGCGCCTGCGTCGCCGGCTGCGCCCGCCACCGGCTGTCCTTGAATACTCCTCGTCGGGTTGGGACGAGAGTGTCCTTTCTGGAGCGTCATCGGGCTGGAACGTCGACAGCGTGGTGGAGGCGACGCGCGCGGAGAACGTCGAATCCGAGAGATCATTGCTGAACGGAGGTCCGCTTGGCGTGGGCCATCAGCACAATCTCCATGTCAGCTTCGCGTACGTGTTGGCGCGGACAGCGCATTGCAAGACGTCCGTGTCCGTTCTGGATTGGGGCAGTGGCCTTGGCTACTATTACTTGGTGGCACGGGCGGCTGTTCCGGAAGTGTCTGTCGAATATCACTGCAAGGAGACACCCGTGCTGGCGGCCGCGGGGCAAAAGGTGATTCCCGAAGCCGCTTGGTATAGCGACGAGACATGCCTCGGCCGCGGGTACGATCTGGTGATGCTCAGCGGTTCGCTACAATACGCGCAGGATTGGCAAGGACAGTTGCGCCGGATTTCCAATGCTGCCAGCGAATGGCTCTACATTACCCGGTTGCCGGTTGTTGAAAAGGTCCCGACTTTCGCGGCAGTGCAACGGATTTATGGTTCCGTGATGCTGCATTGGCAATTCAATCGTGCGAGCGTGCTCAGCTTTGTCGAGTCGCTCGGTTTTGTGGCCGAGCGCGAGTTCGAGATCGGCGATCGACCTTACGTCAAAGATGCGCCGGAACAATGCGAACTGCGCGGCTGGCTTTTCCGTCGTGCCGTACCCCGATGACACAGGAAGGACATCACTTGAAACCCTGCTTGATCTGCAATACCCCGATCGAACCATTCATGTCGTTCGGCAAGATGCCGATCGCCAATGGCTTTCTGGCGCCTGAGCAATATCCCGAGGAATATTTCTTCGAGCTCAAGACGGCGTTTTGTCCGCACTGCAAGATGGTGCAGCTGACCGAGCTGGTCGATGAGCGCAAGATGTTCCATGAGAACTATGCCTTCTTCTCATCCACTTCAGTGCGCATGGCGGAGCATTTCCAGCGCTTCGCGGAAGGCGTGATGAAGGATTACCTCGATCCGTTCGATCCTTTCGTCGTCGAGATCGGCAGCAACGATGGCATCATGCTGCAGAACTTTGCCCGTGCCGGGGTGCGTCATCTTGGCATCGAGCCGTCGGCGAACGTCGCCGAGGTTGCACGCGGCAAGGGCATTCGGACCATTTCGGAGTTCTTCAACGAGGATCTCGCCCGCCGCATCGTTGCCGAGCACGGCCAGGCCGACGCCTTCCTCGGTGCCAACGTGATGTGCCACATTCCTTACCTGCACTCGGTTGCCGCCGGCATCCAGATCCTGCTGAAGCCGCGCGGTGTGCTGATGTTCGAGGATCCCTATCTCGGCGACATTGTGGAGAAGACCTCTTACGATCAGATCTACGACGAACACGCTTTTTATTTCTCGGTAAGTTCCGTCAGCCATCTGTTCGGCGAGCATGGCCTCGAAGTAATCGATGTCCTGCCTCAGGAGGTCCATGGCGGCTCGATGCGCTATGTGATTGCGCACAAGGGCGCGCGCCCGGTATCGGCAGCAGTGGCAGCGCAACGCGCCAAGGAAGATGCGCTCGGCCTGCACAAGCCGGAGACCTACGACGCACTGCGTCGCAACATCGAACGCTCGCGCGACGACCTGATGGCTCTGCTGCGCGATCTCAAGCGCCAGGGCAAACGCGTGGTCGGCTATGGCGCCACCTCCAAGAGCACCACGGTCACCAACTATTGCGGCATCACCCCGGATTTGGTTGAGTTCGTCAGCGATACCACGCCGATCAAGCAGGGCAAGTTCAGCCCCGGCGCGCACATCCCGGTGCGGCCATATAGTGCGTTCCAGGAACGATATCCGGACTACGCGCTGTTGTTCGCCTGGAATCACGCGGCGGAAATCATGGCCAAGGAGCAGAAATTCCGCGATGCCGGCGGCCAGTGGATCAACTACGTGCCCAAGGTGCAGATTAGCTGATGATTCTGTGCGGCAATCCTCAGGCGCAGTACTTGGCGCACAAAGCGGAGATCGATGCGGCGATTCAAGCCGTACTCGACTCGGGACGGTATGTACTCGGGCGCGACGCCGAGGCGTTCGAGCACGAATTTGCCGCCTACGTCGGCGTGGCGCATGGCGTTGGCGTGGGCAGCGGGACCGAGGCCCTGCATCTTGCGCTCAAGGCCTGCGACATCGGTGTCGGTGACGAGGTCATTACGGTTTCCCACACAGCGGTGGCCACGGTCGCCGCGATCGAATTGGTGGGCGCCACGCCTGTTTTTGCGGATATCGATGAGACGTGTTGCACCCTTGCGCCCGCACTTCTGGAGCAATTGATTACGCCCCGCACCCGCGCCATCATTCCGGTGCACCTCTATGGGCAGGCGGCCGACCTCGATCCCGTCATAGAGATGGCGCGGCGCCACCGCTTGGTGGTGATCGAGGATTGCGCCCAGGCGCACGGCGCGACCTATCGCGGCCGCCCGGTTGGCAGTTTCGGTGAACTTGCCTGTTTCAGCTTCTATCCCACCAAGAACCTTGGCGCGATTGGCGACGGAGGCATGGTGGTGACGGGCGATGCCACATTGGCTGCCAAGATGCGCTTGCTCAGGGAATATGGTTGGTCTGAACGGTATGTCAGCCATGTGGCGGGCTGGAACAGTCGTCTGGATGAGATCCAGGCGGCGGTGCTGCGCGTGAAACTGCGTTACCTCGATTCCGACAACGCCGCACGCGGACGTATTGCTGGCATTTACAACGTGGCACTGAAGGACTGCTGCGGACTGCAGCTGCCCGCGACGCGTCCAGGTAACAGCCACGTCTACCACCTGTATGTGGTGCGCAGCGATGAGCGTGAGTCCTTGCGTCAGCACCTGCAACGGCATGGCATTGCGGCGGGCATCCACTATCCGCTACCCGTGCACCGGCAACCGGCCTACAGTTCACGCTTTCCAGCCAGCCTGCCGGTAACCGATCGTGTCGCGGCCGAGGTGCTGTCCTTGCCGATCTACCCGGAACTGGGCGATGTTGAGGTCAGCACCGTAATCGATACGGTGCTGGGCTTTTTCGGCAAATCCTGATCCATACCGACTTTTATTTCTGAACAATCGCAGCGCTCGACATGACCAGACAGGACGAGGTGATGAAAGTTGGCGCTGGCGCCACGGCGAGTGAAACGATTGCAACTCCGGACATGGCCGAACACGATAGCGTGACGTTGAGTTGGTTTTCGGGCAAGCGCGTTCTGATAACGGGTGGCGGAGGCTTCATCGCCTCGTCCCTGATTGACCTGCTGTGCCGTACCGATTGTCATGTTGTCCGTCTGCTGCGCCATCCGACGGACATGCGGCCCTCTTGCGTCAGGGCGCGTGTCGAAGACCTGGTTGGGGATGTACGCGACCCGGCGCTATGGCAATCGCTGCCGGAGGGCATCGACGTGGTGTTTCATCTGGCCGCACAAACCAGTACCTACGAGGCCAATCGCGATCCTCGCGCCGACCTGGACAGCAACGTGCTGCCGATGCTGCTGATGCTGCAGGCTTGCCGGGAACGAGGCCTTAGTCCCACTGTTATCTGTGCCAGCACGGTGACGGTCTGTGGACTGCCAGATCGCTTGCCGGTTGGCGAGGACTACCCGGACGCGCCTGTCACCACTTATGATCTGCACAAACAGATGGCCGAGAGTTACCTCAAGTACTTTGTCCGGGTGGGTGTTGTCCGGGGCGCCATCCTGCGTCTGGCCAATGTCTATGGCCCGGGCCCGAAATCTAGCCGCGCCGATCGCGGCATTCTTAACCAGATGGTAGGACGCGCCTTGCGTGGCGAGGCGCTGACGGTATATGGGCGGGGTGAACAACTGCGTGACTACGTGCATGTCCACGATGCGGCGCGAGCGTTCATTGCCGCCGCTGCCAATGTGGCCGAGCTTAACGGACATCATTACGTAATTGGTCGGGGAGAGGGACACAGCATCGCGCACGCACTTCAACTCGTGGCCCAGCAGGTTGCAGCGAGAACCGGCAAGCTGGTTCCTGTGGTCAGCGTGGAACCGCCTGCGGGTTTGTCGCCCATCGAAGCGCGCAACTTCGTGGCCGACACGCGTCGCTTTGCCGAGGCGACCGGATGGAGCGCCCGCTATCCACTGGCGCAGGGAATCGATACCATCATAGAAAGCCTGTCATGAAGATTCTGATAATCGGTGGTGCTGGTTTCCTTGGCGCAAATCTCGTGCGGCGGTGCCTCGCAGAACCCGGTGTCGAACTCACGGTGATGGATTCGCTTGATCCACATCTGCATGCCACGACGGCAAATCTGCAGCAGGTATGGAACCGGATTCGTTTTGTACGAGGCGATTTGCGCGACGAGACCTTGCTTGCCACGGTCGTGCAAGGGCAGGATGTGATCTTCAACTGCGCGGCGCAGACCTCGCATCCGCTATCCATCCAGTATCCATTGCTGGACGCGGACATCAACTGCGGCGGGAATCTCAAACTGCTGGAAGCGGTGCGCCTGCTCAATCGCGACGCTGTGGTGGTTTACACATCAAGCAGCACCGTGATCGGCAAGGCCCAGCATGCCGTGGTTGATGAGGACCACCCGGAGCGCCCCTTGGAAATCTATTCGGCCAATAAAGGTGTGGCCGAGAAGTACTATCGGATCTACCATACGATTCACGACCTGAAGACAGTGGTGCTGCGCTTCGCAAACCTGTTCGGTCCCTACGGCAAGGGATATCCGGAATTCGGCTTCATCAACTATTTCATCCATCTGGCGCGCACCGGACAGCAGATCAAGATATTTGGCTCCGGCGCTCAATTGCGCAATGTTCTGTATGCCGAAGATGCCACGGATATGCTCTGGCTGGCCACACAAGACCCGAGACTTTCCGGGCAAACATACTTCGCTACGAGCAACGAACACCTGTCGGTTGCGGCGATCGCCCGCGGCATCGTCGAGGCATTCCCGAGCGGGTCGGTTGATCACATGGAATGGCCTGAGGAACGTCGGCGCATCGAGGTCGATCACGTACAATTCTCCTCCGCCAGACTTCAGGCGCTCACCGGGTGGCAGCCGCGCCATGATTTCCTTTCCGGCTTGAAGAAGACCCGGGCTGTCATAGAGAGTGGGCAATAAGCATGATCAAGAAAATAGTCGTCTGCGGCGCGTTGGGCCATATCGGATCGCGCTTCATCCGCACCCTGCCTGACCAATATCCTGGGGTGAAGGTGGTAATGCTGGACAATCTCTCCAGCCAGCGTTACTCGTCTCTGTTTAACCTTCCGAGCCACGGGCACTTCCGCTTCTTCGAGAAGGATGTCATGGCGGCCGATCTGGTGCCTTTGTTCGACGGCGCAGATCTGGTGCTCCAACTCGCTGCCATCACCAACGCAGCCGGCAGCTTCGAAATTCGGGAGAAGGTCGAGCGGGAGAATTATCTGGTCACCGAGCGTGTGGCGCAGGCTTGCCTTCAGGTCGGAGCGGCGCTGATCAACATCTCGTCGACCAGCGTATATGGGACGCAGAAGGACGTCGTCGATGAGAATTGTGGCGCAGACGACCTGCAGCCGCAGAGTCCATATGCCGAGACCAAACTGCGGGAGGAGCAACTGCTCACCGCACTGGGTCGAAGCGAGGGCCTGCGTTTCGTTACCTGTCGCTTCGGAACGATTTTCGGCGTTTCACCGGGAATGCGCTTTCACACCGCAGTTAACAAGTTTTGCTGGCAGGCCGTGACCGGCCAGCCGATCACCGTCTGGCGTACCGCCCTGAACCAGGTCAGGCCTTATCTTGACCTGGAAGAAGCGGTGAGTGCGCTGCACTTCATCATCCGCAACGACCTGTTCGATGGAAACATCTACAACGTGCTCACCACCAATTCGACCGTCAAGGACATCCTCGACGTCATTCGAAGCCATGTCGATGACATTGCTATCGAGTACGTTGATACCAAAATCATGAATCAGCTTTCCTATCACGTAGCCAACCAGCGCTTTCGCAACCAAGGCTTCGAGTCGCACGGCGACCTTGGGCGTGGAATTGCCGACACCATTGCCTTGTTGCGTGGAGTGCGCTCGTGACAGCCGGTGCACGATGTGCCGACGGCACCATTCGGCTGAATCTCGGCTGTGGCGGATCGCCGTTGCCGGACTACGTCAACGTGGATATGGATAGCCTGGAGGTGCTCAGGGAGCGCTATCCGCAGCAACATTTCTCGAATGATCTGCTGGTCTACGATTACGATATCTTTAATCTGCCCTATGACGATGGCACGGTCGATGAGGTTCGGGCCGACTCCCTTATCGAGCACCTGCCATTCGTGGATGAACCGCGCTTCTTCCATGAAGTGCAGCGCGTGCTCAAGTCAGGCGGGCTATTGCGACTGGCGACGCCGGATTTCGAGGCCGCCGTCAAGGAATGGCTTGCGGCAAAGGATGAATGGAAAGAGTTTTACCGAAACGACCCGGACGCCATACGCGACAAGCACTGGTTCGGGCAGTATTCCTATTCGACCGAAAATCGCTGGGGCTACCTTTCCGCAATGATCTTCGGCAGCCAGAATGGCGCCGGACAGTTTCACACCAATTGCTATACGGTACCCAAGCTGCAGGCCATTCTCAAGCACCTTGGCTTCAAGGAACAGGAGATCACTCGCTATCGCTGGAAGGGTGACAGGGACGTGATGATCCAGATTCTGGCACGGAAGCTTTAAGACGCCGATGCGCGGTTTCAGTTCCGGATTCCTCGCGAGACCGTTTTGAGCGAAGGGCCGTACTTCAGCATTGGAGTCACCACCTTCAAGCGGCGCGAGCTGCTTACCGAAACTCTTTCGTCCATTCTCGCCCAGACCTTCACTGATTTCGAGGTCATAGTCGGCAACGACAACACGGCTGAATCATTGACCCAGGAAATTCTGGGCATCGACGATCCGCGGGTTCGAATTGTCAATCATGCCGTCAATTTGGGCGAAATTGCCAACATGAACGAACTGTTGGCCCAAAGCCGTGGACGCTATTTCACTTGGCTCGCGGACGACGATCTTTACGCGCCTGATTTCCTGCAGGCGGTCTGGGATGCCCACAGAGACTGTGGCCAGGTTTCAGCAGTGTTCACTGGCTATGCAAGTGGCGAACACTACGATGGCCGACGCGTTGAGTACGAGGGTACGTTTCGTCAGTACCGTGGACGGGATTTCCTGGGTGACTATCTGGCGCGAAGGATCAAGGTGATCGGCTGCTACGGGATATTCGAGATTCAGTCGTTGCGCAGCATTGGCGGCATGCAGCAACTTGGCCAGGGGTTCTCGCCATATTCGGACAATCTGCTGGCAATCGGGGCCGGATCCCTTAAGTGTTTGTGCTATATCGACGCGCCGCTGATATTTTTTCGTACCCATCCCCAATCCATTTCCTACAGTAGCCCGGACCTCGATGCCTATCTGAGTGCGCAGGATGACTTGTGTGCGCGTGCACTCGAGATCTTCAAGATTCCACAACTGCAACCGGATATGCAGCTCAATTTGTATGAGTTGCTGAGCCACTGGTGTCTGACATTTGCGTTTTCGGTACTTGGGCGCTCCCGAAACCGTCGCTCTGGATACATCTTGGATTACCTGCGGTTTCTTGGTAGATATTCGGTCAGACTAGGGGGGATTCATCGTATTCGCCTTGCCGCATTGGCGCTGCATCTCTCGTTGCGACATTGGATTATTGCCCCTCTATCAAGGGCTCGCCCTCGATCCGGTCGGAGTCGTCTTGGCTTAGGCTAGAATTTCAATTCCTTTGGATCCGATCCCGAAAATGAAAATTGCTCCGACATGAAGAACTATCTCTTACGTCAGTTACGCGCAGCGGTAAGTCCGCGTGAAAGGGAAGTGGAGGTGAATCTCGTGTTGCAGAGCCTGTCGGTGGTAGCGGTGAATCGGGCCAAGGGGCGAGTCAGATCCCTGGCGGAAGTGGAACTTCGAGCCTTTTCGCAGTGGGGCGAAGACGGCATCATCGACTGGTTGCTGGAGCGCCTGCCGGGCATTCCCGAGACCTTCGTCGAATTCGGCGTCGAAGACTACCTCGAAGCCAATACGCGTTTGTTGCTGCTTCTCCGTAATTGGCGCGGTCTGGTGATGGATGGATCGGAGGCGCATATCGCGAACATTCAGGCGCAGGAAATTTACTGGCGACACGACCTGACGGCGAGATGCGCGTTTATAGATAAGGACAACATCAACCAACTGATCGCATCGACGGGCATCAAAGGCGAGATCGGCCTGCTGAGCGTCGACATCGACGGCAACGATTATTGGGTCTGGCAGGCGATTGACGTGATCGATCCAGTGCTCGTGGTCTGCGAATACAACGCTGTTCTCGGGGATGTACATCGAATTTCTGTGCCTTACCAAGCGGACTTTCAGCGGACCCGCGCGCACCATTCGAATCTCTACTTCGGCGCTTCGTTGCCGGCCATGATCCATCTCGGCGAGCGGAAAGGCTATCGCTTCGTCGGCACCAACTCCAACGGCTGCAACGCGTTTTTCGTACGGCAAGACCACGCTGCTGCCATTGTCGGCGCGCTCGACCAAATCCGGTCGTATCCATCGCGCTTCCGCGAGGCCCGCGACGCGAACGGACAGCTCACCTATGCGCGCGGGGCAAGCCGCGCCGATGCCATCCGGCATCTCCCGGTGTCCGATCTTGCGACCGGCCACGTGCGGGCGCTGGCGGAGTTGGGCGACCTATATTCGCCGGGATGGCTCGGCGCGCAATAACCCGGGAATGCGCATCGCATTCGACCAGCAGGTATTCCTGCTCCAGGAGTTCGGCGGCATCTCGCGCTACGTCTGCAGGTTGGGCGAGGCCTTGTCCTGCATCCCCGAGGTCACGCCGCGAATCTTCGCGCCCTTGCATTTCAACGGCCATTTGCAGCAGGCGCCGCGCAGCTTGGTGCGGGGCCGCAGGGCGCCGCGCATACCCAAGACTTTTCGTTTCGTCAGTGGCCTGAGCAGGCACCTTGCCGACCGGGCGATAGCCCACTTTCGTCCAGACATCGTTCACGAAACCTACTTTTCCAGAGAGTTCGTCGGCCCGCGTGACAGTTGTCGCGTCATTACCGTCTACGACATGATCGCCGAGCGCTATCCGGCTGAATTCCCCGGAACCGATTTCACCGAGACCAAGCGCGAGTCGGTGGTCCGCGCGGATCACGTGCTGTGCATTTCGGAAAGTACGCGCCGGGATCTGGTGGAATTCTTCGCAATCCCCATGGAGCGCACGTCGGTGGTCTATCTTGGTTACGATCGCATGACCGCCGACGCCGAAAGGGCGAGTGGTCCGGTCGCGCCGGGAGGGATGCCCTACCTGCTGTATGTGGGCAGCAGGGGGGGCTACAAGAACTTCGACTCCCTGCTGCGAGCCTATGCCGCGTCGCGGTGGTTGCAAGACAGTTGCCGCATTGTCTGTTTCGGCGGCGGCGCGCTTGCGAGTGCGGAGCGCGAGTTGATCGGCGCCCTTGGCATCAAGCAAAGCGGCGTCGTGCAGCTGGGCGGCGGTGACGAAGTGCTCGCAGACTTGTATCGACACGCTGCCGCCTTTGTGTATCCGTCGCGCTATGAGGGCTTCGGCATTCCGCCGCTCGAAGCGATGTCGCTGGATTGCCCCGTGCTGTGCAGTGACACGAGCTCGATTCCGGAAGTGGTCGGCGATGCGGGGGAGTATTTCAAGCCGGACGATGTAGACTCCCTGCGTGTCGCAATCGAGTCGGTGCTGCAGTTGCCGTCAAGGCGGGACGAACTGATTGCAAAAGGCAGGGCACGCTGCGCCGCCTTCAGCTGGGAGCGCTGCGCAAGAGAGACCCTGGATATCTATCGGAGGCTGCTTTGAGACGCGCCCTGATTTGCGGAGTGTCGGGCCAGGACGGCGCTTACCTGGCCCGCTTGTTGCTCGACAAGGGTTACCAGGTATGGGGGACTTCGCGCGACGCACAGGTGGCGAGTTTTTCGAACCTGAATCGGTTGGGAATCCTCGAACGCGTGTCGCAACTCTCGATGGCGCAGACTGATTTCCGCAGCGTGCTGAATGCCCTGATGCGCAGCGAGCCGGACGAAGTCTATTTCCTTTCCGGCCAAAGCTCCGTGGGGCTTTCGTTCGAACAGCCGGCGGAAACGATGGAGAGTGTTTCGCTTGGGGTGTTGAACTTGCTGGAGGCGATACGGTTCATCGGCAAGCCGATCAAGGTCTATCACGCGAGTTCCAGTGAGTGTTTCGGCGATGTCGGCAACCAGCGCGCGAACGAGGAGACGCCCTTCCGGCCGCGCAGCCCTTACGGGGTGGCGAAGGCCTCGGCCCACTGGCTGGTTGCCAATTATCGCGAGGCCTATGGTCTGTTTGCCTGTAACGGCATTTTGTTCAATCACGAGTCGCCGTTGCGCCCGGCGCGTTTTGTCACCAAGAAGATCGTTTCCACGGCCTGTCGCATTGCCGACGGCGCACAGGAGAAACTGACACTCGGTCGCCTGGACATCGTGCGCGACTGGGGCTGGGCTCCCGAATACGTGGAAGTGATGTGGCGCATGCTGCAGGCCGAAGCGCCCGACGACTATGTGATTGCCACCGGGTACTCGAACACCCTGGCCGACTTTGTGTCGCTCGCCTTTGAAAATGTCGGGCTTGACTGGCGTGAGCATGTGCACAGCGAAGCGTCGTTTTTCCGTCCCCTGGACATCACCCACAGCGCGGGCGACCCCAGCAAGGCACATCGACTGCTGGGGTGGAACGCATCTACCAGACTTCCGCAGCTGGTTGCCAGGTTGGTATCTGCGGAACGTGGGAAAGCCACGACCTGAATTTCAAACAAGACGATGGATTCTGCCCGCATTCCTCCTTTGCTGTCGATCATCACGGTTACAAAAAATTGCGCCCCCACCATCGCGCGGGCGCTGCAATCCGTAAGGGAAATCAAGACCCGTGACATCGAGTACATAGTCATCGATGGGGTATCGACCGACGGCACGCTGGGAATTCTGCGTGAAGCTGGAGATCTGGTCGATATCCTCGTCTCGGAATCGGATACCGGCGTCTATAACGCGATGAACAAAGGGGCGGCGCGGGCAACCGGTCGATATGTGCTGTTCCTCAACGGAGATGATCGGCTGCACGCCGACGGATTCGGCCAGGCGTTGGAAATTCTCAGGACCGAGCAGGCAAAAATCCTGTGCTGTCGCAGTGACGTGTGTTGGCCAAACGACAAGGAAATCGAAGTACTTGTACCACGCCCCTTCCTGCTTCCATTCTTCAATACGATTCCGCACCTGTCGACCTTCATCTCCACGGACATCCAGAAATCATTCGGCTACCGGGAAGACCTCAAGATCGCTTCGGATTACGATCTGTTCCTGCGCTTGTTTCTGCGCGGCTACCGCTTCAGGATTGCCGATCCAATTACTGCAATTCACTACCGCGGAGGCGTGTCGGGGGATATCCCGCGGTCCGACGCCGAGATCGAGAGGGTGAAGCGCGATAATCTGGGTGTTTTGTATTTCGTCGTCAGGCTGTTGATGCAGCTCAATCGACTCAGAAAGAAAAGCTTTGCGGCCGGTTCGCGATGAGGCGAACGAGGTAAGCCGACCGTTAAACTGTCATTGTGGCGCGCGGACGCTGGGCTGCCAGTCCGCGCCCGGCGCGCCGGAACAAAAACAAGGCCTTGCACATGCTCTATAAGCGGATTTTGAACAAACTATGCCGGTATCTTGCCGAGACCACGGTCCAGCGCAGAAGCCCCGGCGATCTGGAGCGGCTGAGCCGCGGTTCGCTGCTTTTCAGTTACGGAAATGTCTATAGCCAGGTTGGTCAGGACGGCATCATCCACGAGATATTCCGGCGTATCGGATCGCAGTTGCCTCAGCGCAAGGCCTTCGTCGAGTTCGGGGCATGGGACGGGGTGTACCTGTCAAATTGCCGATGGCTGGTGGAGCAAGGCTGGCATGGCGTGTTTATCGAGGGAGACGCAAAGAAGTTCGTGAACCTGGAATCGAACTATCGCGCGCTCAAAGACCGGATCAAGTGCATCAATACCTATGTGGGCGCTCCGAACCGTGGCATCGGCAAAGAAAACGTGGCCGCCATCGTCGAAAAATGCGGAACCGATGTCCGCGAAATATGCTTCGTGGTGATCGATGTGGACGGACTCGATCTGGAAATTTTCCAGGACCTCGGCCTCAAGCCAGCCGTGATCATGATGGAAGGGGGCCACAGTTTCTCGCCCAGGGTGACAAGCCCGATTGCCGTGCCCGAGGCAGCGCAGAACATCCACCAGCCGCTCGCCCATATCATCGAGGTCGCAAAGCAGCATGGTTATACGCCGGTGTGTTTCCATCAGGATCTGTATCTGGTCAGATCGGACCTGAGTGAGGCGTTCAGTGACTGTCCGCAAACGGCTGAGCAGCTGTATGCAGATACCTACTATTTCCTGACGCCCGAACAGCGCTTGCACATACACCAATACCGCGCCAATTCGCCGATCATCCGGCGCCACGAAACCGAATTTCTGGGCGGGTTCTCACCCAACCCCTTGACCAGTCCGGCCTCCGAGCTGCCCCAAGGCTGAAACCCCGATGAGAGTCGTTCTGACCGGGGCCAACGGAAACCTTGGCAAGCATATCCAGGCGCATGCCGCATTTGACTGCCTGCCGGTTTCGCGAAGCGATTGGGATGCATTGGACGAGGCGGCGCCAGGCGAGTACCAGGCGCTCATTCATTGCGCGTACGACCTCAAGAACGACCTGAATGTGCTGCCGGACCTTGTTCTCGAATCGAACATCGTTTCCACCGGCAGGGCCTTGCGGCTGTGCCGGGAAAAACGGATTGCCCGGTTCATCTTCATCAGCAGCTGTTCGGTTTATGGAGATTCGAGCAATTCGGTCGAAGACAAACCGTGCAGCCCGGTCAGCATGAATGGCTACACCAAGCTGTTCAATGAAGAACTCGTCAAGTCGTTCTGTGGCACCAACGCCATCGACTACCTGATCCTGCGCGTCTTCAATTCCTACGGTGGGGACGACAGGTTCTCGGTGGTGCAGAAACTGATTTCGTGTGCAAGAAACCAGCGACCGTTCACGTTGCTGAACGAAGGGATTGCCGAGCGGGACTTCATCCATGTCGACGATGTGGCGAAGGTGGTTTGCGCGGTCGCGGGAATGCCATTGAAGAATGAAATCATCAATGTCGGGTCGGGACGATCGGTGCGCATCATCGACCTGCTCCGGGCAGTCGAGGAGAAATTCGGAAAGATCTCGGTGGTCGCCGCGCAACGACCGGGTGAGGCGATCTATTCCCGGGCGAACATCGGCAAGCTCAGGCAGCTCGTCGGTCTGCAGGCCGTCGATATATTCGACTTCATCCGCGAGCTTGCATAACCAGCTGTTCGATGCGGTTCGCAATTTCTTTCCAGGTGAATCTGTCTAGCCAGGCCTGACGTCCGTTTGCGGACAATTTTTTGCGCTTTTCCGCGTCCAAAGAAAGCTTGCGCATTTCCCCGGAGAGAACCACGGGGTCAACCGACGAGAAGCCCTCACTGGATTGCCGGCCGGGGCACAATACACCGCCATCGCTCCATCTGATGATTTCGTCGACATTGCCGACCGGAATCGACAGGAAGGGCAAGCCAGCCGCCAGACACTCAAAAATGACGAGCGGGGAATATTCGACATGGGATGCGAACAGGAAAAGATCCGCGTCGAAAAACAGGGGAATCAGTTCCTCGCGCTTCAGGTCGGCAAAAACTATTTTCTTCGCCGGATTCCGGTTTTTGCGAGCCAGTCT
>JACPUD010000030.1 GCA_016192435.1 Rhodocyclales bacterium | reverse complement strand
GATTGTCTGACGTCCGGCGCTAAAGCAGAATGCTCCCAGCTTCCCGGATTCGGGCAGTGACAGCGAGCAGTGACCGACCACGTGGTGTCATTGCAAGCTGTTAATAACCAACTCTCTTTGGAGAAATCTATGCAAAAGAAACTTATCGCTCTGGCTGTCGCTGGTTTGGTTTCCGGCGGCGCCTTCGCCCAGTCGAACGTGACCATTTCCGGTGGCATCTTCATGGGCTATGACAGCAACAAGACCAGCGGCGGCACCGCCACCGCAGGCTTTGGTACCGTCAATCGCGTGACCGATCATTCGAGCAACCTGAACATCAACGGCTCCGAGGACCTCGGTGGCGGCATGAAGGCCGTGTTCCAGATCGATACGCGTTTCGGCCTTGATTCCGTCGGCGGTACCTGGGCCGGCGGCAACTCCCATGTTGGCCTGTCGGGCAACTGGGGCCGTGTCGTAGCCGGCAAGCAGGATCTGCACTACAACGAACTCGCCGGCGGCCTCGGCGCCATGCGCGTCCGCTCCCTGCAGTCGTTGCTCGGCCACGGCATCATGAGCGAAGTCAATGGCGTCGCGATCACCCCGCGCACCCGTTCGAACAACGTCGTCATGTACAACAGCCCGAACATGAGCGGTTTCACTGTTCAGTTGGCCGGTTCGACGGCCCCCTTTGCCGCTGCTGAAGGCGGCCAGGCTGCCGACGGCTCCAAGGGCAGCGCCTGGAACCTGACCGCAAAGTACGCCAACGGCCCGATCAACGCCGGCTACAGCTACTGGCAGAACAACGAAGAAGGCGGCAACGGCGCGACGGCAGCAGTCGCGGCTTCCGACCAGCGTTCCAACCGCATCTGGGCGCGTTATACCCTGCCGATGGGCTTGGCGTTGGGTCTGGGCTGGGATTCGTCGAAGTACGACAACGACGTGACCGCCAACACCAACTGGGTCAAGCGTAATGCGTGGCAGGCCACCGGCCAGTACACCATGGGCGCCAATGCCTTCTATCTGCAGTACGCCAAGGCCGGCAAGACTTCCGGCGCCGGCGCGGCTGATGACGGTTCGGGCGCCAAGGCCTGGATGCTGGGCTATGACTACGCGCTGTCGAAGCGTACCAACGTCGGCATCAGCTACACCGAAGTCAAGAACGACAGCACCAATGGCACGTACGACTTCTTCGCTACTCCGACCGCGACGGTCGGTGTGGGCAACAAGTCGGCCCAATGGCACCTGGGCATGTCGCACTCGTTCTAAATCTGATCGGGGTCTGACCCCAGGAAGATGCTGCATTTCAAACGGCCACCTTCGGGTGGCCGTTTTTTTGTGCGTCGGGTAGAAGACGCGCGGCAGGAACAGGTCGGGCCTTGTGATCGAGCATCAGTTTCCGGCCGGCAGGCGTTAAAAAAGCCACCCAAAGGTGGCTTTACCAAAGCAGTATTGGCGTTACAGCAGGACCAGATTATCGCGGTGGATCAGTTCTGCGCTGTCGATATAGCCGAGCAGGGCTTCGATGTCATGGGTGCCGTGGCCGGCAATGCGGCGGGCTTCGGAGCTCGAATAATTGACCAGACCGCGCGCTATTTCTCGGCCTTCGGGGCTGTGGCAGGCCACCGCCGCGCCGCGCTGGAAGTCGCCGTCGACGCGCACCACGCCGACCGCCAGCAGACTGCGGCCGCCAGCCAGAGCCTGTACGGCCCCTGCGTCAAGCGTCAGCGCGCCGGCCAGTTGCAGATGGTCGGCCAGCCATTGCTTGCGCGCCGCCAGCGGTGATTCGGCGGCATAGAGCAGGGTGCCGATGGCTTCGCCGCGCGCGGCGGCCAGCAGTGAATCGGGTACGCGGCCGCTGACGATCAGGGTATGGGCGCCGCTTCGCGCGGCGCGCTGCGCCGCACGTACCTTGGTAATCATGCCGCCCTTGCTGATGCCCGAGCCGGCGCCGCCGGCCATGGCCTCGAAGCGGCGATCGTCGGCGCGGCCTTCGCCGATCAGCGAGGCGGTCGGGTCGAGGCGTGGATCGGCGCTGTAAAGGCCTTTCTGGTCGGTGAGGATGACCAGGGCTTCGGCCTCGACCAGATTCGCCACCAGCGCCCCCAGCGTGTCGTTGTCGCCGAACTTGATTTCGTCGGTGACCACCGTGTCGTTTTCGTTGATGATCGGCACCACGCCGAGGTCGAGCAGGGTCTGCAGGGTCGAGCGGGCATTCAGGTAGCGCGTGCGATCGGCCAGGTCTTCGTGGGTCAGCAGAATCTGCGCGGCTTTCAGGCCGTGGTTGATGAAGGTTGTCTCGTAGGCCTGGGCCAGACCCATCTGGCCTACCGCGGCAGCTGCCTGCAGATCGTGCATGGCATGCGGCCTTGTTGTCCAGCCCAGACGCTGCATACCGGCAGCGATCGCGCCGGAGGACACTAGCAGAACCTGTCGCCCGTCCGCATGCAAGGCGGCGATCTGCCGCGCGCATTCGGCGATGAAATCATGGGCTAGACCCTCGCCGTTGTTGGTCACCAGCGCACTGCCGACCTTGACCACCAGTCGCTGCGCGTCAGCTATCTGCTGTCTCATGTTTTCGATGCTGTTCCAGATAATCCATCACGGCAAACGTGACCTCCCGGCAACCGCCCCCCGAAATGGCGGAAACGACGAAATGCTTCTTCGGCTTGTAGCTCTTTACCAGTGCTGCGATCCGCGCCTCGCGTTCCTCTTCCGGCACCAGGTCGATCTTGTTGATCAACAGCCAGCGCGGTTTCTTGTACAGCGCCTGATCGTATTTCTTCAGTTCCTTGAGGATTGCCTTGGCATCCTTGGCCGGATCTGCGTCCGGATCGAAGGGCGAAATATCCACCAGATGCAGCAGCAGGCCGGTGCGCTGCAGATGCTTGAGGAAGCGGTGGCCGAGACCGGCGCCTTCCGCCGCACCTTCGATCAGGCCCGGAATGTCGGCAATGACGAAGCTGCGGTTGTCATCGACGCGCACCACGCCGAGATTCGGGTAAAGCGTGGTGAAGGGGTAATCCGCGACCTTCGGCTTGGCCGCCGAAACGGCGCGAATGAAAGTGGATTTTCCGGCATTCGGCAGACCGAGCAGGCCGACATCGGCCAGCACCTTGAGCTCCAGTTTCAGTTCGCGCTTTTCCCCTTCCTGCCCCGGCGTGTTCTGGCGCGGTGCGCGGTTGGTGCTCGACTTGAAGTGCGAATTGCCGAGGCCGCCGATGCCGCCCTTGGCGATCAGCACGCGCTTGCCGTCAGTATCGAGGTCGGCGATGACTTCGCCGGTTTCGCTGTCGGTGATCACGGTGCCGACCGGCATGCGCAGTTCCAGGTCGTCCCCGCCCTTGCCGTAGCGGTCCGAGCCGTGGCCGTTTTCACCCTTCTGACCGCGAAATACCCGGGTGTAGCGAAAGTCGATCAGGGTGTTGAGGTTGCGGTCGGCTGTGGCCCAGATGCTCGCACCCTTGCCGCCGTCGCCGCCGTCCGGGCCGCCGAGAGGAATGTATTTCTCGCGGCGGAACGATACGGCGCCGTTGCCGCCATCGCCGGCAAGGACTTCGATGCGAGCTTCGTCAAAGAATTTCATGGATTTTCGGGGGCCAAAAGCGCGAAAGCCCTATCTCGACGATAGGGCTTTCGTCGCGGAAGGATTGACTGCTTAGGCGGCGGCCGGAACGATGCTGACCACGCGACGCTTGGTCGGGCCCTTGACGGCAAACAGCACCGTACCTTCGATTTTGGCGAACAGCGTATGGTCCTTGCCCATCCCGACGTTGTCGCCGGGATGGAACTCGGTGCCGCGCTGACGCACGATGATGCTGCCGGCAGAAATCAATTCGCCGCCATAGCTCTTGACGCCCAGGCGTTTCGATTCCGAGTCGCGGCCGTTACGGGAACTGCCGCCTGCTTTTTTGTGTGCCATGTTTTAGCTCCTGATTCTCTCGTCGGGCTCAGGCGGCAATGCCGCTGATCTCGATTTCGGTGAAGTTTTGGCGATGGCCCTGGTGCTTCTGGTAGTGCTTGCGACGGCGCATCTTGAAAATGGTGACCTTGGGATGACGGCCCTGAGCGATCACTTTCGCGGTGACTTTGGCACCGGCGAGCATGGGCGAACCGATCTTGACCGATTCGCCTTCGCCGACCATGAGCACCTGGTCGAGAGTGATTTCAGTGCCTACATCAGCCGGTATCTGTTCTATTTTGAGTTTTTCGCCGGCAGCAACGCGATACTGCTTGCCACCGGTTTTTATGACCGCATACATGATGAGAGACTCCAATGGGATGACGCAAAGAACCGCGCAGTATACAGAGGGATGGGCGACAGGTCAAATTATTAGCGTGCGGCGGCCGGCGTGTAGCCTATGGCCAGCGAAATGGCGTCGGCGGTTTCCTTGACCAGCGCGGCCCAGTCCGCGCTGTGGCGCTCGGCCGGAGCCGAGACCGAGAGCCCGGCGACCAGTTCGCCGGTGTCGTCGCGCACCGGCGCGGCGATGCAGCGCAGACCCTGCTCGATTTCCTCGTTGTCGAAGGCCACGCCGTGGCGACGCGCGCGCTCGACTTCGCGTTCCAGCGCGCCGAGCGTGGTCAGCGAGGTTGGGGTATAGCCCGGCAGACCGGTGCGCTTGGCGTACTCTCGCAGTTTTTGCGGGCCGTCTTCGGCCAGATAAAGCTTGCCTACGGCCGTGACATGCAGCGGCGCGCGGGCGCCGACCAGGTGCACCACGCGCACCGAAGAGCGGCCGCTGGAGGTACGTTCGACATAGACGATCTCGTCGCCCTGGCGCACGCCCAGGTTCACGCTTTCACCGAGTTGCTGGTGCAGGCGCTGCATCAACGGCATCGCCGCCTGGCCAATGCTGATGCGCGACTTGACCACGTTGCCCAGTTCCAGCAGGCGGATGCCAAGCCGGTAGGTGCCGGGGTCGGCGCGTTCGACGAAACCCGAAGTGGCCATCGCGGCGAGGATGCGATGTGCGGTCGATGGATGCAAACCCGTCTCCAGCGCCAGTTGCTTGAGGCTGACCGGATCGTGATGATAGGAAAGGACATCAAGCAGTTTCATCATGCGCTCGATGACCTGGATACCGCTACGGGCTTCCGGCGCGGTAACCGCGGGTTTCTGCGGCACGGCATTCTCTTCTTGGGAACGGGACTTCGGATACTATAACAAATGCCTGCGCCGGCGATCGGCGACTATTTGCTTTGCATGCCAGGGACTTCCCTTCGGGTGCAGGCAACAACGACATACGGAGTAAGGCCAATGGCAAGGGTGCGCGTAGGGCTGTTTGTGACCTGTCTGGTGGATCTGATGCGTCCGCGCATCGGTTTTGCCGCCCTGAAACTGCTGGAAACCGCCGGTTGCGAGGTGATCGCGCCGGAGACCCAGACCTGCTGCGGCCAGCCGGCATGGAATTCTGGCGACGCGCCGGGTGCCGTGGCGCTGGCGAAGAAGACCATCGCCGAATTCGAGGGATTCGATTATGTCGTTTCGCCTTCCGGCTCTTGCGGCGACCACATCCGTACCGAGTACCCGACTCTGCTTGCGGCCGAACCCGAGTGGCGCGACCGCGCCACGGCCATGGCCAGCCGTACTTATGAGTTGACCGACTTCCTGGTCACGGTGCTGAAGGTGGACAGCGTGCCGGGCGACCATGAGGGCAGCATCACCTATCACGATTCCTGCACCGGCCTGCGCAGCATGGGCATCAAGCAACAGCCGCGCGCGCTGCTGGCGAAGATGAAAGGCGTGGACCTCAAGGAAATGAACGGCTGCGAGGAATGCTGCGGTTTTGGTGGCACTTTCTCGGTCAAGTTCGGCGAGGTCTCGGCGGCGATCGCCGAGCGCAAGTGCGCCAATGTGCTGGCCAGCGGCGCCAAGGCCGTGGTCGGCGGCGACCTGGGCTGTCTGCTGAACATCGAGGGCAAGCTGCGCCGCATGGGTGACGAGTCGACGCAGGTGCTGCACGTCGCCGAAGTGCTGGCCGGGAGGGTCTGAATCGTGGAAATCAAGTCCATGCGCTTCAAGGCCAACGCCGCAGGCTCGTTGGCCAACGTGGTGCTGCAGGGCAACCTGAAGAACGCCAAGGGCAAGTTCGTCACCAAGCGCGCCGAGGCGCTCAAGGACCTCGACGATTTCGAGGGCACACGCGACGCGGCGGTGGCGATTCGCAACAAGGTCATCGACAACCTCGACCTGTGGTTGGAGCGTTTCGAGCGGAAGGCGCAGGAGACCGGGGCCACGGTCATGTGGGCCAAGGACGGCGCCGAGGTCTGCCGCCTGGTGATCGAAATCGCCCAAAAACACGGCGTGACCAAGGTCACCAAGTCGAAGTCGATGCTCTCCGAAGAGGCCGGCCTCAACCAGGCGCTCGAAGCCGCCGGGATCCAGCCGGTGGAGACCGACCTTGGCGAATACATCCTGCAGGTCGACAACAACGAACCGCCCAGCCACATCATCGCGCCGGCAGTGCACAAGAGCCTCGACGACGTCGCCGACCTGTTCCACAAGGTCCATGGCACGCCGCGCAAGACCGAGATCCCGGCCCTGACGAGGGAAGCCCGCGAAGTGCTGCGCGGGCATTTCCTCTCGGCCGAAATGGGCCTCTCGGGCGGCAACTTCCTGGTCGCCGAGACCGGTTCGGTGGCGTTGGTGACCAACGAGGGCAACGGCCGCATGGTGACGACCATGCCGAAAGTGCATGTGGTCATCACCGGCATCGAGAAGGTGATCCCGACTCTGGAGGACTTGTCGACCCTGATGCGGCTCCTGCCGCGCTCGGCCACCGGGCAGTCGATCTCCAACTACTTCTCGATTCTGACCGGGGTCAAGCAGCCGGAAGAACATGACGGCCCCGAGCACCTGTACTTCGTGCTGGTCGACAGCGGTCGCGCCGACGTGGTGGGCACCGACTTTCACGCCATGCTGCGCTGCATCCGCTGTGGTGCCTGCATGAACCATTGCCCGGTGTATCAGACCATCGGCGGCCACGCCTACGGCTGGGTCTATCCGGGGCCGATGGGCTCGGTGCTGACCCCCTTGTATGCGGGCATGGAAAATTCGATCGACCTGCCGCATGCGGCGACCCTGTGCAACCAGTGCGGCGTCGTCTGTCCGGTCGGGATTCCGCTGCCCGACCTGTTGCGCAAGCTGCGCGAAAAGCAGACCGAGCGCGGCCTGCGTCCGCTCAAGGAACGCATCGGTCTGCGTCTCTGGGCCTGGGTCGCGCAACGGCCCAAGCTCTATGCACTGGGCGCGAGCCTGGGTGCGCGTTACCTGAAATGGCTGGCGGGCGATGCGGATCGCATCCGCCTGCTGCCCGCCGCACCGGAATGGTCGCTGGGGCGCGATTTCCCGGCGCCACAGGGCAAGACCTTCCGCGAACTGTATGCCGCGCGGCGAAACCGGACAGGAGACAAACCATGAGTTCCCGCGAAGACATTCTCGGCCGCGTGCGCGCCGGGCTCCAGCGCAACGCCGGCAATGCCGCGGTCGGCCGCGAGGTCATGACCGCCGCTTTGTCCAGCCGCAGCCAGGGGCCGAAACCCGTCTTCGACGCGGCGCCGCAGGCGCTGTTGGAGCGCTTCCGGGTCAAGTCGGAAGCGCAGTCGAGCACCGTCGATATCGTGGCTGCGGAAGCAGAGGTGCCGGCCGCGATCGCGCGTTATCTGGCGGCCATGAATCTGCCGAAGACCGCCGTCGCCCAGCCCGCGCTGGCGCATCTGGACTGGGCGGCTGCGGGGCTGACGGTAGAACTGCGCGGCGCGCGCGACGCCGACCTGGTCGGCATCACCGGCTGTTTTTGCGCCGTGGCGGAAACCGGCACGCTGATGATGTGCTCCTCGCCGGCAACACCCGCCGCCGTCAGCCTGCTGCCGGAGACGCACATCGCGGTGGTGCGCGCTTCGCGCATCCTGGCTTACATGGAAGATGCCTGGAATCTGGCGCGCGCCGAACTGGGCAGCTTGCCGCGCGCCGTGAATTTCATTTCGGGGCCGTCGCGCACCGGCGACATCGAGCAGACCATCGTACTCGGCGCGCATGGACCGTACCGGGTGCATCTGGTCATCGTGGAGGACTGAGATGCACCGCCTGCTCGCCATCGTCGCGATGCTTTTCGCCGTGGCGCCAGCGCCAGCTCTCGCCCAGATCGGCGACGAGGTGCTGCCGCCGGTCTTCGTCGAAACCCTGCTCGAACTGCCCGACGACGCGGCGCAGGCAGCCAGGTCGGGCAAGCGCCTGCTGCTGTATTTCGGCCAGGTCGGCTGCCCCTACTGCAAGGAACTGATGCAGACCAGTTTCACGCAGAAGGTCATCGTGGACAAGGTGACAAAACACTTCCTGCCGATCGCCTTCAACCTGTTCGGCGACCGCGAGGTGACCTGGTTCGACGGCAAGGTCCGCAGCGAAAAGGAATTCGCCAAATTCCTCAAGGTGCAGTTCACGCCGACGCTGCTGCTGCTCGACGAGAAAGGCAAGGTCATCGCGCGCATCAACGGCTATTACCCGCCGCATCGTTTCTCCGCGGCGCTCGACTATTCAATCAAGCGGCTCGAAGGCAAGCTCTCATTCGCCGAGCATATGCAGGCCATGCCGCCAAGCGGCGCCAGCGCCACCCTGCACGAGCAGCCATTCTTCATGAAATCGCCCTACAACCTGGCGCGCAAGCCGGGCAGCAAGCCGCTGGCGGTGTTGTTCGAAACACGCCATTGCGCGCCCTGCGACGAACTGCACCGGCAAGGCTTTACGCGCGAGAAGACGCGGGCGGCTCTGGCGCCTTTCGATGTCGTGCGCTTTTCGCTGTCGGGGCGCGAGACGCTGACCACGCCGGACGGGCGCAGCACGACTGCGGAGGCCTGGGGCCGAGAACTCAGGATCAGCTACACGCCGAGCGTGGTGTTCTTCGACGACCGCGGCCGCGAGGTGTTTCGCCTCGAAGCCTACCTGCGGCCCTTCCACTTCACCTCGTCCTTCGAGTACGTCTCCAGCGGCGCCTACAGAAGAGAGCCCGAGTTCCAGCGCTTCCTGCAGAACAAGGCCGAGCACATGAAGCAGGCCGGCGAAAAGCTGGACTTGTGGAACTAGGAAAATCCGTCAGGTCCGACCGACGCGCCAGCGCTTTTCCAGTTCGATGATGCCCATCGCCACCAGCGCGATGACGGCGATCTCGCCCCAGGCGCGGGCGTCGATCGGCGCGGTGGCAAAGGCGGCATTGAGCGGCGCCCAGTAGGTGATGGCCAATTGCAGCGCCAGTTGCAGCCCGGCGCCGGCCCACACCCATGGATTCGAGAAAGCGTTGATGGCCGTGACCGGCAGGTGCAGCGAGCGGCAGTTGAACAGATAGACGGTCTCGATCGCGACGAACGCGTTCATCGCGATGGTGCGCGCTTCGGCCACGGACTGGCCGCGCTCGCCGGCCAGCAGGAACATGCCGAAGGAACCGGCCAGCATCAGGCTGCCGACCAGCACGATGCGCCCGATCAGCACTGCATCGAGCACCGGCGATCCGGGCGGCCGCGGCGGCCGGTGCATGATGCCGCGCTCGGCCGGCTCGAAGGCCAGCGGTAATCCAAGCAGCACCGCGGTGGTCATGTTGATCCAGAGTATCTGCAGCGGCGTGATCGGCAGCGTGACGCCGGCGACGATGGCGGCGAGGATCACCAGGCCCTCGCCGAAGTTGGTCGGCAGGGTCCAGGTGATGAACTTCACCAGGTTGTCGTAGATGCCGCGCCCTTCCTCGACGGCCGCCTCGATGGTGGCGAAGTTGTCGTCGGTCAGCACCATGGCCGCCGCTTCCTTGGCCACGTCGGTGCCGCCCAGGCCCATGGCGATGCCGATGTCGGCCTGCTTCAGCGCAGGCGCGTCATTGACGCCGTCGCCGGTCATCGCCACCACCTCGCCCTGCGCCTGCAGTGCACGCACCAGGCGCAACTTCTGTTCCGGTTCGACGCGGGCGAAGACATTGACCCTCCGCGCCGCCGCCTGCAGCGCCTGATCGTCCAGGCGCGCCAGGTCGCGACCGGTCAGCACCTCGGCGCTGTTGCCGTCCTTGACGATGCCGATCTGCGCGGCAATCGAGCGTGCCGTCTCGGCGTGATCGCCGGTGATCATCTTCACCACGATGCCGGCTGCATGGCAGGTGCGCACCGCGGCGACGGCCTGCCTGCGCGGCGGATCCATCATCGCGGCCAGGCCGAGAAACACCAGACCGGAGTCGAGCACCTGCTCGGTCAGCTCGCCGCCGGCATTGCGCCGCGCCAGGGCCAGTATGCGCAGGCCGCGCGCGGCCATGCCGGCCGCCGCGGCGGCGATCAGCTCGCGTCCAGCGGCATCGAGCGCAATTTCGCGGCCGTCGGCGCTGAGCAGCGCGCTGCAGGCCGGCAGGATTTTTTCGATGGCGCCCTTGGCGTAGACGGTCGGCCGTCCGTCCACCTGGTGCAGCGTGGCCATGGTCTGGCGCGCCGAATCGAAGGGCAGTTCGTCCTGGCGCGGGAACAGGTGACGCAAGGTGGTTTCGTCCAGGCCAGCCTTGCGCGCCACCACCAGCAGGGCGATTTCGGTGGGGTCGCCGGCGTGGTGGACTCCGTCTGCCGGGGAGGCTGCTTTGCGGGCCGGCAAGCGTCGACCTTCCAGACTCAGCGCGGCGTCGTTGCACAGCGCCCCCGCGATCAGCGTCTCGCGCAGCGCCGGGCCGGGTTCGCCGCCGCTGAGGCCGCCCTCCGGCGCATAGCCGCGGCCCGCGACCGTGATGCTGGTGCCGGCCGCCCAGAGTTCGGTGACG
The DNA here is from genome assembly GCA_016192435.1 of Rhodocyclales bacterium. GTDB lineage: Bacteria > Pseudomonadota > Gammaproteobacteria > Burkholderiales > Rhodocyclaceae > Sulfuritalea. The sequence continues at coordinate 24,783 of JACPUD010000030.1, read as the reverse complement.
GTCATCGCGTTCTCGGTCAGCGTGCCGGTCTTGTCCGAGCAGATCACCGTGGTGCTGCCCAGCGCTTCCACCGCGGGCAGGTGGCGGATGATCGCGCGCCGCCTGGCCATGCGGCCGACGCCGATCGCCAGGGTGATGCTCATGGCGGCCGGCAGACCTTCCGGGATTGCGCCGACGGCCAGCGCCACGGCCGCCACCAGCATGTAGGTCATGGTCTCGCCTCTGGCCACGCCGATGACGAAGGTCAGTGCGGCGAGGCCGAGGATCACCCACAGCAGCAGCCCGGCGAACTCGCCCATTTTCTTCGTCAGCGGCGTGGCGATTTCCGGCGCGCTGGCGATCAGGCCGGAGATGCGGCCGCTTTCCGTCGCGTTGCCGGTGGCGACGACCAGGCCGTGGCCCTGGCCGGCCACCACCGTGGTTCCGGCATAAGCCATGTTGCGGCGGTCGGCAAGCGGGGTGTCGTCCGGCAGTTCGTCATGGTGCTTGTCGATCGGCGCGGCCTCGCCGGTGAGCTGGGCCTCGACGGTGCGCAACTGCTTGCCGGAAATGATGCGCAGATCGGCCGGCACCTTGTCGCCGGCGGTGAGCCAGACCACGTCGCCCGGCACCAGATGCACCGCGTCGATGCGCTGTCGCCGGCCGCCGCGCAGCACCGTAACCTCGGTCGCCAGAGCCTGCGCCAGCGCCGCCAGGGCAGCCTCGGCCTTGCTTTCCTGCAGGTAGCCGATCACGGCATTGACCAGCACCACGCCGAAGATGACCGAGCTGTCGACCCATTCGCCGAGGCCCGATGTGACGATTCCGGAACCGATCAACACCAGTACCAAGGGTTCCTTCAGTTGCGCGAGGAAGCGCGTCAGCGCACTGCGTCCCGGCTGCTGGCTGGGGCGGTTGGGGCCGTGGCGCTGCAGGCGCTCGGCCGCCTCCGCTTCGCTCAGGCCGTGTGCCGGATCTACGTCATGGTGGGCCAGGGCGTCAGCCGCGGGTGCGGCGTGCCACTGCAGCTTGTCGCGTTCCGGCGCCGAATGAGATGTCATCATCGATTCAATTATGCGCCGATGATTCGGCCCGGACGTGCCGGCCGATGGCCGCAGGCTGCCTGGCCCGGCTATACGCCGGGCAGCAGCACGCGCAGGGCGGTACCCGTGTCCGCCGGCCCGGGGCCGATGTCCAGCGTGCCGCCATGCAGCTCGGCGATGCGTGCGACGATGGACAGCCCGAGTCCGCTGCCCGAAGAGTTGGTGCTGGCGCTACGGTAAAAGCGTTGCCGCACCCGCTCGCGCTGGTCGGCGGCAATGCCGCAGCCGTTGTCGCTGACGGTCAGCGCGGCACGCTTGGCCGCGGCCGCGATGGACACTTCGACGCGCGTGGCGCCGCTGTGGCGCAAGGCATTGTCCACCAGGTTGCGCAGCAGCACTTCGAGCAGCAGCGCATCGCCCTGCACGCGCGCGTCGCCCTCGCGCAGCGACAGTTCGCAGCCGCGTTCGATGGCCTCGCCGGCGCTCATGGCCAGGACGGCTTCGGCGATCGGCCGCAGCGCCACTTCCTGCATGGTTTGCGGCGTGCCGGCGTCCAGCCGCGCCAGGGTCAGCAACTGCGCCACCAAGTGGGTGGCGCGGTCGCAGCCGGCGATGATCTGCTCCAGGGCATGCCGCCTTTCGGCGTGATCGACGGCAGCCAGCGCGACCTGCGCCTGCGCCTTCAGCGCGGCCAGCGGCGTGCGCAGTTCGTGGGAAGCGTCGGCGGTGAAGCGGCGTTCGTTGTCGAGCGCCCGCACGATGTCGGCAAACAGGCTGTTGAGCCGGGTCACCAGCGGAGCGACCTCGGCGGGAAGGCTGGCGTCGGGCAGCGCATCGAGCCGGTCGGCGGCGCGCGCCTCGACGTCGCGCGCGAGCTGGCGCAGGGGCGCCAGCGCATAGCCGATGGCAATCACCAGCAGCAGCGCCAGCGCGGGCAGGGCGTAGAGCATGGGCTGCAACAGTTGCTCGGCGATTTCGGCGGCGACCTCGTCGCGCTCCTTGGCGAAGTGCGCGGCCGAAGTGCTCGGCGGGTGGGCCAGCAGTTCTTTCAATTCATGGCGCGCTTCGCGCCAGGTGGCGAAGGCAGTCAGCAGCCAGACGCAGGCGACCGCCAGCAGGGTCAGGCCGACCAGCCGGGTGCGCAGGGAGAAGGGGCGTCTCACGACGGGATGCCGGTCGGGGTGACGTTCTTGGGCACGGCGTAACCGACGCCGCGCAGGGTGCGGATGGCATCTGCGCCAAGCTTGCGTCGCAGGTGATGGATGTAGACCTCGACCGTATTGCTGCCGATTTCATCGCCCCAGGCATACAGGTGCTGTTCCAGTTGGGCGCGCGACAGCGCGCGCCCGGGCTGCTGCATCAGGGCGTGCAGCAGGGCGTATTCCTTGGCCGAGAGCTCGACTTCGCGGCCGCCGCAGGCGACAAGCCGAGTCGATGGATCGAGGGTGATGCCGGCGGCGGTCAGCACCGGTGCCGGCTGGCCCCCGGCGCGGCGCAGCAGGGCGCGCAGGCGCGCCGTCAATTCACCCAGGTCGAAGGGCTTGACCAGGTAGTCGTCGGCGCCGGCATCGAGACCGCGGATGCGGTCATCGACGGTGTCGCGCGCGGTGAGGATCAGCACCGGCAGGGACTTCTGCTTCGCGCGCAGGTGGCGCAGCACGTCGAGTCCGTCGCGGCGCGGCAGGCCGAGATCGAGCACCACCGCCGCGTAATCCTCAGTCATCAGCGCCGTCTCGGCGCTGACGCCGTCGCGCACCCAGTCGACAACGTGGTCGGCCTGACGCAGGCCGACCTGCAGCGCGTCGCCGAGCAGGGCATCGTCTTCAACCAGCAGGATTCTCATGGTTCATGCGCCGCATCTTCTTCCAGCCCGTGATCATAGCCAGCACGAGGTTCTCGTGGTGCAGCCAACTGCTGACGATGACGCCGGCAATGTGTATGCCGACGATCGCCATCATGCCATTGGCGGCGCCTTCATGCAGTTCTTCCATGAAGTGCCCGCCGACGTCCTCATACACGGCCCAGCCGCTGGCCGCGGCGACCATGCCGAAGCCGAGCAGCAGGAAGATCGCCACGGCGCCGGCCGGATTGTGGCCGACATAGTGCTGCGGCTTGCCGTCGATCAGCGACTTCAGGTAGTCGACCAGCTTGCGCGGCGTCGGCAGGAATTCGCCAAAGCGCGAATAGCCGCCGCCGATGAAGCCCCACAGCAGACGAAACACGATCAGGCCGGCCAGCGTATAGCCGGCGATGACGTGGATGTCGCGCAGCCTTTCCGATTCCGAGGTGAGGAAGGCGGTGGCGAAACTCGCCACCAGCGACCAGTGAAACACTCGCGTCGGCAGATCCCAGACGCGGACGGATTTGGTATCGGCTTGCATGGCGGACCTCATTTTGGAATTTGGACCCAGCGCTCGCTGTACTCGCCCGCGGCCGCCCTGGTATGGCAGGCGGCGCAGTTGGCCGGGCTCTTGATCGACGCGCGCTGCCAGGTTGCGGTCGGCAGCTCGCGGTGCTTCTTCTCGAAGCGCGCGGTCTGCGTGATGCGCAGCAGCGGCTTGCCCTGCGCATCGCGGGTGTCGCCGGTCTTGCGGCCGCCGGCGTGTGCCAGCAGAAAGTTGGTGATGGCGACACGGCGCTGATCGTCGATGCTGGCGTCCGAGCCGAAGTGGTGCGACAGGTCGCCCATCATGGCGCGCCACGAATCGGCATGCAGCATCTGCGGCGGATAGGCCATGTGGCAGGAGCTGCATTCTTCCTCGAAGGCGGCGTGCTTCGGCAGGCTGTAGCTGTCGGCCTGGGCCGTCAGCGCGACCAGCAACAGGGTGGCGGGGAGAAGTTTTTTCATGGTGGTCTCCTGATCACCTGAGGCTCAGCAGCCAGGCCATGACGTCGGCCTTTTCCTGCGCGCTGCAGACCCGATTCAGGGTGTCGTTGCAGTTGCGGCGGAACCACTTGTCCACCTTGGCGGCATCGGTGAAGCGCTCGGCGTTGGCCGCCGGTGCCAGCGGCGTGATGGCCTTTTCGGTCTTGGCATGGCGGCCGGCCTGGGTCGGTTTGTCGGTGTGGCAGGAGGAACAGCTCCACTCGCCGCCTTGCTTGCTGGTGAAGAAGCGCGCGCCGCGCTGGGCCGAGGCGGCAGCGCCGGCCTCTTTCTCGAAGCGCGTCAGGAAGTCGCGCGGGGTTTCGGCCGAGGCAGTCGCCGCGAACAGCGTGGCCGCAATGATGAGCAGGTATCGCATCGGAATCTCCATGAGGGTTGCGTGAGACGAATCATGGAGGGTGCCGCTTAAACGGCGCTTAAGGCCGACGCTGCGAGTTACTTCTTCGGCGCCTTGTAGAAGTCGCGCAGCGAGGCATAGCGTTCGGCGCGCACCGAGCGCACATGCTGGATCGCGTTCTTCATCGGGATGCCGGCCTGGACCAGGGTTTCGGCGGCGATCAGCAGGCTGCTTTCGAGCACTTCGGGAATCACCTCGGTGGCGCCGGCGGCCTTGAGGCGGGCGACATCCTTGTCGTCGGTGGTGCGCACCACGATGGGAATCGCCGGCTGGGTGCTGCGCACGATGCGCACCACGCGTTCGGCCGAGCGCGCGTCGGGATAGCTGACGACCACCGCGCGGGCGCGCGCTATGCCCGCCGCCTGCAGTACCTCGGGCCGGTCGGCATTGCCGAAGACCACGTTGATGCCGTGCATGCGCGCCTCGGCGATGCGTTGCGGGTCCACGTCGAGGGCGATGAAGGGAACTTCTTCGATGGTGAGGAATTCGGCAATGCGGCTACCGGTGCGCCCGTAGCCGCAGATCACCACGTGCTGGCCGAGGTCGAGGCTATGCACGGCGATGTCGTGGATCGCGGTGGCCTTGTGCGCCCAGTCGCCGCGCCCCAGATCGCCCGACAGACGGGCCGCGCGTTCGATCAGGAAGGGCGCGATGAACATCGACAACAGCATGGCCGACAGCGTGATCTGGAACACGCCGATGCTGACCAGTTGCAGTTGCTGCGCCAGTTGGATCAGGACCAGGCCGAACTCGCCGGCCTGCGCCAGTTGCGCCGAGGTGCGCAGGCTGGTGGTCAGCGGCGTTTTCGCCACGCGCGTGATCAGCAGCATCACCACGGCCTTGCCGCCGATCAGCAGCGCCACGGCCAACGCCAGCTTGTGGCCATTGGCCAGCACATACTGGAGATCGAGCATCATGCCGATGGTGACGAAGAACAGTCCGAGCAGGATGTCGCGGAAGGGCCGGATGTCGGCCTCGACATGGTGGCGATAAGCGGTCTCGGAGATCAGCATGCCGCCGACGAAGGCGCCGAGCGCCAGCGACAGCCCGCTCTGGGCGGTCAGGAAGGACAGGCCGACGACGATCCAGAGTGTCGTCAGCACCAGCAGTTCGCTGGACTTGTATTGCGCGGCGGCATCGAAAATCCGTCCGATCAGTCTTTGTCCCGCCCAGATCAGCAGCGCCAGCACGGCGACCGCCTGCGCCGCGGCCAGCGCCAGCGAGCGCAGCAGATCGTCGCCCGAGGCGGCCAGGGCCGGCAGCAGGATCAGGCAGGGCGCCACGGCCAGGTCCTGGAACAGCAGCACGCCCATGGTCTGCCGTCCGGAGCGCGAATGCAGTTCGAAGCGCTCGGAGAGCATGCGCGCGACGATCGCGGTCGAGGACATCGCCACCGCCAGGCCGACGGCGATACTGCTGCGCCAGCCCTGGTCGTAGGCCAATGCAGTCACCAGGCCGGTGCCCAGCGCGGTCAGCACCATCTGCGCCGAGCCGAAGCCGAACACCAGCGCGCGCATCGCCTGCAGGCGCTTCAGGCTGAATTCGAGGCCGATCGAAAACATCAGGAAGACGATGCCGAACTCGGCAAAACTGTCGACTTCGGCACTTTCCGTCAGCCGCGCCAGACCGTGCGGCCCCAGCGCGATGCCGATCACCAGATAGGCCAGCATCGAGGGCAGCTTGTAGCGGCGCGCGACGGCGACGGCGCCGACCGCGGCGCTGAGCAGGAGCAGGATCCAGAGCAGGTTGGAGTGCATCCCAAGATAATAACGCGAGCCTGCACTTGTCATGCCGGCATGGGTAAAATGCCGAAAATAATTCCCGCGTCCCGTTGTCCACGCCATGACCGACAAGGTTTCCCAACGCCGCCTGCGTTATGGCGAGTTTCTCAGCGCCGTGCGCGTCAAGCAGCGCCGCGTGAGCTATCAGGACGTGCATGCGGATGCCGGCCGCAGGCCAAAGCCGCAGCGCTTGCGCCTGCTCGATGTGCATCGCCTGCTGACGCCCTATGTCAGCGTGCGTTTCCTGGAACAACTGCGCGCCGTGGTGCCCCTGGCGCTGTTCCTCGCCCTGTTCCAGATCGCCGCGCTGCGGGTCGACGTGCAGCAGGGCGAACTGATCACCTTCGGCATGCTGGCGGTGATGCTCGGCCTGATGCTGTTCATGGACGGCGTCAAATACGGCCTGATGCCGTTTTCCGAGAACATCGGCTTCAACCTGCCGAATCGCGCCACGCCCGCGGTGGTACTCGGCTTCGCCTTCCTGCTGGGCGGCATCGCGACCTTCGCCGAGCCGGCGATCGGCGCCCTGCGCGCGGCCGGCGGCGGCGTCGACCCCGTGCGTGCGCCCTGGCTGCATCTGTTGTTGACGCGTTATCCAGACCGGCTGGTGCTGGCGGTCGGCATCGGCGTCGGCCTTGCGGTGGTGGTCGGCATGCTGCGCTTCTTCTTCGCCTGGCGCATGAAGACGCTGATCATTGCCACCCTGCTGCCCTGCCTGGCGCTCACCGTATATGCCGGACTCGATCCGCGCCTGGCGCCGATCATCGGCCTGGCCTGGGATTGCGGTGCGATCACCACCGGCCCGGTGACGGTGCCCCTGGTGCTGGCGCTGGGCATCGGCGTCGCCGCCGCCGCCGGTCAGGAAGACAACCCGCTGGCCGGCTTCGGCATCGTCACCCTGGCCTCGCTGTTTCCGGCCATAGCCGTGATGCTGGTCGGCATCGGCTTGGTCAGTGAAGTACCCAACCCCGCCGCATTGGCGCCGATAGTTGGCGCTGACGCCACGGTGAACTGGTCGGATGAAACTCCCGTGGCGGAGCTGGTCGCCGCCTTGCGCGCGATCGGCCCGCTGATCCTTCTGCTGTGGCTGGTGCAGCGCTTCCTGGTCGGCGCGGCGGTCAAGCAGCGCAACCTGGTGGTCTATGGCGTGGTGGTGGCAGTACTCGGCATGGCCTTGTTCAATCTGGGCCTGACGGTGGGCCTGATCCCGCTCGGCAACCAGGCCGGGGCCACCGTGCCGGCGGCCTTCAGCGCAGCGGCGGGCGGCGAGGCGCTGTATCCCTACCCGCTGGGCATCGGCCTGACGCTGGTCTTCGCGGTGACCCTCGGCTACGGCGCCACGGTGGCCGAGCCGGCGCTGAACGCGATGGGGGTCACCGTGGAGAACCTGACCGACGGCGCCTTCCCCAAACAGCTGCTGATCCAGGCAGTGGCCGTCGGCGTGGCGCTGGGCATAGCGCTGGGTGTGGCCAAGATCATCTTCGGCTGGTCGATGCTGCCGTTGCTGCTGGGCGGCTACGCGGTCGCGCTGACCGGAACGCTGTGGTCCAGCGAGGAGTACGTGGCGCTGGCGTGGGACAGCGCCGGCGTCACCACCGGTCCGGTCACCGTGCCGCTGGTGCTGGCCCTCGGTCTCGGCCTGGGCCAGGCGGTGGGCGCGGCGGAAGGTTTCGGCATTCTGGCCATGGCCTCGTTCGGTCCGATCATCTCGGTTTTGCTGGTGGGCCTCTGGATTCGCAGGAGCGCGGAAGTGGCCGCGCGAGGAGAGAGTTAGACATGAAACAGCGTGACGAAATCGTGGTGCTGACCGATGCGGTGCTGATCACCTGCATCGTGCAGCGCGGCGTGGCCGATACCGTGGTCGATGCGGCGACCGAGGCCGGCGCGCAGGGCGCGACGATCTTCTACGCGCGCGGCACCGGGGTGCGGCAGAAACACCTCGGCGTGCTTGGCATCACGGTGAATGCCGAGAAGGAAGTGATCTACATCGTCGCTCCGGCCGATCACGCCGACCACATCTTCGAGCGCGTGTTCGTCGCCGCCAAGCTGGATACCCCGGGCATGGGCATGATCTACATGTCGCCGCTGGAGAAGATGGCGACCTATGTGCCGCCCGAAGTCGCGGCGCGCTTCGGTCACCATGGCTGACGCCGTCCAGCTGCCGCCGCTGCGCGGCGATTACCGGATCATCACCTGCGTGATGCCGGCCGGGCGCGGCGCCGAGGTGCTGGAAGTCCTGCGCCGCGAGCAGGGTGTGGTCAGCGCCAGCATCCACCATGCGCGCGGCATCGGCACGCACAGCCTGCGCCACCGCGTGTATTCCGATGAAAAACAGGTGCTGACAGCGGTGGTCGCGGCGGAGCAGGGCGATGCCGTGTTCGAACTGATCTACTTCGCTGCCGGGCTCGATGCGCCGCATGCGGGCATGGTGATGATGGGTCATGCCTTCCGTGCCGCGGGAATTGCCGTCGCGACGCCCGGCGAGGACGTGCAGTAGCCCGGTGTGCTGTTCCTGACGATGAACGCGCGCTACTTGACCACCGTGACCGGGCAGGGGGTATGGCGTATCACTTCCGCCGTCACCGAGCCCATCAGCGCGTTGGCGATTGCCCCGGCGCCATGCGAGCCCATCACGATCGCATCGCAGCGGCGCTCGCCGGCGATGCGGGTGATGCTTGCGGCGACCGGACCGAGCGTCACCTCCGGCACATAGGCGACACCCGCCGCGTCGAGCAAAGCCCGCGCCGCAGCCATCGCATCGCCACCGCGGGCCTCCTGCATGGCTTCGATTTCGCGCGCCGGCATATGGCCGCGGAGTTCCGGCGCATCGATTGGCTCCTGGACGTTGAGCAGCAGGAACTCGTATGAGGCGCAACTCTGCGCCAGCCGGACGGCATGCCGGGCGACGCGCGCGGAATGTTCCGAGCCATCCACCGGAAGCAGTATTTTCATGGGCGAACCTTAGATTTCAGGGAGGGGCGAGTTTAACGTGAAAGACGGGGATCTGAGTGCTTGCTAATAGACGAGCGCAGCGAGCCAATCAGGATCCCCCCGTGAGGGGACGAAGGGGGACGGGCGTTTAAAAAGGCGGTAACTTTCATGATGCGGGGGGGTGTTTCCCGCATCATGAAAGTTACCGCATTCCGTGCGGGAGACCGGTGTCGCCGCGCCGCGGCATGCGCCACAATCGCTTCAGCGCCAGCCGTGGGCGCCTGGCGGGCTGCTACAATCCGCGGTCGAGAAAAGATTGGAGTGGCAGATGGTTGTCCTGCATCGAATGATTGCGTCCCTGGCCGGGTCGGGGCGCCCGCTGGTTTTCGCCTGTCTGCTGCTTGCCGCGTCGGCGGCTCAGGCTGCCGACGCCGCCGTGACCTCGCCGGTCTTGTTCGGCATCCCCGTCGATTTCATCCTGTTCGCCGCAACGCTGCTGGGCGTGGCGTTGTTTCATCACTACGTGCTGCAGGTGGCGCTGACCGGCCTGGTCACCATCACGACCTACAAGATACTGTTCACAGGATTCAAGACCGGTGCCGGCATCGCCGGCTTCGCTGCGCACATGGGCCACGAATGGGTTCTGCTGGTGAATCTGCTCGGTCTGCTGGTCGGCTTCGCGTTGCTGGCGCGGCATTTCGAGGACAGCGGCGTACCCGAGGTGCTGCCCAGGCTGTTGCCCGAAGGCTGGCTGGGACCGTTCATGCTGCTGGTGATCATCTTCGTGCTGTCGGGCTTTCTCGACAACATCGCCGCGGCACTGATCGGCGCCACGGTGGCGGCCAGCGTGTTCAAGCGCAAGGTGCATATCGGCTACCTTGCCGCCATCGTCGCCGCCTCGAACGGCGGCGGCGCCGGCTCGGTGGTCGGCGACACGACGACGACCATGATGTGGCTGGACGGCGTCAGCCCGTTCGACGTGGTCGAGGCCTATATCGCTTCCGCCGTGGCGCTGGTGGTGTTCGGCATCCCGGCGGCGCTGCTGCAGCACAAGCACAGGGCGATCAGCCGCGATTTCCGTGCGGCGCACCACATCGACTGGGCGCGCGTCGGCATCGTCGGCTTCATCCTGGTCGGCGCCATCGTCACCAACGTCACGGTGAATCTCAAGTTTGCCGCCGCGGCCGACCATTTTCCCTTCCTCGGCGCTGCGGTATGGGTCGCCCTGCTACTCGCGGTGCCTTTGCGCAAGCCCGAGTGGAGCCTGATTCCGGGTGCCTTCAAGGGCTCGGTGTTCCTGCTGTCCCTCGTGACCTGCGCCTCGATGATGCCGGTGGAGGAACTGCCGCCGGCGTCCTGGCCGACTGCGCTGGCGCTGGGCTTCATCTCCGCCGTGTTCGACAACATACCGCTGACCGCGCTGGCGCTGAAGCAGGGCGGCTACGACTGGGGTTTCCTGGCCTATGCGGTCGGCTTCGGCGGCTCGATGCTGTGGTTCGGCTCCTCGGCCGGCGTTGCGGTTGCCAACCTGTTCCCCGAAGCCAAGTCGGTCGGCCAGTGGTTGCGTCACGGCTGGTTCATCGCGGTCGGCTATGTGGTGGGCTTCTTCGCCCTGCTGGTGCTACTCGGCTGGCATCCGCACGAGAAGCACAAGGATGTCGCGCCCGCGGTGCAGATGCAGCAGGCGGCGCCAGCCGCCGCAGCGCCGGCGCCGACGCCCGATGTCGGCGCGGCGGGCTACAAGTAGTCGTAGCTGCTGGGCATCGGCAGACCGCCCACTTGAATTTTTCGTGAAACGCAGCATCTAAGCTTGCGGGTGCGCACGCCGTGCGGCGGATTCGCTGCGGCGGGCGCTTGACGTTTTTCCCTGGAGAACCGCAATGAAACGCATCGTACTGTTTCTGGTCACCAACCTCGCCGTGATGCTGGTGCTGTCGATCGCCGCCAGCCTGCTGGGGGTGAACCGCTACCTGACCGCCAATGGCCTCGACCTGGGCATGCTGCTGGGTTTCGCCGGCGTCATCGGCTTCGGCGGCGCCTTCATTTCGCTGGCCATGTCGAAAATGATGGCCAAGTGGTCCACCGGCGCCCACGTCATCGACAGCCCGTCGACCTCGACCGAGTACTGGCTGGTGGAAACGGTGCGCAAGCTGTCTTCCAAGGCCGGCCTGGCGATGCCCGAGGTGGCCATCTACGAAGGCGCGCCGAACGCCTTCGCCACGGGTCCTTCCCGCAACAATTCGCTGGTCGCGGTGTCGACCGGTCTCCTGCAGAGCATGAGCAAGGAGGAAGTCGAGGCGGTGCTGGCGCACGAAGTGAGCCACGTCGCCAACGGCGACATGGTGACCCTGACCCTGATCCAGGGTGTGGTCAATACCTTCGTCATCTTCCTGTCGCGCGTCGTCGGCTACCTGGTGGACAGTTTCCTGCGCCGCGGCGACAGCGAATCCTCCGGCCCCGGCATCGGCTACATGATCACGGTCGTCGTCTGCGACATCCTGTTCGGCGTGCTGGCCAGCATCGTTGTCGCCTGGTTCTCGCGCCAGCGCGAGTTCCGCGCCGATGCCGGCGCCGCCGGCCTGATGGGCACGCCGCGGCCGATGATGGCGGCGCTGCAGCGCCTCGGCGGCCTCGCCGTCGAGCCCTTGCCGAAGGCCCTGGCGAGTTCCGGCATCGCCGGCGGTCGAGGCCTGATGGCGCTGTTCGCCAGCCATCCGAGCATGGAAGAGCGCATCGCCGCGCTGGCCGCGCAGGGCCGGTGAGCCTTCCATTGCTGGAGCGGACGCAACGGCCCCTGCGGTTCGCGGGGGCCTTTGTCTTGCTGCTTGCCGCCGCACCAGCCTGGGCCGCGGGTTCCGATGTGGTCGGGGCCAATCTGCTGTGGCTGGCACTGATCCTGATCTCCGCCCGGCTGTTCGCGCCGCTGGCGCAGAAGCTGGGTTTTCCCGCGGTGCTGGGCGAACTGTTGCTTGGGGTGCTGCTCGGCAATCTGGCGCTGCTCGGCTTCAATGGTTTCGAATCCATCGCGCGCGATCCGGCAGTGGCCTTCATCGCCGAACTCGGCGTCATCGTCCTGCTGTTGCAGATCGGCCTTGAAACGCGGCTCGCGGATCTGGTCAAGGTCGGCCCGCGCGCCTTTGCCGTGGGCGCGGTGGGTATCGTCGTGCCCTTCGTGCTGGGCGCCTGGGTGGTGGGACCCGTGCTGTTGCCGGGACTTGCCGATAACGCCTACCTGTTCCTCGGCGCCACACTGTCCGCGACCTCGGTCGGCATCACCGGCCGCGTCTTCCGCGATCTGGGCAAGCTTGACACGTCGGCGGCGCGCATCGTGCTCGGCGCGGCGGTGATCGACGACGTGCTCGGCCTGGTGATTCTTGCCGTGGTGTCGAGCCTGGTGCAGGTCGGTTCGGTCAGTGTCGGTCAGGTCGGCGGCATCATCGCCCAGGCAGTGTTGTTCCTCGCCGGCTCGATCTGGATCGGGCGTTTGATTGCGCCGCATTCCAGCCGCTGGCTGGCGCAATGGGATGCCGGCCCCTCGATGCTGTTCGCCCAGGTGCTGGCGACCGGCCTGTTTCTCGCCTGGCTGGCACATGCCATCGGCCTGGCGCCGATCATCGGCGCCTTCGCCGCCGGCCTCCTGTTCGAACCGATCTTCCTGCGCGATTTCGACCGCCCGGCCATCGTGCGTGAAATCGAGCCGCTGCTGCCGGCCGGCGATCCGGGCCTGGCCGAACGTCTGCGTCCGATCCTGAAAAAGCACGGCGGCCATCAGCACGAGCACATGATCGAGCCGATCGGCTATTTCTTCGTCCCGGTGTTCTTCGTCCTCACCGGCATGCAGGTGGACCTTAAAACCCTGGCCGATCCGGCGGTACTGGGAGTCGGCGCCGGCGTCACGCTGGCGGCGGTGGCCGGCAAGCTTGCTGCCGGCCTCGCCGCCGGACCGTCAGGCAGGTGGCTGGTGGGCTGGGGCATGGTGCCGCGCGGAGAGGTCGGCCTGATCTTCGCCATGGTCGGCAAGCAGCTCGGTGTCATGAACGAGGCGATGTTCTCGGTCATTGTGCTGATGGTGATTCTGACCACGCTGATCACGCCGCCGGTGCTGACAGTGCTGCTGAAGCGGCACTAAGCTGCGGGCGGTCGCGTCCGGCGCCGCTTTATAATTCGCGGCTTCGTCCGCCCCCCCCCCAGCCATCGTGTCCGAGCGTTTCGCCGTGTTGCTCCAGTATCTGCTGCCGAAGCAGGCGCTCACCGCGCTCGCCGGACGCTTCGCCGCGGCGCGCGCCGGCGGCTTGACCACGGCGGTGATCCGCTGGTTCGTCGGCCGCTACGGCGTCAACATGGCCGAGGCGGACAATCCCGATATCGCCGGCTATGCCAGCTTCAACGAGTTCTTCACTCGGCCGCTGCAGCCCGGTGCGAGGCCGCTGGCCGCTGCCGATTTCACCTGTCCGGTGGATGGCGCGATCAGCCAGTTCGGCGCCATCCTGCGCGACCAGATCTTCCAGGCTAAAGGCCATGCCTATTCGACGACCGCCCTGGTCGGCGGCGATGCCGCACTGGCGGCGCAGTTCGAGGACGGCAGCTTTGCCACGCTGTATCTCAGCCCGAAGGATTACCACCGCATCCACATGCCCTGCGCCGGCCGCCTGCTGCGCATGATTCACGTGCCGGGCGACCTGTTTTCGGTGAATCCGGTCACGGCGCGCGGCGTGCCTGGCCTCTTCGCGCGCAACGAACGTGTGGTCTGCGTCTTCGAGTCGGCGCATGGCCCCTTTGTCATGGTGCTGGTCGGCGCCACCATCGTCGGCAGCATGGCAACCGTCTGGCATGGCGTGGTGAATCCGCCGCGCCCGGGCCATTTGCGGGAATGGCGCTACGAGGAGCGGCAACTTGTGTTCCGGCAGGGCGAGGAAATGGGCCGCTTCCTGCTTGGCTCGACCGTGGTGATGCTGTTTCCCAAATCGACGCTGGAATTCGACGCCGGGTGGGCGCCGCAGCGGCCGATACGCCTCGGCGAACACATGGGCGACCGCGCCATCTAGGCGCGATTGGCGCGGCAGAGCCTCCCGCACAGCGGAATCCACCCCGAAGCGGCGCTTGCCCCCGCGCCACCCGCCGCAACCCGGCGCAGCCGCTCGGTCGATGATTTGAATTTCCTCATAAAACACATTGAGTTCATCTTGTATCTATACTGATTTTATTCAGTATTTAATTTCAAAAATTCCTTCGGTTTCGCGCCTAAGCCCTTGTTGCATCGGGGAAAAGTTCGACTGATTCTTGACCGACATCAAAAAGTGTCATAAAGTGGGATCTTGTGGGAAGTAGTGGGAAATTTTGGCCGGATGGCGGCTCGTTTTCCACCCTGGGGAGATCCTATGTTCCAAGGTGCGGCGGCGCTGAATCTTGATGCCAAGGGCCGGATGGCCGTTCCGGCGCGGCACCGCGACGCCCTGGTGGCGGCTGGCGAAGGCCGCCTGGTGGTGACCGCCCACCCGCATCGCTGCCTGCTGCTCTATCCGCAGCCCGCCTGGGAACCGATACGCGCCCAGATTCTGGCGGCGTCGAGCCTGCAGGTCGAATCGGCCATGGTGCGGCGTCTGCTGGTGGGTTTTGCCGAGGACGTCGAACTCGATGGCGCCGGGCGCCTGCTGATTTCACCGTCGCTGCGCCAATACGCCGGACTGGAAAAGGAAATCTGTCTGGTCGGTCAGGGGCGTCATTTTGAAATCTGGTCGGCCGCCGGCTGGCAGGCTCAGCAGGAGGCGATTTTCGCCGTGGGCGACAAGCTCCTCCCGCCGGGCTTGGAAAATCTTGCGTTGTGAGCGCCCGCTTTGACCGCCAATACCCACGTCAGCGTGCTGCTGGCCGAGGCGGTCGCAGCGCTGGCGATCCGGCCGGCGGGAATCTATGTCGACGCCACCTTCGGCCGCGGTGGACACAGCCGGGCGATCCTCGACTTGCTGGCTGCAGACGGGCGGCTGATTGCGCTGGATCGCGATCCGGCGGCGATCGCTGCCGGCGCTGCGCTGGCCGATCCCCGCTTCGCTTTGGCGCATGCCGCCTTCAGCGAATTCGACGCGGTTTTGGACCGGTTCGGCGTGGGGCAGGTGGATGGCGTGCTGCTGGATATCGGCGTGTCGTCGCCGCAGCTGAATACGCCCGAACGGGGCATGAGCTTTCGCTTCGATGCGCCGCTGGACATGCGCATGGATACGACGCAGGGGGAGACCGCCGCCGAGTTTCTGGCGCGGGCATCGCAATCAGAAATAGAAAGGGTGGTCAGAGACTATGGCGAAGAACGGTTTGCTCATGCGATTACAAAGGCGCTTGTTGCTGCTCGGGGCGAGCACGGTATTTCAAGGACAGGAGAGCTTGCCACGCTCGTGGCGCAAGTCGTCCGCACGCGGGAACCGGGTCAGCATCCGGCGACGCGGACCTTTCAGGCTCTACGGATTCACGTCAATCGGGAGCTTGAGGAGCTGTCGCTAGTCCTGCCCAGGGCCGTGGCACGACTGGCGCCGGGCGGGCGTCTGGCCGTGATCTGTTTTCATTCACTGGAGGATCGCATCGTCAAACGCTTTCTGCGCGACGCGGCGCAACCCGTGCAGCCGCCCAAGGGCGTGCCGGTGCGCGCGGTGGACCTGCCGCAGCCGGTGCTGAAACTGGTGGGCAAGGCGATCTTTCCCTCGGCCGCTGAAATTGCCGCCAATCCGCGCTGCCGCAGCGCGGTGCTGCGTGTGGCGCAGAAGGTCGGCGCCGGCGCCGGGCCGACCCAAGACGGTGCCAGTCATGAAGCCGGAGCCGCGCAGCGGCGAACCTCCGTCACCCCCGCCGGCGGGCGGGGGCCGGGCGATGGGGTCGATTAGGTGGTCCGCCTGAACTTCTTCCTTATCCTGATCGTGCTGGCCTGCGCCCTGTCGCTGGTCAGCGCCAATCATCGCGCGCGCAAGCTATTCACCGAACTGGAAGCCGTGCAAAAACGTATGCGCGATCTGGATGTCGAATGGGGCCAACTGCAACTGGAGCAAAGCACGGTGGCGGCCCATGTCCGGGTCGAGAAGGTCGCCCGCGAAAAGCTGGGCATGAAACAGCCGGCGCCGGCGCAGATCATTTCCGTCGAAGCGGCGCCGGGGAACTAAGGCCATGAAACCGATCAAATTCAGCAAGAGCCCGCTGCTCTCGGAGCGCCTGCCGCCTTGGCGGCAACGCCTGGTGCTAGTGGTCTTGCTCGGCGCCTTCGGCGTGCTGATCGCGCGTTCGCTCTACCTGCAGGGTTTCAACAACGGATTCCTGGGCGACAAGGGGCGTGCCCGCTTCGAGCGCGTGATCGACATTTCCGCCACGCGTGGCCGCATCACCGACCGCCACGGCGACGTGCTGGCGGTATCGACGCCGGTGCGTTCGATCTGGGCGATTCCGGAAGACGCCCAACTGACGCCGGCGCAGGCGCGCAGCCTGGCCGCCCTGCTCGACATGGATGTGCGCGAGCTGAATCGCAAGCTCGGCTCGGAGGCGGATTTCGCCTATGTCAAACGCCAGTTGCCGCCGGAACTGGCGGAGCGGGTGATGGCCCTGAAGCTGCCCGGCATCCACCAGAAGAACGAATACCGGCGCTATTATCCGGGCGGCGAGGTGATGGCGCACATGCTGGGCTTCACCGGGGTCGAGGACGTCGGCCAGGAAGGCATCGAACTGGCCTTCAACGGCCAACTGGCCGGCAAGCCCGGCAGTCGCCGGGTGATCAAGGACCGGCGCGGCAACGTGGTGGAGGACGTCGAAAGCAAGCGGCCGCCGCTGGAAGGCAAGGATATCGTCCTCGCCCTGGACTCGAAGGTGCAGTACCTGGCCTACAGCTATTTGAAGCAGGCGCTGGAGCAGCATCGCGCCAAGGCCGGCGGCGTGGTGGTGCTCGATGCACAAAGCGGCGAAATCCTGGCCCTGGCGAACCTGCCGACCTACAACCCGAACAATCGCGTCAAGCTGGTCGGCGCGCAGTTGCGCAACCGCGCCCTGACCGATAGCTTCGAGCCCGGTTCGACGCTCAAGCCCTTCACCGCGGCGCTGGCGCTGGAGCAGGGCAAGGTGCGCTTCGACACGCCGATCCAGACCGCGCCGGGGAAAATGACCATAGGCTCGGCGACGATCCACGACGCCCACATGCACGGCACCCTGACCGTGGCCCAGGTGATCCAGAAATCCTCGAACGTCGGTGCCGCCAAGCTCGCGCTGGCGATGAAGCCGGAAGACATGTGGGGCATGTTCGACAAGCTGGGTTTCGGCGCGCCGCTGAAGCTCGGCTTTCCCGGCGAGGTGGGCGGCCGGCTGCGCCCGGCCAAGTCCTGGCGCCCGATCGAGCAGGCCACCATGGCCTATGGCCATGGCATTTCGGTGACGCTGATGCAGTTGGCGCAGGCCTATCTGGCCTTTGCCCGCGATGGCGACCTGGTGCCGATTTCGCTGGCGCGCCTGGACGTGTCGCCGCTCGCCGGCAAGCAGGTGTTCTCGGCGCAGACCGCGCGCGAGGTGCGCAGCATGCTGGAAATGGCCGTGCAGCCGGGGGGTACCGCGCCCCGGGCGCAAATCGCCGGCTACCGCGTGGCCGGCAAGACCGGCACCGCGCACAAGCTGGAAGGCGGCGCCTATGCCAGCAAGTACATCGCCGCCTTCGTCGGTTTCGCGCCGGTTTCCGAGCCGCGCCTGATCGTCGCCGTGATGATCGACGAACCCTCGAACGGCAAGTATTACGGCGGCGACGTCGCGGCGCCGGTGTTCGCCCAGGTCATGGCCGGCAGCCTGCGCACCCTGGGCGTGGCGCCCGACGCGCCGCAGAAGCCGCTGCTGATGACCGCCGTCGAGCCGGTCCGGGAGGAGATGTGAACGCCGCGATGGCCATACTCGACCAGCTCAAACGACAAGGTGTCGCGGCGACGAGGCTGACCGCCGACTCGCGCCGCGTGCAGCCGGGCGACGTCTTCGTCGCCTTCCCCGGCGCCCAGGTCGATGGCCGCGACTTCATCGCCCAGGCCGTGGCGCGGGGCGCCGCCGCGGTGATCGCCGAGGCCGGCGCGGACTCGGCCGCAAGAGTTGGCGCTGGTGCCCCGCCGCTGATCGAGGTGGCCGGGCTCGCGGCGCTCTCGGGCAAGATCGCGCACCTGGTGTACGGCCGTCCCTCCGAGCAGCTGTGGCTGGCCGGCGTCACCGGCACCAACGGCAAGACCTCGGTATCGCAATGGATCGCCCAGGCGATGAACTCCCTGCACCATCGGTGTGCGGTGATCGGCACCCTGGGCAACGGCTTCCTCGAAGCCCTCGACGAGAGCCCGAATACCACGCCCGATGCGATCACGCTGCATGCGGCGCTGGCCGCTTTCGTCGCGCGCGGCGCCGACGCCTGCGCCATGGAGGTGTCGTCGATCGGCCTCGACCAGAGCCGGGTCAATGGCGCAGCCTTCGATGTCGCCGTATTCACCAACCTGACGCGCGACCATCTCGAATACCACGGCAGCATGGCGGCCTATGCGGCGGCCAAGGGCAAGCTGTTCCTGATGCCGGGCCTCGCCGCCGCCGTGCTCAACTTCGACGACCCGGTCGGGGTCGAGTTCGCCGCTATGCTCAAGAGCCGCCCGGGAAGCACAGTGCGCACCTTCGGCTATACGCTGACCGCTGCTGGCGGCAAGGCGGCCGATGAGATTCTGCGCGCTGAAAACCTGACCATGGGAGCCGCCGGCATCGGCTTCGAATTGCGCGGGGTGCGCTTTCGCGCGCCCGTGGTCGGCCGCTTCAATGTCTCCAACCTGCTCGCCGTGATCGGCGCCCTGCTCGCGCGCGGCGAGCGGCTGGAGGATATCGCCGTGGCGCTGCGCGGCTTGCAGCCGCCGCCGGGGCGCATGCAGGCGCTGGGCGGCAGCGACGAGCCGCTGATCGTGGTGGACTATGCGCACACGCCCGATGCGCTGGACAAGGCCCTCGGCGTCTTGCGCGAAACCGCCGCGGCGCGCGGCGGCCGGCTGATCTGCGTGTTCGGTTGCGGCGGCGAGCGCGATCCCGGCAAGCGGCCGCAGATGGGCGCCATCGCCGAAGCGCTGGCCGATCGCGTGGTCCTGACCAGCGACAACCCGCGCCGCGAAGATCCGCAGGCCATCCTCGACGACATCCGCGGCGGCATGAAAACCTTGCCCGAGATCCAGCCCGACCGCGGCCGCGCGATCGCCGCGGCGGTGGCCGCGGCGGACCCGCGCGACGTGGTCCTGCTCGCCGGCAAGGGCCACGAGCCCTACCAGGAGATCGCCGGCCTGCGCCATGCGTTCTCCGATCTCGAAGCCGCAAAGTTGGCGCTGGCGGCACGGCGCACCGCGGGGGGCGCGCGATGATGCGCCTGCACGAGGCGGCCCGGGCCATCGGCGCCGCGGCGCAGGGGGACGGCGCCGATTTCAGCGGTGTGTCCACCGATTCGCGCAGCATCGCCGCCGGCGAGCTCTTCGTCGCGCTCAAGGGCGACAAGTTCGACGGCCACGCCTATGTCGAGGAGGTCCTTGCACGCGGTGCGGTCGGCGCCTTGGTGACCGGCGAATTCGCCGCGGCCCATCCCGACCTGCCGCTGATCGCCGTGGCCGATACGCGCCTCGCTCTCGGGGCGCTGGCTGCCAATTGGCGGGCACGGTTCGCAATTCCGCTGCTGGGCATCACCGGCAGCAACGGCAAGACCACGGTCAAGGAAATGTGCGCGGCGATCTTCGGCGCGCATTTCGGCGGGTCCGCCGGCGTGCTGGCGACCGTCGGCAACCTCAACAACGACATCGGTCTGCCGCTGACCCTGCTCAAGCTGCGCGCCTCGCATCGCGCCGCGGTGATCGAAATGGGCATGAACCATTCGGGCGAGATCGACTATTTGGCGCGCCTGGCGGCGCCTACCGTGGCGCTGGTGAATAACGCCCAGCGCGCCCATCTGGCAGGCCTCGGTTCGGTGCAGGACGTGGCGCTGGCCAAGGGCGAAATCTACGCCGGCCTCGCAGCCGACGGCGTCGCCGTGTTCAATGCCGACGATGCCCAGGCCGGCATCTGGCGCGAACTGTCGCGCGATCGCCGCCAGCTGAGTTTCGGCCTCGACCAGGCCGCCGAGGTGCGCGGTCGATTTGCCAGCCACGGGCTCGGCGGCGAGTTGCACCTCGCCACGCCCTGGGGCGAAACCGCCGCGACGCTCGCCGTGCCGGGCCGCCACAATGCGCGCAACGCCTGCGCCGCCGCCGCCGCGACCCTTGCCGCTGGGGCTTCGCTCGACGCGGTGAAGCAGGGGCTGGAATCCTTCGCCGGGGTCAGGGGCCGTCTGCAGCGCCGCGCCGGACGCAATGGCGCGCTGGTGGTGGACGACAGCTACAACGCCAACCCCGATTCGATGCGCGCCGCGATCGATGTGCTGGCCTCCGTGCCCGGCCGCTGCATCCTGGTCATGGGCGACATGGGCGAGGCGGGTGCGGCAGCCGGCCAGTTCCACGACGAGATCGGCGGCTACGCCAAGAGCCACGGCATCGACCGCCTGCTCTGCCTGGGCGAACTGTCGGCCGCGGCCGCGCATAACTTCGGCGAAGGCGGCCAGCACTTCGAGAGCATCGAGGATCTGATCAAGGCACTGCTGGCCGAGATGGAACCGCAGGCCACGGTTCTGGTCAAGGGCTCGCGTTTCATGCGCATGGAGCGCGTGGTCGCGGCGATCGTGGAGGAAGGAACCCCGAATGTTGCTTGAACTCGCCCAATGGCTCGCCAAGGATTTCCGCGGCTTCAATGTCTTTGGCTACATCACCCTGCGCGCGGTGCTGGCGACCATGACGGCGCTGGCCATCTCCTTCGTCTTCGGCCCGGCCGTGATCCGCTGGCTGGCGGCCAAGAAGATTGGCCAGTCGGTGCGCAGCGACGGGCCGCAGACGCACCTGATCAAGGCCGGCACGCCGACCATGGGCGGCGCCCTGATCCTGATTTCGCTCGGCGTGTCCACGCTGCTGTGGGCCGACCTGTCGAATCGCTTCGTCTGGATCGTGCTGATCGTCACTTTCGGCTACGGCGCGGTGGGCTGGGTCGACGACTGGCGCAAGGTGGTGTACCGCAACCCCGACGGTCTGTCGGCGCGCGCCAAGTTCTTCTGGCAGTCGGTGGTGGGCCTGGTCGCCGCGATCTACCTGGCATTCTCGATCTCGGCACCGAACAACGAGAAGGTGGTGCAGTTGTTCTTCCAGTGGGTGTCCTCCGGCTTCACCCTGGAACTGCCGCAGCAGACCGCGCTGATCGTGCCCTTCTTCAAGAGCGTGACCTACCCGCTGGGCATGTTCGGTTTCATCCTGCTGAGCTATCTGGTGATCGTCGGCAGCAGCAACGCGGTGAACCTGACCGATGGCCTCGACGGCCTGGCGATCATGCCGACAGTGCTGGTCGGCGCCGCGCTGGGCATCTTCACCTATGTTGCCGGCAACTCGGTGTTCTCGAAGTACCTGCTGCTGCCCTATATCCCGGGTGCCGGCGAACTCACGGTGTTCTGCGGCGCGCTGGCCGGCGCCGGCCTCGGCTTCCTCTGGTTCAACGCCTATCCGGCCGAGGTGTTCATGGGCGACGTCGGCGCCCTGGCGCTGGGCGCGGCGCTGGGCGCGGTGGCGATCGTGGCGCGCCAGGAGATCGTGCTGTTCATCATGGGCGGCGTGTTCGTCGCCGAGACCCTGTCGGTGATGCTGCAGGTCGGTTACTTCAAGTACACCAAGAAACGCTACGGCCAGGGCCGCCGCATCCTGCGCATGGCGCCGCTGCACCATCATTTCGAGCAGACCGGCTGGAAAGAGACGCAGGTCGTGGTGCGCTTCTGGATCATCACCATCCTGCTGGTGCTGTTCGGCCTGTCGACGCTGAAAATCAGGTAATGGAACTGCGCGGCAAACACGTTCTGGTACTCGGCCTCGGCGAATCGGGGCTGGCCTCCGCATGCTGGTGCGCGCGGCAAGGGGCGCGGGTGCGCGTGGCGGACACGCGTGCGGCGCCGCCCTATCTGGACGAGTTGCGGCGCCGTGTCGGACTCTGTCTGCCGGGGATTCCGCTTCGCGGGCCGGCAAGCGCCAACTCTCATCCCGAGTTCATTGCCGGCGAATTCGACAAGGCTCTGCTCGACGGCATCGACCTGCTGGTGCTGTCGCCCGGCCTCTCGGGCGGCCTGATGGTGGTGATCCACGCCCGCGCCGCGGGGATTCCGGTGCTCGGCGAAATCGAACTGTTCGCCCAGGGCTTGCGCGAGCTGGGCGGCGCGACCGTGCTGGCGATCACCGGCACCAACGGCAAGACCACCACCACGGCGCTCACCGGGCATCTGCTGCGCGCGACCGGCAAGGCCGTCGGCGTCGCCGGCAACATCTCGCCGGCCGCGCTGACCGCGCTGATGGATGCGCAGGACGCCCGGGCCCTGCCCGACTTCTGGGTGCTGGAACTCTCCAGCTTCCAGCTCGAAACCACCGCGACGCTGAATCCGGCGGCGGCCACGGTGCTGAACATTTCCGACGACCACCTCGACCGCTACATCGATGTCGACGAGTACGCCTCGGCCAAGGCGCGGATCTTCGATAGCCTGGCGGGCACGCCCGGTGTGCAGGTGCTGAACCGCAACGATCCGCGCGTCTGCCGCATGGTGCTGCCCGATCGCCAGATCATCAGCTTCGGCCTCGATGCGCCGGCCGCCGGCGAGGACTTCGGGCTGCGCCAGCGAGAGGGTGAATCCTGGCTGGTGCAGGGCAGGAATTTCCTGCTGCCCGTGGCGGACCTGCCGCTGGCCGGCCTGCACAACGCGGCCAACGCGATGGCGGCGCTGGCCCTGTGCGCCGCGATCGGCTTCGATGCCGAGACCCTGCTGCCGGCGCTGCGCAGCTTCCGCGGCCTGCCGCACCGGGTAGAGAAAATCGCCGAAGCGGACGGCATCACCTGGTACGACGATTCCAAGGGCACCAATGTCGGCGCCACGGTGGCGGCATTGAATGGCATTGGTGGCCAATTGGCGAATGCCGGCAAGCGCAACGAGCGCAAGATCGTCGTGATTCTCGGCGGCGATGGCAAGGGCCAGGATTTTTCTCCGCTGCTGCCCGCGGTGGCCGCCCATGCACGCGCCGCCATTCTGATCGGCCGCGACGGCCCGACGATCGGCGCCGCGATTGCCGGCGCCGGGGTCGCCATCGAAAGCGCCG
Source organism: Rhodocyclales bacterium (assembly GCA_016192435.1). Taxonomy (GTDB): domain Bacteria; phylum Pseudomonadota; class Gammaproteobacteria; order Burkholderiales; family Rhodocyclaceae; genus Sulfuritalea. The sequence goes on along the minus strand of JACPUD010000030.1, from coordinate 1,561 downwards.
TCGACATGGCCGATGCCGTGCGCCGCGCCGAGGCGCTGGCGCGGCCGGGCGATGCCGTGCTGCTGTCGCCGGCCTGCGCCAGCTTCGACATGTTCCGCAACTACGAACACCGGGCGCAGGTTTTCGTCGCCGCCGTGCGCGGCCTGGAGGCCGGCAAATGAGCGCGCCGCACGGCCGCCCGAAGGGGCGCCAGCCACAAGCCGGAGCCGCGCCGCGGCGAACCTTGGTCACCCCCGCGCTTGGCGAGGGGGCAGGGAAGAGGGCAGTCCAATGACCCGGGCCTACGCACTGCCGGCGCAGCGGGTGCCGGCCGAACTCGACAACCTGCTGCTGTGGCCGGCCGTCGGCCTGCTGCTGCTGGGCCTGGTGATGGTGTATTCGTCCTCGATCGCGATGGCCGAGGGCAGCCGCTTCACCGGCAACCAGTCGGCGTATTTCCTGTTTCGCCACGCCGTGTTTCTCTGCATCGGCCTGGTGGCGGGCGTGATGGCCTTCCAGATTCCGCTGCGCCTGTGGCAGCAGGCCGCGCCCTGGCTGTTCCTGGCTGGCGTGGTGCTGCTGCTGCTGGTGCTGGTGCCCCACGTCGGGCGCTCCGTGAATGGCGCCCAGCGCTGGATCGGCCTCGGTCCGATCAACCTGCAGCCTTCGGAACTGATGAAGCTGTTCGCCGTGCTCTACGCCGCCGACTACACCGCGCGCAAGCTCGGCGACATGGGCAGCTTCCTGCGCGGCTTCGGGCCGATGGCGCTGGTCATGGTGCTGGTTGGCTTCCTGCTGCTGAAGGAGCCGGATTTCGGCGCGCTGGTGGTGATCCTCTGCATTGCCACCGGCATTCTGTTCCTCGGCGGCATCAATGCACGGGTGTTCGCGGTCCTGGTGGTGGTGCTGGCGGTCAGCTTCGTCATCATGATCTGGGTTTCGCCCTATCGGCGCGAACGCATCTTCGGCTTCATGGACCCCTGGCAGGATGCCTACGGCAAGGGCTACCAACTGTCGCATGCGCTGATCGCCTTCGGCCGCGGCGAATGGTTCGGCGTCGGCCTCGGCGCCAGCGTCGAAAAACTGTTCTACCTGCCCGAGGCGCATACCGATTTCCTGCTCGCGGTGATCGCCGAGGAGCTCGGCTTCGTCGGCGTCTGCGTCGTGATCGGCCTCTTCGCCCTGCTGGTGCAGCGCGCCTTCGCCATCGGGCGCCAGGCCCTGGTGCTCGGCCGCGTGCATGCCGGCCTCGTCGCGCAGGGCATAGGCATCTGGCTCGGCGTGCAGGGCTTCATCAACATGGGCGTAAACATGGGTCTCTTGCCGACCAAGGGCCTGACCCTGCCGCTGATGAGCTTCGGCGGCTCGGGCATCGTCGCCAACTGCCTCGCACTGGGAATCCTGCTGCGGGTTGATTGGGAAAATCGGCAATTGATGCGGGGGCAACAAGTATGACTTCGCATCAATTGCCGATTTCGGCGAAGGCTAACGTGAGCGCAGCGAAGGTTAAGGCGCGCAGCGCCGGCCGCAGCCAAAACCGTCAGCTCATGAGAGGCCAGCAAGTATGAAAGCGCTCGTTCTG
>JACPUD010000119.1 GCA_016192435.1 Rhodocyclales bacterium | reverse complement strand
CCGTCATGCCAGGAGGCCACGCCCCAGCCATCCGGATTGTCGGCCTTGCCGCCGCCGCGCTCGCGAAACGGCATCAGCCAGCGGCTCAGGCCCTGCCCGCGATCCGCGCTATAGCCGAACAGTTCGCACATTGCACAATTCTTTCGGTACGCTTGTCACGGCGTTGGATAATCTCTTTGGCATAGCGGCCCCGTCACCGGATTCGCCACGCTTTGTGCGATCGCGGCGACCAGTTCATGCACCTCCTCGACGGAAAAGTGCGCGAACAGGCGGCGCGCGTGGCGCGCCGGAATTCGCACCGTGCCGGGCTGGCCGTCGGGCAGGGTGATCGCGACGGCCATCAGCGCGAGCGCCTGGTCGCCGTCGGCGGCTTCGGCCAGATCGCGCTGCACTTCCATCAGCGTCGTGTAGTGGTCCTCGATGGCATCCTCGATCTCGTCGGCCAGATCGTCGGCCAGGGCCACGATCAAGCCGTCCATCGCGTCGGCCCGCAGTTCGCTGGCGATGCCGCGCGCGGCGACAAAGGCGACGAAGCGGTCGCGCAGGTCGGCGTCGAAGAAGATGTATTCGTTGCTCATGTCGATGCCAGCGCCTGATTTAGGTCGGCGATCAGGTTCGGGGCGTCTTCGATGCCGACCGGGAGGTGCGGCATGCGCGCATGGACGCAACGCGCGGAAAGGCCTTCGTTCATCATGTGCTCCAGTGTTTGACCGATTACCCGGATTTCCCGGTGACCTATCCATCGATGCCGGCGGCAAACAGCCTGATCGACAGCGGCATCTAGTCTTGCACAATGGGTGGTGGCGGGAAGTCTAGCAGCACTCGCGCGGACCGCAATCCGCGCCCCGGTGCGGTGCGGCGTGGCGCCAGCGTCAACTCCTGCCTGACGCTCGTCCCGCCAAGGTTGGCGAGACGGGGCGTCAAACTCCCAGTTGGCGGTTGCATCTCCGTATGGGATGTGCCATTGTGCGCCTGAATTTGCCGGCACTATGCAATTCGCGATCCAACGATAAGGACATACCGATGCGATTCAGTCCCCACCAAGCCTTGTCAACTGCACTCGTGGTCGGAGTGCTTGCCGCACCGGTCAGTCCGGCTTACGCCGAGCTCACCTTGAATGCAGGCGCCAGGCTGTCGAATGACAGCAATGTCAATGGCTCGCCCGATTCGCCGACCAAGGCGAATCAGCTCAGCGACAACTTTCTTTCGCTGAGCGCGTCTACCGTGTATTTCAAGCCGTTGGACGATGCGCAAACCAACTATTTCATTGCTCAGGCTGGCGCGATGACGACCAATTACAACAAGTTCGACACGCTGGACAGCTCCATGCTGGTGGCGAGCGCGGGGGGTTACCGGCAGTTGTCGCCGACCTGGTCTGGCCAGCTCATGGGGCGCGCCTTCCGGCGCGACACCCGGCAAAACGAACGCGATTCCAATGGCGTCGGCGCAAGCCTTGAAATCAAGAAGCAACTGAACCAGACCCTATGGATCAAGGGGGTTGCCGACTATGAGGACAACAAAGCCAATCTCGCTTCCTTCAGCTATACCGGCGCGACCTACGGCATAAACCTGGGCTACCTGCCGCGCACGGATACTTGCGTCAATCTGGGCTACAGCCATTCTGCGCGTGATTTCAAAAGCCTGGTGGCGTTCAATACCACGACGCAAACCCTGTTCGCAGAAGTCACCGAGCGGATGTCGAAGAACTGGTACCTGAACGGCGGATATGCCTACATGAAGAATGATTCGAACTTTGCCGGAACGGCTTACACCAACCAGATACTGTCGCTTGGCGTGAGCTTCAGTTATTGACTTATTGCATGGTTTCCATGCCATGTTCGTCTCGATGCGGCCGTGGGCAAAGCCCCTTGCAACCGAGATTCAACTCCAGCCACAGGAGGTCCAAATGAAGTTCAGTCCCGTAACTTTGCTAATGGCATATGTCTTGCTCGCGCTCGGTGCGGCGGTTGCCGCGGATCAGCCCGAAACCAGTCAGGCAGGAACTACCCCGCCGGCGGCCGATCAGCCGGTATCCCCTGTCGGTTTTGGTAGCGGAACCGGCATGGGTCCAGGCGGCGGAATGGGTAGTGCCAGCAGCATAGGCGGTGGTTTTGGTACACCGACCAGCGGCTCCGGCAGCCAGACCTTCGGCGGCGGATTCAATCAGCAAACTCCGGGTTCAGGCCCGTTTGCAACCAATCCTGCACTCAATCCCGCGCTCGGAGCCGGCGGGGGCGGAGGGGCCGGAAGCCCGCTTTAGCGGAAATTGGTACTTGCCGCGAACGCTGTTCACCGCCAGATCGGTTGAGCAAGCGACACTCCGCCAAGGGTGCCGCGAAATTTGATGACGCCTCACCGAACATGCGAGGAGTAGCGAAATGGACCATCAGGATCCCGATTCGGCAAATCGCGAAGGAAAAAGAGAACCCCTGTCGCGCCTGATGCTCACGCTTATCGCAGGCCTCGGTATGTCGTGCTGGGGTCCGGCCGCTCTGGCGGCCAGCGAACCTCTCCCCAACATCAGGGTCGTCGTCAGGAGCCATGCCGGCGGCCTCGAACTCGCAACCGTTACGAACAAGGATGGAATCTACAGATTCACCGGGCTGACCCCCGGAAAGTACGACCTGACCATCGTCGGCCAACGCGTTCAGTCAATCACCGTCGATGGAAGACGAACCATCGTCGGTATGTTGAGACGCAACGACGACGGAACGATTGCCTACAGCTACGACACGTCGCCCGGTTCTCCCGGTGTGGGCACCACGGGTACAGGGACGGTGGGTACGGGCAGCACGGCAACCGGCACGACAGGTATTGGCACCACCAGCAACACCAGTGCCACGAGCTCCACCACCACGGGTACTGATCCCACGAGCGCCACTAGCCCGACCAAGCCCCCCACCACGGGTACGACCAGCCCGACCAGTCCGACGGAGTCCACGAGTTCGACGCAGACCACGCGGCCGCCCACCACAAGCCCGACCAGCCCCACCGACGCCACGAGCGTGACGAGCGTAACGAGTCCGACCAAGCCCACCACCACGGGTGCGACCAGCCCGACCAGTCCGACGGAGTCCACGAATTCGACGCAGACCACGCGGCCGCCCACCACAAGCCCGACCAGCCCCACCGACGCCACGAGCGTGACGAGCGTGACGAGCCCGACCAAGCCCACCACCACGGGTACGACCAGCCCGACCAGTTCGACGGAGTCCACGAGTTCGACGCAGACCACGCGGCCGCCCACCACAAGCCCGACCAGCCCCACCGACGCCACGAGCGTGACGAGCGTGACGAGCGTGACGAGCCCGACCAAGCCCACCACCACGGGTACGACCAGCCCGACCAGTCCGACGGAGCCTACGAGTTCGACGCAGACCACGCGGCCGCCCACCACAAGCCCGACCAGCCCCACCGACGCCACGAGCGTGACGAGCGTAACGAGCCCGACCAAGCCCACCACCACGGGTACGACCAGCCCGACCAGT
>JACPUD010000105.1 GCA_016192435.1 Rhodocyclales bacterium | reverse complement strand
GTCCATGCGGCGCGTCAGTCCGATGTGCGCAACACCAAGCACAACCTGTCCTCCAGCGGCGCCGCGAGCAACACAAAATCATCGAGCGAAACCCAGGTCTGTGTCTTTTGCCATACGCCGCATGGCGCCAATGCCTCCGCGATTGCGCCGCTATGGAATCGCAAGATTGGCGGTGCCGCCGACACGGCGGCGACGTATGCGGCGACCTACACGCCTTACAGCAGCGAATCGCTGGATGCCCGGATGGCGTCGATTCAGGCCGGCTGGAGCGGGCAGCCGCTGGGGAGTTCCAAGTTATGCCTTTCCTGTCATGACGGCACCATCGCGCTGGGAAATGTCATCAACGCTCCAGGCTCGGGATTCGGCAGCGCGATCGAAGTCGGCGGCAGCGCGTCAACCGTCATGCCGGCGGGCAGCGAGGGCTATACGCGCAACCTTGGGCAGAACCTGGCCAATGACCATCCGATCTCGATCACCTACAGCACGGCCCTGACCAACCAGGACGGCGAACTGCGTCCCCTGGCATCGATGCCGCTGATCAATGGCACCCATCCCCTGGTGGGCACGCGCGCGGGCGGCCAGGGCAGCGGCCTCGGCAGCAGCACCGCGGGTACCGGTCTGTTCGGCAGCACGTCAACGCGCCCGGTGCTGCCGCTGGAGACCACCTCGGGCACCGGCGGCGGTACCGGCCAGATGCAATGCACCACCTGTCACGATCCGCACATCCGCGAGACCACGCTCACCACCGATGCGGCCGACGCCGCTGTCACGACCAAGGAGCGCAACATCAAGTTCCTGCGCCGCAACCGCTTCCAGATGGCACAGCCCAGCGCAAGCTACAGCGATGCAAATGACATCATATGCCTGTCCTGCCATCAAAAAGGCAACGACGGCACGGCGGCCAACTCCTTCAGTTGGGCCTATTCCTCGCATGCCAACTCGAACATTGCGACGCAAACCTATGTGTCCGGGGCGGCCGACACCCGGCAGTTCCCCCAGGGCATGCCGGTCTGGAAGGTCGCCTGCCTGAACTGCCACGACACCCATACCGTCAGCGGCGCGCGCCGCCTGACCCGCCAGGGAGCAACCAGCGGAGTCTCCAAGCTCGAAGAGACCTGTTATCAGTGCCATCGGCCCCTGGCGACCTCGATTCTCGGCAATGTCGATTCGGTGCCGAACATCTACACCGATTTTCAGTCGACCTACAAGATGCCGCTCACCAACGCGTCCGAGATACATGACATCGGCGGCAACAACACCACCGACTGCCCCGGCGGGATAGCCAAGTGTGGCGCGGACATGGTCGAGCGCCAGACCCTCCTGGCCAACCGGCATGCGGAATGCACCGACTGCCACAACCCGCATCGCGTGGTGCGGCTGCATCGCCTCGACGGCAAGGTCAGCACCACGGGCGCATTTACCGCAGGCATCAATCCTGCTGCGCAGCAGGACGACAAGGAAGGCACGCATTTCCACAAGGACATCAGCGGCTACACGCACAACAACGTGGCGTCAGGCGTCTTGCGCGGAGCCTGGGGCGTCGAGCCGCTCTACAGCTACACCGACGCCAGCAAGTTCAATACGGCGATTCCCCAGAGCTACTACACCGTGCGCCGCGGCGATCCCGGCAGCGACAGTCTCTCGACGACCGACGTCACTACCTATCCGGACACCAAGGGCTACCTTACCCGCGAGTACCAGGTCTGCCTCAAATGCCATTCCTCCTACGCCTACGGCGCCAACCCGCCGACATCCGGCACGTCGATCGGAACCAACAGCCTGTCTCAGTACACCGATCAGGCGCGCGAGTTTCACGCGCCGACCGGGCACGACAGCGAGTCGACCTCAACCGTTGCCGTCAATCTGGGCGATGAGGCCGGAGCCATCGGCTATGACAGCAACAACCACCGCTCCTGGCATCCGGTGATGAAGCCGACCGGGCGTACCGCAACCTTGCGCGCGGTGACGGCCACCAGCGCCTTCCGCTTGCCTTGGAGCAATGCCGTGGGCAGCCAGACCATGTATTGCTCCGACTGTCATGGATCGAATGTGACTTCGACAAGCTCGGTAGTCCCTGACGGCACCTTGGCGGGCAGCGGCACCTCCACCGGCACCGGAAGTCCCTGGGGGCCGCATGGATCGGCCAATCCATTCATTCTCAAGGGCCCGTGGCACTCTAACAGTTCAACTAGCTCCACCGCGGCAAATACGGCGTTCTGTCTCAAGTGTCACAACCCCACCAGCAGCAGCGCCTTCGAGGGGGGGGGCAGAGGCAATCTACACTCATACCATATTGATAAAGGTGCTTCGCCGTTGCAATGCACCTGGTGTCATATTGCAGTTCCGCACGGCTGGAAAAACAAGTCCTTGCTAGTGAATCTGAACGATGTCGGCCAGGAAGCGGGCTTTGCCGCGGGCAGTAGCTTTGAAATCGCGATCGGCGGCAATAGCAACAATTACACGCAGGGCCCCTACTACCTGGAAGCCAAGCTCAAGATCCGGACGTTTGCGCGGCCGGGGCAATGGAGCGACACCAGTTGCGGGACATCGAGCACGGCCAAGACCACGGCCAACGGCCTGCTCAAGCCCAACAATCAGGGCAGCACCACGAATACCACGGGGAGCGGCAAAGACTGGATGACCAACATGTGCTCGAACCCGCCTTGAGCGGCGGAGCGGTCAAGCTTTGACTCGACGCCTGGCCTCGGCCAGTCTTGAGATGGCCAGGCACAGCAGTGCGACGTTCAGCGCAACGCCGACCATGGGGCCTGTCGCGCCGAATTCGCGCAGGCCAATGAGTCCGGCGCTGCAAACAGCGAGTAGCAGTAGTTCTCCCTTTCGATAACCGCGATCGCGCATATCGGCCCATAACCATGCGATTGCCGGCACCAGTAGCATCAGGTCATAGAGATAGACCATGGGAATGGCGAGCAGGGTCGCCGAACATAAAGTTGCCGCTTCAAGCCCGGGAACCGAGGTGCGCGCGACTTGCTTCCACCAGGCCCATCCAACCGCCCCAAGCGTCAGGACGGCGGCCAGCATCTGCCCGCGCCCGGCCCAGGCGAAATCGAGCCCGGCCAGATGCAGGGCGGCGATGACGGAGGGCATGACCCTCCATTTGTAGATGTCCTGCTCGAAGCCGCGCATATTCGACAACAGCGTGCCGATGAAGCCGAACCAGGAGTCGGCACCGAACAGCAGGCCTGCGGCGATGGCGCTTACGATCACGGTAACTGTCGCCGTCCAGAAGGCCTTCCAGTGCGCGCCGCAGATCAATGCAATCGGAATCAACAGGCCGAAATGCGGCTTGACGCTGGCCAGCCCGATGCAGATTCCCGCCAGCACGGGGCGCGGGTGCAGCCAGACCAGGCCCAGGCCGATCAGTCCGGCAGTCAGAAAGCCGGTCTGGCCGTACATGATGTTGTAGAAAACCGGCGGCGCGGCGAGCGCGATCAGCCAGAAGCTCTGGTCTTTGAGGATCGTCCGCATGGCCAGCAGGTAGGGAATCGCGGTGACGGCGAGCCAGGCCAACCAGGCGATCTGGTAGGGCAGGTAGGCCAGCGGAATCGCCAGCAGAATGAAGGTCGGCGGGTACATCCAGGGGTGAAAGCCTATTGCCCTGGCCTGTTTTTCGCTAAGCTTGCCGTCGTAGGCGGCCTGTGCCGCGAGCAGGCTGGCCTGGTACATTTCGCGCGGGCGGTAAAGATCAACGGCGGGTTGCTGGCGCACCAGCATCGAGGCTGCGTACAGCGAGGTGAAATCCGTCAGCAGCGGGGTTTCGCCGCCCGCGGCAGATCGCCGTCCATCGATGTGAATCACAGCAACGCTTATCAGGTAGCCCATGAAAATTGCCAGACCCAGCAACAGCAGCCAGCGTCGAGAGCATGGGCGCGAAATTTTCGGGAGATTTTCCATGACGCCGGATGCTACCTCAGGGCATCGCGCTACGGCATTTCGCCGGTCGCGGCACGGGCTTCAAGAGTTGACGCTGGCACCACGGCGATGGACGTTCGTGCCTGACGATTGCGGCGGCGCCATGGGGTGCAAGACCGGGCGATGAGCACCGATACCATGCGCTGGCTGGACCGCTGGCTCGGCGTTCCGCTATGCTTTCTGCTGTCGCTGGGCGTGCGCGGGCGCAGCCGGCGGGCGCAAGCCGCCAGCGCGGCGCGGCCGCGCCGGGTGCTGTGCATCCAGCTCGCCGAAATGGGCAGCCTGGTGCTGGCAGCTCCCGCGGTGCATTGGCTGCAGGCGCGCGGCGTGCAGCCCTGGTTCGTCAGCTTCGCGCGCAACGGCGACTGCCTGGCGGTGGCGGGCCTGGCGCCCGGCGAACGGGTGTTCCTCTGGCGCACGCAGAGTCCGTGGATTTTTACCTGGGACTTCCTGCGTTTCCTGCGCTGGGCCTGGACTCTGCGCTTCGATGCGGCGATCGACTTCGAACCCTGTTCGCGTTTTTCGGCGCTGCTCGGCTGGCTCGCCGGCGCTCGCCTGCGTGCCGGCTACACGCACGCGGGCACCTATCGCGGCCGCCTGCACAGCCTGCCCGTGCCCTATCGCAGCGACCGGCACATGAGCGAAAACTGCCTGGCGCTGGCGGCGGCGCTGCTTCCCCGCGAGGCGCTGCCGGATTGCATGCAGGCCGAACAGGCATGGCGCGCGCGGCTGCCCGCGGCGAGCCATCTGGCGGGCGGCGAGCGGGTGCGCGCGCTGCTGGCGGAGTGTTTTCCGGCAGGCACCGACGGCCTGCTGCTGCTCAATCCCAATGCCGGCGACCTGCTGCCGCAGCGGCGCTGGCCCCTGCAGCGCTACATCGAGCTGGCGCGCCGGCTGCTGGAGCGGCATCCGCAGCTATGCATCGGCATCATCGGGGCGCCGGGCGAAGTCGCGACGGTAGAAGCGATGGCGACCGCGGTGGCCTCGCCGCGCTGCGCCAGCCTGGCCGGCGTGCTGCCGGTCGGCGAGCTGCCGGCCTTGTTTGCGCGCGCTCGCCTGCTGGTGAGCAACGATTCCGGGCCGGCCCATGTCGCTTCGCTGACGCGGACGCCAAGCCTGGTCCTGTTCGGCCCCGAGACGCCGTTGCTGTATCGGCCCCTTGGCCGGGCGCGCGCGCTGTATGCCGGCCTGCCATGCTCGCCCTGCATCCGCGTTGCCAACCAGCGCCGCAGCGACTGCACGAACAACCTGTGCATGCAGGCGATCAGCGTTGACAGCGCGCTGGCCGCAGTCGAGGCCATGCTGGACGCCGCGGGCGAGCGCGATCGGCGTGTCGCCAGCGGCAACTCTTGACAGCCGGGACAATGTATTCGGCATGATTCCGCGGCGGCGCATCGACATCGGCTGGGCCGACCTCGCCGACCTCCTCGTCGGCGGCGGCGACAACCCGCTCGCAGCGGCGGCGCAGGTGCGCGCATTCGAGAACCAGGCGGCGGCGCTGCTCGGCGGCCTGTGGGTGCGCGCCACGGCCAGCGGGCGCGATGCGCTGGACCTGATCCTCGACGGCCTCGGCCTCGGCGCCGGGGACGAGCTGGTGGTTCCCGCCTATACGCTGGGTGAATTGATCGTCAGGCTGCAGGGCCGCGGCCTGCGTCCGGTGGCCGCCGACGTGGACGTGGACTCGTTCGCGGTCACGCCGCAGAGCGTGGCGCGCGCCATCAGTCCGCGCACGCGCGCCGTGGTCGCGCTGCACGTGTTCGGCGCGCCCTGCGACATTCGCGGCATTGCCGCGGTGGCGGCGCAGCATGGACTGCCGCTGATCGAGGATTGCGCCCATGCCTTCGGCGCCCGCATCGACGGCCGCCCTGCCGGCAGCTTCGGCAGCGCGGCGCTGTTCAGCCTCGAAGTGGCCAAGCCGGTGGCTACCTTCGGCGGCGGGCTGCTGGTGACGGCGGACAGGGAGCTGCAAGCCGCGGCCGCGGCGCATCTCGACCGGCGCCCTTACAGTCCCTGGCCCGCCGCGCGCAAGACGCTCATGAAGTGCCTGGAGGAATGCGCGGTGCGCAGCCCGGCTTATGGGCTGGCGGCGCGCATGATGTTCCGCGAGCAGAAGGCCGGCGGTTTCGAGCGGTTCTACCGCGGCCTGCATGACCGGGTGCGGCCGGCCGACGTCGCCTTCAGCTGCTTTCAGGCGCGGCGCGGGCTGCGCCGGCTCGCCGGCCTGGCGCAGCGCAATCGGCAGTTGAACCAGTTGTGGACCGACCTGGCGGCGGCTTTGCCGCCGGGCTTCACGGTGCAGGCGCGCGCGCGCTGCGGCGAGCCGGCGGCCTACAACTTCGTCGCGCGCCATGCCGGCGACCTGCTGCGGCTGCGCCGCCGCGCGCAGGCGCTGGGCCTCGATCTGGCGATACACGGCGAGGTGCTCGACGACGTCGCGCCGCTGCTGGGCCAGACCGATTGCCCCGGCGCCGCGCAAGTGTTCGCGCAGGCCGTCGCGATCCCGCTGCATCTTGGCATCGATGCGGCACGCCTGCGGCGCATGGCCGAGATTCTTGCCGCGGTGAGCCGGCCATGAAGGGCGTCGTCCTGCTGCGCGTGGATCGTGTCGAGGGCAGCGGCGGGCATCCGCGCCATTTGCATCCGGCGCTCGACTTGAAGATTCTCGAAGCCGGGCTCAAGGCCGCACACGGGATGGCGGCGACGCTGGTCGATGGCTGGCTGCTGCCGGGGGGGCCGCAGGCCTGGGTGGCCGGTGCGCTGGCGGCACGGCCCCGCATCGCGGTGATCAAGGCCGAGACCTGGTGCCTGCCGGAAGCCATTGAGTGCGCGCTCAGTCTGCGTCATGCCGGTGTGCTGACCGTCGCCATCGGCCAGCAGGTCTCGCACGTGATGCGCGCGCCGACCTTGCGCTGGCGCGAAGCCTTCGATCTGGCGCTGGCGGGCGATGCCGAAGAGGAACTTCTGGCCTTGTTGCCGCGTCTGCTGGACGATGATCAATTTTCGCGGCTTGGATATTGGCGGCAGTTCGAACAGGGCCATCACTTCGCGGCGGCTGTCCCGCAACGCCTGCCGCGCCCGGTATTTTCGGATGCGGAAATGACGGCCTTCGCCTTTCCCTTTCCTCTGCCGGGCAAACCGCTGCGCCGCTGGGCCTATGTCCTCAGCGCCAGCGGCTGTCCGCATCGCTGCCGCCATTGCTCGACCGTGGTGCGCAAGAGTTCGGGCGACCGGCTGCGCACGCGCGATCCGGTGCAGGTGGCTGACGAGGTTGCGGCGCAACTCGCGGCAGGGGCCGAGGCGATCGCCTTCGAGGACGATACGTTTTTCGTCGACCGACGGCATTTCCTGGCGATCTGCGACGAACTCGTCCGCCGCGATATCGCGGCACCCTGGATCGCCAATGCGCGCCCGGACGAACTGGACGAGGAGCGCGTGGCCGCCGCCGCTGCCGCCGGAGCCCGCCTGTTGAAGCTCGGCATCGAGACCGTGACGCCGCGGCTGCTGGAACTGATGGGCAAGGCCCGGCACGGCGCCGCGTGGAAACTGCAGACGGAGCAGGGGCTCGCGCGCCTGAAGCGGCAAGGCATTGGGTCGGTCGGCCTGTTCCTGGTGGGTTTGCCGACCCAGACCGAGGACGAGGTCGAGGCCACGCTGCGCTGGGCACAGGAACTGGCGCCGGACTACGTCCAGGTGCAGATTTTCCGCAGCTATCCGGATATCCCGTGGTGGCAGGATTTGCCGGCGCCGCTGCGGGATGCCGGCGCGGCTTATCACTACGGTCCGAGCCTCAACACCGCCGCCGCGATTGCGGCCGATGCACTGCCCGGGCTGCAGCGCGATTTCTATCGACGCTATTACCTGCGCGCCGGCTTCATGCTTGCCCATGGGCGTCGCTGCTGGCGGCATTACTGCCATCCGATAGGCATCGCGGCAGCGCTGGCGCGGCTGCGCTACATGGTGCGGCGCGCAGCCTCCGCGCCGCAGGCCGCCCAGGGAGTGCAAGCCTTTGTCGACTGAGCGCGAAGCCCCGCTGGCGGCCGGCGAGCTTGCTGCGGAAAACCTGCCGCCCAAGTCGCGTCTGCTTGCGCTGCTGGCCTCGCTGCGCCTGACACTGTTCAGCCTGCTGCTGTTGCTGGCGGCCGTCGTCTATATCTACGACCACGAGGGCGAGGCGGACGCGACCCTGCCGCTGGTCCTGCCCTTGTCCCTGCTGTCGCTCAATCTCCTCGCCGCGGTGCTGAGCAACCGGACTTTCCGCCGGCAACTGCCCTTGCTGGTGTTCCATCTGGCCTTGCTGGCGATCATCGTCCTGGTCGCCCTCGGGCGGTTTACCTATCTGCGGGCCACCACCGAAGTCGTCACGGGCGGCGAGCACCAGTCCCTGGAGCGCGTCGAGGCCGGTCCCTGGCATTCGGGCGCCCGGGACGCCCTGCATTTCGAGAGCCTCGGTTTCACGATTCAGTACAAGCCGGGACTGCAGCGCGATGCGACCGTGAACCAGGTGCGATGGCGCGACGAGGCGGGAATCCCGCGCAGCGCGGAAATCGGCGACCAGGTCCCGCTGGTGATCCGCGGCTACCGCTTCTATACCTCGTCGAACAAGGGCTTCGCCGCTCTGTTCCGCTGGGAACCGCAGCAGGGGGAGGTGCAGTTGGGTTCGGTCAACTTCCCTGGTTATCCCGGCAACAAGGATGACCAGTCAACCACCTGGCGCCTGGGGACCGAGGAAGTTCGCGTCAGGCTCAACATACCCGAGCAACTGATCGATCCGGCAGCCGCCAGCGGGTTTCGCCTGCCGGACCGGCACGATGTCAGCGTCGAATTTCCGTGGCGGGTGGCGACTTTGAAACCCGGCGAATCGGTTCTGACGCCTGCGGGCCGGCTGGTCTATGTCGGCTTGACCACCTGGATGGGCTACAACGTGTTCTACGACTGGACCATGCCCTGGCTGCTCGCTGCCTGCGCCCTGGCGGTGCTGGCGCTGGGCTGGCACTTCTGGCGCAAGTTCGCGCAGAAGCCCTGGCAGGCCGGATAGCCGCGGGCGGCTCTTAGCGCCGGCGGCGTTTCCGCGGCGGGGCTTCCTGATCCTCCGCCGCGAAGAAGTGCGCAATCGCGGTCAGGTCGACTTCGCTCAAACCACGGTAGGCCTCGTCCATCAGGTAGGGAAACTTCCGCTCGCCGGCGCTGTAGGCCAGGGTCTGCGCGATCAGATATTTCAGGTCCTGGGCGGCGGTCAGCGGCGCCTCCTTGTCCGAGTCGCGCCCGTTGTCCAGATGGCATTCGGCGCAACGCTTGAGATAGAGCGCTTCGCCGCTGGCAACGAGTTCCGGGCTGGTCGTTGATTTGGGGCGCTGCGCCTTCTGTTGCGCGTAGTGCCTGGACAGCGGCGCGACGGCGGCGGCAGCTATGTCGCGGTGGTCCTTCACCTTGGTCGAGCGCTTGCCTTCCCTGAAGGCGTTGATCATGTTGGTCAGCAGGAACTCGGACTGGCCGTTGAGATGCGGTATGCCGGGCTTGAAGCCGAGGCCATCGCTGCCATGGCATTCGCTACAATTGCTGGTAAGGTTTGTGCTTGTCGTTTCCTGCGCGCGGCCGGCCGTGGAACCGAACAGCAGCACCGCGGTCAGTAGGCAGGTGCCAGCAAGGCTTTTCCTGACGGCTGCGGCCGACGAATGTTTTCCCATATTTGATGATCCTTGATTTGATGATCCTGGCACCCGCAATATCTTACAGCCTCCCGGTTTCTGCCGAGGCCGTCCTCTCCGCCGAATTCCTGGCGGTGTGATTCCCAAAATATGGAACAGCGCGAACTGCAGATTCTCTGGGTGGCGGTGGTGGCCTATGTGCTCTCCGGCGTGGTGGCGATTTTTGGCGTGGTGCTGAAAAAATCGCCGCATCGCTTCGTGCTCGGCACGCTGCTCCTCGGCACGGCCTTGCTCAGCGTTTCGTTGGGCTTGCGCTGGGATCGACTGGGGCACGGGCCTTTCATCACCATGTTCGAGGTCCTGGCGAGCAACGTCTGGAGCTTCGGGCTGATCTTCGCGCTGGCCTATTGGCGCTACCCGCCGATCCGGGGCACCGCGGCGGTGGTGATGCCGATAATTTTCGTCATGCTCGGCTGGATGACGCTTTCCAGCACACACGAGGGACATTTCCCGCAAACCTTCCGCACGCCCTGGCTGTATATCCACGTCGGCCTGTCCAAGGTTTTTCTCGGCACCGTGCTGGTGGCGGTCGGCATGGCCGGCATCATCCTGCTGCGTCGGGCCGGCATCGGGCTTTCGCGCTTCGAGAAGTTGCCCGCCGACGAACGCCTCGACGACCTGGCCTACCGCTTCATGGCGCTGGGCATCATATTCCAGACTCTGATGCTGATTTCCGGGGCGATCTGGGCGCAAGATGCCTGGGGTCGCTACTGGGCCTGGGACCCGCTCGAAACCTGGTCCTTCATCACCTGGATCATGCTGGCCTTTGCCCTGCACTGGAGGCTGACCATGAAGAGTTCCCCGGCCGTGGGGTCGTGGATGATTCTCGGCGTATTCGTCTTCGCCTTCCTGACCTTCTTCGGCGTGCCTTTCATTTCGGAATCGCCGCACAAGGGCGCGGTATGAGTTTCATGAGGCTGGAACAGATGCTGGCGCCGGGGCGAAACGACGCCGCGGCGCATCTCGCGCTCGGCTGGCTGTTGCTGGCCACGGCCGCGGTGGCGGCATCCAGCCTGTTCGCCATCCTGATCGTGATGGCGCGGGTTCCGGGGCTGGGTTCCTTGTTTCCGGGTACCGAGTTCTATCGCGTCGCGCTGACCCTGCATGTCGACCTTTCGCAATGGGTCTGGTTCATGGCCTTTGCCGGCACGCTGTGGAGCCTCGGCGCGCGCCGCGCGCCGGGTGCGTGGCAATGGACCGCGCTCGCGCTGGGCGCCCTGGGCGCCCTGTTGATGGCGCTTTCCCCGGTGCTCGGCGCGATTCGTCCGCTCATGAGCAATTACATTCCCGTGCTCGACAGCCCATGGTTTCTTGCCGGGCTGGGAATTTACGGGATCGCCGTGCTGATGGCGGCCCTGGCGGTGGTCAGGGAAGGGGCCAGCTTCGATCTGCGCCGTGTTGCCAGCGCCAACTCTCTGCCGGAGATCCTGCGCCTCGGCCTGTTTCTGGCCGCGGCCGTGGTGCTGACGGCACTGGCGGTGCTGATCCACGCCTACGTGACGATGCCCGCCGCCTTGAGTGGCCATGCTTTTTTTGAAACCCTGTTCTGGGGTGCGGGCCATGTCTGGCAGTTTTGCCTGACGACCCTGATGCTGCTGGCCTGGCTGGGGCTGAGTGCGCCCAAGCTGGCGCTGCCGTCAGGCCGGACGCTCAAATTCCTGCTGTTGCTGGGCGCGCTGCCGGCCTTCGCGGCACTGGCGCTGCCGCCGCTGCTGCCCCTGGGATCGGCGATGACAGAGTATTTCTCGGCCTTCACTCACCTGATGCAATGGACCAGTTGGGAGGTTCCGTTGATTCTCGGCGGCCTGCTGCTGATCCTGCATTGGCGCGAGCGGGTCGTGCCCGCCACGGGCCTGTCCCTGTCGATGCTGCTGCTGGTCTCGGGGATCGTGCTGGGCACCATGATCGACGGCCAGACCACCCTCGTCACCGCCCACTACCACGGCACCATCGGTGCGGTGACGCTGGCCTTCATGGGGCTCACCTACGGCGTCTTGCCGGCGCTGGGCTATGCCATGCCGCCGCGATCGCGCATCGACCTGCAATTGCGCCTCTATGGCTATGGCATTGCGCTGATGATGTCCGGGCTGGCCGGCGCCGGACTGATGGGGGCGCCGCGCAAGATGGCCGGCAACGTCGGCGTCGAGTTCAGCGTCGAGGCCGTGTCGCGCATGGTTCTCGGCCTCGGCGGCAGCCTGGCGACGATCGGCAT
>JACPUD010000104.1 GCA_016192435.1 Rhodocyclales bacterium | reverse complement strand
GGAGCCGGCCAGCTGGCCGATCTCCTGCGCCGCGACCTGGCTGCGCTCGGCCAGCTTCCTGACTTCGGCGGCGACCACGGCGAAGCCGCGGCCGTGCTCGCCGGCGCGGGCCGCCTCGATCGCGGCATTCAGGGCCAGCAGATTGGTCTGGTAGGCGATGTCGTCGACGATGCCGATCTTGCCGGCGATCGACTTCATCGCCGCGACCGTGTCCCTCACCGCCGTGCCGCCTGCGACGGCTTGCGCCGAGGCCTTGGCGGCGATGTTGTCGGTGACCCCGGCGTTCTCGGTGTTCTGCGTGATGCTGGCGCTCATTTGCTCGATGCTGGCCGTGCACTCCTCAACCGAGGCCGCTTGTTCGCTGGAGGACAGGGATAGCGAATGCGCCGTGGTCGAGACCTGGCCGGAGGCGCTGGAAATTGTGTCGCCGAATTTCTTGACGCCATGGATGGTTTCCTCAAGGCGTGCCAATGTGGCGTCCAGCGAGCGAGCCATATCGCCCAATTCGTCGCCGCGACGGGTATCGACCCGCGCCGTGAGATCGCCCTCGGCAACTCGGGCCAGGGTCGTCTTCAAGTCGATCAGGGCCCGCGACAGGGAGCGGACCAGAGGCAAGGTCAACAGCAACAGGAGCACCACGCACACGAAGTAGCCCACCCGGGAGGTCGTTTCGAGGCGGCTGCCCGCCTCGGCACTGCGCTCGAAGGTAGTGCTTATGCCGGTGACCCGCGCCGGAACCAGTTGTTCCAGCGGCCGGATCAATTGCTTGTTGATTTTTGGCCAGCGTTCCTGTTGCAGCGCTGTCAGGGCATCGCGGTCATCCTTGGCATAGGCGGCATCGAGCACATCGAAAAAAACGGGCAGCCCCGCCAGCTCCTTGCCGATCGCATCGACCAGCTTGCGTTCCTCGTCTGTCGCCGTCTGCGGCTGATAGCCGGCGAGAAATTCCTTCCAGAGCAGGGGCAGTTGCTCCCGGGTTTCCTTCAGGTGATTCCTGGCACCCAAAACCGAGGTGATATCGAGGACGACGGCGGCCGCGCGAAATCGCACCTCCTTGAGCTGGCTTTCGATCCTGCTGACGGCCAGCAGGGGCTCGACACCGCCGTGCAGCACGTCGTCGAGCGCGGCGGTGGAGCTTTGCTGGGCGTAAAAATTGATACCGGCCAGTAGCGTCAGAAAGGCCATCGCCACGA
Organism: Rhodocyclales bacterium; assembly: GCA_016192435.1. Taxonomy (GTDB): domain Bacteria; phylum Pseudomonadota; class Gammaproteobacteria; order Burkholderiales; family Rhodocyclaceae; genus Sulfuritalea. The sequence goes on along the minus strand of JACPUD010000104.1, from coordinate 1,274 downwards.
TCATGCTGCCCATGAGCCGGGCGCGGACAGAAATATTTTTCAGCATATACGGCCCTATCGGGAGTCGAGGGAGTCGAAGCTGCAGCCAGTGGATGCGCTACGGAAGTGGCTGGGCGGGTTCGCTCGATCGGTGCTCATCGCGCTTCGTTTTGCAGATGTTCTCGCAGAAGGCAATGGCGGAATAATCGCGAGTCGACGATACGCTTGGGATTCCACGTGCAGGGATAATCTCAAACGAGCGGCACGGTGTTAATCCGTGAAATACGCGGCAAACTGCGGCATCTACGTAGCTCGATGGCACGCGAAAGCAAAGCCTTTATAGTGCGTCCTCTTGGCCGAACCCGACCATGGTCTGCGTCTGGCGAGGGCTTGCCAAGCGTCAATAAACTTGATCTGGAGGTTTTAATGAAGACAATCAAACATCTGCTGCTTTCCGTCGCTGGCTGCTGTCTCATGGCGGCGGGAAGTGTGGCGCTGGCCCAGGAAACTCCGACAACGGCCCCTGCCGGTGTCAAGATCGTCGAGGCCAAGGAGGTCGCCGATTTGCAGAAACAGGGGGCAGTCCTGGTCGATACCCGCAAGGCTGCCGAATACTCCGAGGCCACGATCAAAGGTGCCATCTCCGTGCCCTACGATCCGGAAAAGAGCGCCAAGGACGCAAAGTTCGATCCCGCTCAGGACAAATTCGATCTCGCAAAATTGACCGACAAGAACGCCAAGATAGTCGTGTTCTGCAATTCCGGAACTTGCTGGAAATCCTACAAGGCTGCCGTGGTGCTGGCGAAGAACGGATACAAGAATATCTTCTGGTATCGCAACGGTTTCCCCGACTGGAAGGCGCGCAAGCTGCCGACTGAATAGACCCGGCAGGCGGACAGAAGCAAAGCCTTCAGAAGCGCTCGAAGTCGCCGTCGGCCGCGGCGGCCACGGCCAGAGGAGGCGCGGCGCCCAAGCTGGGCGCCCGGCTATGCAGCGCCAGGGTCGGCCGAGCGCGCGGCGGCGTGTCGTCAGCGCCAACTCTTATGCCGACATTGCGGCCGGCACTCTGCGTTTCGATCTTGAAGAACTCCATCAGCGCCTGCAATTGCGCGGCCTGGCCGCCCATTTCCTCGGCGGTGGCGGCGAGTTGCTCTGAGGCCGAAGCGTTCTGCTGCGTGGCCTGGTTCAGCTGGCCCATGGCGCCGTTGATCTGGCCCACGCCCTGGCTCTGTTCCTGGCTCGCCGCGGCGATCTCCTGCACCAGGTCGGAGGTCTTCTTGATGCTGGGCAGCATT
>JACPUD010000117.1 GCA_016192435.1 Rhodocyclales bacterium | reverse complement strand
GCTGGCCGACCCCGAGCTGATCCACAAGGCCGCCGAAGATCGCATGGAAGAAGTCCGTCCCTGCATCGGTTCGCTCAACTGCCTGTCGCGCCTGTTCCGCGACCTGCCTTACACCTGCACCATGAACCCCATGCTGGGCCATGAAGTCGAGCCCGAATACCACGTCACCGAAGCCACCGAGAAGAAACGCATCATGGTCATCGGCGCCGGCCCGGCCGGCATGGAGGCCGCGATCACGGCGCGCCGGCGCGGCCACAGCGTGACGGTGTTCGACAAGGCGGACAAGATGGGAGGCGCCCTTGCCGCCTATGCCGCCAACGACCTGGCACGGCCGGCCGACCTGCAAAGCGTGATCGACTACTACGGCGTGATGGCGAAGAAGCTCGGCGTCGAAGTGCGCCTCAACACCGAAGCCAACGCCAAGTTCATGCGCAGCGTGCTCCACGAATACGACGTCTGCATCGTCGCCGCGGGCGCCCGCACCGACATGGCGGTGTTCCAGTATCTCGAAGGTGCCGAGTTGCTGATCGATGCGCTCGATGTTGCCCACGGCAAGGTCAAGACCGGCCAGCGCGTGGTCATGATCGGCGGCGGCATGATCGGCCTGACCATTTCCGAATTCCTGCAAAAGGCCGGCCATGAAGTCACCGTGGTGGAGAAGGAGAAGCGCATCGGCGGCGACATCATGCCGACCTTCAAGTGGCGGCATACCGCCTGGGTGGACGAACTGGGCATCCAGACCGTGACCCTGGCCAGCCTGGTCAAGGTGACCAAGGAAGGCGCGACGGTGAAGACGCCCAAGGGCGAGCAGTTCATTCCCTGCGACAGCGTGATCGTCTCCAGCCCGCGCAAGGCCAACCACGACCTGTTCCACGAGTTCCAGTGGATGGTCGACGAACTGCACGGCGGCGGCGACGCCACGGTGCCACGCGGCCTCGATGCTGCGATCCAGGAAGGCTATCGCCTCGGCGTACGGATTTAAGAAGCGTGTCCGCAGATTTCGCAGATTTGCGCAGATGAACAAAGACGGAATGAATGCGCCGATGCCAAGCGCGTTGCTAAATCCGCGTAATCTGCGAAATCTGCGGACAGGTTTACGTTTTCAGGTTTAGGAGTCCGTCAATGTCTTATACGGCTCATGTCGATACCTTTACCCGCGACAACCTGCCGCCAGTCGAGCAGCAGCCGGAGTTCCTCTTCGAACTGCCGGAACTGCAGTTTGCGGAGCGCATGAACTGCGCGACGGAGCTGCTCGACCGGCACGTCGCCGAAGGGCGCGGCGGGCGCGTCTGCATCCAGGCCCCCGGCCTGCGCTGGACCTACGCCGAGCTGCAGGAAAAGGCCAATCGCATCGCCAACGTGCTGGTGAACGAGTTGGGCATCGTCCCCGGCAATCGGGTGCTGCTGCGTGCGCCCAACAACCCGATGATGGCCGCCTGCTGGTTCGCGGTGATGAAAGTTGGCGCTGTCGCCACGGCGACCATGCCGCTGCTGCGCGCCAAGGAACTCAAGCATGTGATCGCCAAGGCAAGGGTCACGCATGCCCTGTGCGACCTGCGCCTGGCCGAGGAACTCAAGCTGGCTGCCACCGAGTCGCCGGAGCTGAAGCACATCCGCTGGTTCAACGACGGTTCGGCGGACGGCCTCGAAGCGGCGATGGCGAAGCATTCTGCCGAATTCCGCAACGTCGACACGGCACGCGACGACACCTGCATCCTGGCCTTCACCTCGGGCACCACCGGCCAGCCCAAGGCCACCATGCACTTCCATCGCGACGTCATGGCCTCCTGCGTCTGCTGGCCGCCGCACGTGCTGCGACCGACACCCGACGATGTCTTCATGGGCACGCCGCCGCTGGCCTTTACCTTCGGCCTTGGCGGCCTGCTGCTGTTTCCGCTTTCCATCGGCGCCTCGACCGTGCTGCTGGAACAGGGCGGGCCGCAGGACCTGGTCGATGCGGTGCTGAAATACCGGGCGAGCATCCTGTTCACGGCACCGACCTCCTATCGCGCGATTGCCGCGATCGCCGGCCCGCTGCGTGGCAGCACGCTGAAGAAATGCGTCTCGGCCGGCGAAGCATTGCCTGCGGCGACGCGCGCGCTGTGGAAGGAGGCAACCGGCATCGAGATGATCGACGGCATCGGCGCCACGGAACTGATGCACATCTTCATCTCCGCCGACGAAAAGGAAGCGCGCCCCGGCGCCACCGGCAAGGCGGTTCCCGGCTATGTCGCCTGCGTGATGGACGACGACGACAAACCGGCGCCGGTGGGCCAGGTCGGCAGGCTCGCGGTCAAGGGCCCGACGGGCTGTCGCTATCTGGCCGACGAGCGTCAGGCTAGCTACGTCAGGAATGGCTGGAACTACACCGGCGACGCCTATTCCCTGGATGGCGACGGGTATTTTCATTACCATTCGCGCACTGATGACATGATCATCTCGGCGGGCTACAACATCGCCGGGCCGGAGGTCGAGGACGCCCTGCTGCGCCATCCGAAAGTGGCCGAATGCGGCGTGATCGGCATCGCCGACGCCGAGCGCGGCCAGATCGTCAAGGCCGTCGTGGTGCTGCGTCCAGGCCACCAGGCCACGGCCGAAACGGCCAAGGAATTGCAGGACTACGTCAAGCAGTCCATCGCCCCCTACAAGTATCCGCGCCAGATCGAATTCGCGGCATCCCTGCCGCGCACCGAAACCGGCAAGCTGCAGCGCTTCCGCCTGCGGCAAACCTCCTGAGGAGAAATGCATTGAAGACTTTGTTGCCGAAAGGCTGGCCGCTGGCCAAGGGCTACGCCCATGGGGTGCGGGCTCGCGGTGAAATGGTGTTCGTCGCCGGCCAGGTCGGCTGGGACGAGAATTGCCGGTTTCCCGGCGATGACATCGTCACCCAGGCCGAACAGGCACTGAAGAACATCGTCGCCATCCTCGCCGAGGCCGGCGCCAAGCCCGAGCATATCGTGCGCATGACCTGGTACCTCGGCAGCAAGGAGGAGTACTGGGCCAAGCAGAAGGAACTCGGCGCGGTCTTTCGCCGGATCATCGGCAGCTACGGCGCGGCGATGACCGCGGTGCAGGTTGCGGGATTCGTCGAGGAAGGCGCCCGGGTCGAAATCGAGGCGACGGCCGTGCTGCCGGATGCATGAAACTGGGTGAGGCTTCCTGGCGGCAAGTGCTGGCAGTATTGCCCGCCGCGGAATTCGAGACGGGCAGGGCGCTGGCAGTCGCCTTCGTCGATGCCGACGATTACGCCGCAAAGAGCGGCTCGGCCTGGCTGTGGTGGCCCGACGGTAGCCGGGCGCCTGCGCGTTGCGGCTTCGACGGACGGTTTCCCGCTGAATGGGGCATGCTGCTGGTCATGAGCGAAGCCGCGCTGGACACCGTCTGCGCCGAAGGCGCATCGAGCATGGCGGGCCTCGTGCGCCGGCTGCAGATCAAGCCCTTCCTGCTGCAGCAGCGGGAGGCGCTGGAAGCCGGCGGTATCCTGGACTTCATCGAAACACTTGAACTGGCGACGCCCAAACACTGATGAATACCGCTACTGATCCAATGCTCGGCGACATGTTCGGCGACATGAGCCTGTGGCAGTCGATGCTCGATCGCCAGCGCGAACTGTTCGTCGAGATGGAGGGCGGTTCGCGGCTCGGCTTCGTTTCGCGCGAGGCGTCCGGCATCCTGCCCGGCAAACACCGCGAAGGCGTGCGGGTGGTGAACGAAGTGCCGATGATGGCATGGCAAATCGAGAACGGCGGCATGTCGGCGCGCATAGAACGCTTTGCCGGAATCGCCTCGACCCAGGTGGACATCCTGCTGGTGGCCGACCAGGAAGCCATGGACACGATGCTGGCCGACTTGGGGGGCGACATGCTGAAGACCATCAAGCGCCTGATCCGGCGCGGCAACATCATGTTCTTCCTGTTCAAGAACAAGACCCAGTTGCAGGATGCCGGCTACGAGGACTTCCTCGAATCCCTCGGCCTGGCCTTTCTCGGCGCCTGCCGATGATTTTCGTCAATCCGCGCGGCGCGCCGGAACTGGCCTGCGATCATTGCGGCTGCCGCTGGGTCGATCGGCTCAAGGGCGTCGCCTACTGCTACGAGTGCGGCGAGGAAATCACCGCCGCCGCAATCGAGGAGTTTCAGCGCGCGCTGGTCGAATTCTCGGCCCGCACGGGCGGGCAGCAGGACGAGACCAGGTAAGAATCTGACCGGTTCACGCATCCGGGATGCCGCCGATTCCGACGCGCCGCCGACAAAAAAAGAAAGGGAGCCGAGGCTCCCTTTCTCATTCAGCGGATTCGCCGATCAGGCGGCCTTGGGCGGCCAATCGACATTGGGCAGACCCTTCAGCGCTTCATCCACCATGGCCTTCGGATAGTCGAAGTCTTCCAGCTTGCCCGACAGGTAGCGGTCGTAGGACGCCATGTCGAAGTGGCCGTGGCCGGAGAGGCAGAACAGCAGGGTCTTGGCCTCGCCGGTTTCCTTGCAGCGCAGCGCCTCGTCGATCACGGCGCGGATGCCATGGCAGGATTCCGGGGCCGGGATGATGCCTTCGGCCTTGGCGAACATGACGCCGGCGGCGAAGGTCGCCACCTGCGGCACGGCGACCGCCTCGATGATTTTCTCGTGATAGAGCTGCGACACCAGCGGCGACTCGCCGTGATAGCGCAGGCCGCCGGCATGGATGCCGGGCGGCATGAAGTTGTGGCCCAGGGTGTACATCTTCATCAGCGGCGTGTAGCCGGAGACATCGCCGTAGTCGTAGGCATACACGCCCTTGGTCATCGACGGGCAGGAGGTCGGCTCGACGCCCACCAGGCGCACCTTCTTGCCGGCCGCCTTGTCGGCGAGGAAGGGGAAGGCGATGCCGGCGAAGTTGGAACCGCCGCCGCAGGGGGCGAACACCATGTCGGGATACTCGCCGATCTTGGCCATCTGCGTCTTGGCTTCCTGGCCGATGATGGTCTGGTGCAGCAGGACGTGGTTGAGTACCGAACCCAGCGCGTAATTGGTGTCCGGGCGCGAAGCGGCTTCCTCGACGGCCTCGGAAATCGCCAGGCCCAGGCTGCCCTGGTTGTTCGGATCCTTGGCCAGCGCATCGCGGCCGGCATTCGTCATGTCGGTCGGGCTGGGGAAGACGTTGGCGCCCCAGGTCTGCATCATCGAGCGGCGATAGGGCTTCTGTTCGTAGCTGATCTTCACCATGTAGATGCGCACGTCGATGCCGTACATCTGGCCGGCGAAGGACAGCGCGGAACCCCACTGGCCGGCGCCGGTTTCGGTGGTCAGGCGGGAGAAGCCGGCCTGCTTGTTGTAATAGGCCTGCGGCACCGAGGTGTTGGTCTTGTGCGATCCCGAGGGGCTGACGCCTTCATACTTGAAGAAAATCTTGCACGGCGTGCCCAGCACTTTTTCCAGGCGGGCCGCCCGCATCAGCGGCGTCGGACGCCATATGCTATAAACCTCGCGCACTTCCTCGGGAATTGGGATCCAGCGCTCGGCGCTCATTTCCTGCTCGAGCAGGTTGCCGGGGAAGATCGCCAGCATCTGCTCCGGCGACACCGGATTGCCGTCCGGCGCCAGCGGCGGCAGCGGCGGATTCGGCATGTCGGCGACGACGTTGTACCAATGGGTCGGAATCTCGTTCTGTTCCAGTGTGACGCGGGTCTGATGCATGTCTAATCTCCTCGTAATTGTTTTGGTCGATTCTGGCTACGGCTGCTGTGAGCTTGGATCAGAGACGGCGCGAAGGCTTGTGGCGTCCGCTTGCCTTTGACTGGCAAGTCCAATTCAGGATACGGTACACTGTATGCAAAGGAATGCCGTGATGTCAATCCGTTTCGTAGGGTTTTTTTGAGCCGCGGCAAGGCAGGATTCTTGCGGCCTAAAGGAGTAGTGTCTTGCTTGCCGTCACAAGTGATTTTTAACGGCAGCACCATCCCGGCACGGAGTCGACGGAGTATCAGCGGCTCACAGGTTTCGCGGGGCGGAAGCAGCAGAAATGGATAACCAAAGTGAATACAGACGACGATTCCCTGTTTGCAAATCTGCAGCAATGGCGAGCCGCGGGCAAGGCGGCAGCGCTGGCCACGGTGGTCAGCACCTGGGGTTCCTCGCCGCGTCCCGAAGGCAGCCACCTGGCAGTCGATGAAGCCGGGCATTTCATCGGCTCGGTGTCCGGCGGCTGCATCGAGGGCGCCGTGATCGATGCCGCGGCCCAGGTCATGGCTTCCGGCCGGCCGCAGTTGCTCGAATTCGGCGTCAGCGACGAGCAGGCCTGGCAGGTCGGCCTGGCCTGCGGCGGTCGCGTGCAGGTCTTCGTCGAGCCGGTCGAATGAAGCGCGCGACGCTGGCCCGGGTCGCCGCGGCGCGCAGCCGACGGCAGCCGCTGATGGTGGTGACGCGGCTGGCCGACGGTGCGCAATGCCTGCTCGATGCGGCAAGTTGCGAGGGCGAGCTGCCGTTGCCGGCGGAGCAGCTCGCCGAGGCGCGCGGATTCCTGAGTTCCGGGCGCAGCTCATCTCTCGCCGGCGCCGCAGGGCTCTTCGCGCGCGCCTACGTGCCGTCGCCGCGCCTGCTGATCGTCGGCGCCGTGCATATCGCCCAGGCCCTGGCGCCGATGGCGACCGCCGCCGGCTTCGAGGTGGTGGTGATCGATCCGCGCGGCGCCTTCGCCTCCGCCGAACGTTTCCCAGGCGTGCAGCTCAGCGACGAGTGGCCCGACGAAGCGTTAGGACGCCTCGGCCTCGACGCCGCGACGGCGCTGGTCGCGCTGTCGCACGATCCCAAGCTCGACGATCCCGCGCTGGAACTGGCCCTGCCCAGCCCCCTGTTCTATATCGGCGCCCTGGGCAGCCGGCGCACCCATGAAAAGCGCCTGGAACGCCTGCGCGCCGCCGGACTGGGCGAACTGACCGGGCGCATCCACTCGCCGATCGGCCTCGACCTCGGCGGCCGCGCACCGGCCGAGATCGCCGTGTCCATCCTCGCCGAAGTGATCCAGGTCCGCTACCGCGGCGACCGCGTGGAAACAGGCGCATGATCTTCGGCGAATTCCCGCTGGCGGAATGCGACGGACTGCTGCTGGCGCACAGCCTGCGCCTGCCCGATGGCGCCATGAAGAAGGGGCGACGCCTTGGCCGCGCCGACCTCCAGGCTCTGGCCGCCGCCGGTCATGTCAGCGTCTTCGGGGCGCGGCTCGCCGCCGACGATCTGGCCGAAGATGCCGCCGCGGCAACGGTCGCCGCGCTGTTGCCGGGCGCGGGCATCGTCGCGCGCAAGGCCTACACCGGGCGCTGCAACCTGCACGCCACACAGCGCGGCCTCGTCACCATCGATGCCGACATCATCGACCGGATCAACCGCGTCGACGAGGCCGTCACCGTCGCCACCCTGCCGCCGCTGACTGCCGTGCGCGCCGGCGCCGTGGTCGCCACGGTCAAGATCATTCCTCTGGCTGTCGGCCGCGAGCTCATCGCCCGCTGCGCCGAACAGGCCGGACGGGGCGCGGCGCTGGGATTGTTGCCGTTCCGGCAGCAGCGTGCCGGGCTGATCGTCACCGAACAGCCCGGCGACCCGGCGAAGAATTACGCCACAGCCGTCACCAGCAGCAGGCGGCGCATCGAGGACCTGGGCTCCCACCTCGGCCTCGTGCAGCGCTGCGCCCATCGCCGCGAGGCCGTGGCGCTGGCCCTGCGCGAAGCCCTGGCCGCCGGCTGCGATCTGCTGATGATCGCCGGCGCCACGGTGCCCAAGGATCGCGCCGACACCATCCCATCCGCCATCGTCGCCGCCGGCGGCGAGATACTCCATTTCGGCATGCCGGTCGAGCCGGGCAACATGCTGCTGCTGGCGCGCTTCGGCGCGGTGCCGGTGATCATCCTGCCCGGCTGCGCGCGCTCGCGGCGCAGCAACGGCCTCGACTGGGTGCTGCAGCGCATGCTGGCCGGACTGCCGATGGGCGCTGCCGAAATCATGGCGATGGGCGTCGGCGGCTTGATCCGCAGCGCGCCCGAGGCCGAGGAGGATCCCGACGCCGTGGCGCCCGCGGCGCAGCGCAGCGCCCCCGGTTGTCGTGTGGCCGCCTTGGTGCTGGCCGCGGGCAGCAGCCGGCGCATGGCGGGCGGCAACAAGCTGCTGGCCCCGGTCGGCGGCGTGCCGATGGTGCGCCGTGCGGCCAACGCCGCTCTGGCCTCGCGCTGCGTCGGCGTGGTGGTCGTCACCGGCCACGATGCCGCTGCAGTACGCCAAAGCCTGGTCGGGCTCGAACTCGAATTCGCCCACAACGTCGCGCATGAATCGGGCATGGCGTCTTCCCTGCGCGCCGGCCTGCAGGCGTTGCCGGATGACATCGACGCCGTGGTGGTGGTGCTCGGCGACATGCCCTGCATCGATGCCGGACACATCGACCGGCTGCTGGATGCCTTCGATCCTCAGCGCGGCAACATCGTGGTGCCGATGAAAGATGGGCGGCGCGGCAATCCGATCCTGTGGCCACGCGAATTCTTCGCCGAGATGCAGCAGGTGCAGGGCGACATCGGTGCGCGCGAATTGCTGCAGCGTCATTCCGATCGCATCGATGCCGCCGCCTGCGACGACGAGGCGATCTTCGCCGACGTCGACACGCCGGCCGCGCTGCAACAACTGCCGCTGCGATGAACGCCGCCGTTTCCGCCTTGCGTGGCCAGTTTCCCTTGCTCGCCGCGGCGCCCGGGCTGCATTACCTGGACAGCGCGGCCACGGCGCAGATCCACCGCGCGGCGCTCGATGCGGTGATCCGGCACGAAACCACCCGTCGCGCCAATGTCATGCGCGGCACCTACGCCCTCGCCGAGGCAGCGGACCAGGCATTCGATCAGGCGCGGCAGAGCGCGGCGCGCTTCCTCAATGCCGGTTCGGCCGACGAGATCGTGTTCACCTCGGGCGCCACGGCCGCACTCAATCTGGTCGCGCATGCCTTCGGCAGCACGCTCAAGGCCGGCGACCGCGTGCTGATCTCGGTCGCCGAACATCACAGCAATTTCGTGCCCTGGCAGATGCTGCGCGAGCGCACCGGCATCGAGCTGGCGCTGATTCCGGTCGCCGCCGACGGCGTACTCGATCTGGCGCGCCTGGCGGAACTCATGCGTAGCCGCTGCCGCCTGGTCGCCGTCACGCAATGCTCCAACGTCACCGGCGCCTGGACCGATGTCGCCGCCATCGTCGCCGCAGCGCGCCAGGCCGGGGCCAGGGTCCTGCTCGACGGCGCGCAGGCGGTGCAGCACGGGCCGCAGGACGTGCGCGCGCTGGGCGTGGATTTCTATGCCTTTTCCGGGCACAAGTGCTTCGGCCCCGGCGGCATCGGCGTGCTCTGGGGCCGGGCGGAACTGCTGGCGCAGATGCCGCCCTTCCTCGGCGGCGGCGGCATGATCGGCGAAGTGACGTTCGATAACACCACCTGGGCCGCGCCGCCGCAGCGCTTCGAGGCCGGCACGCCGCCGATCGCCCAAGCCATCGGCCTCGCCGCCGCGCTGGACTGGATGATGACGCTCGACTGGCCGCAGATTCACGCCCGTGAGCAGCGCCTCGGCGAACTTCTGATCGAGGGCCTGCAGCGCATCCCGCAATTGCGCCTGCTGGGACCGGCCGCCGCCGCATCGCGCGCGCCCATCGTTGCCTTCGACATCGAGGGATTGCATCCGCACGACATCTGCCAGGTGCTCGACAGCAACGGCCTGGCCTTGCGCGGCGGCCACCACTGCGCCCAGCCGTTGCTGGCAGCGCTCGGCGTCGATGCCTGCACGCGGGCCAGCATCGCGCTCTACAACGACGCGGCCGACATCGAGGCGCTGCTCGATGGTCTCGTCGAAGTGCGACGGATGCTGACATGAACGACGCCAGCGCCCTTTACCAGGATGCGATCAAGCAGATGGCCCAGGCCGCCCATGGCCACGGTCAACTGGAAAGCGCCGATGGCGAAGCCAGGCTCGACAACCCGCTTTGCGGCGATCGCGTGCGCATTCAGGTCGCGCTCGACTCAGGGCGCATATCTGCCATCGCCCACCAGACCAAAGGCTGCTTGCTGTGCCGGGCCGCGGCATCCCTGCTCGGGGCGCGTGCGGTGGGCCACAATGCCGCCGCGATCGAGGCCGTCGCCGACGGGCTCGACGCGATGCTGAAAGGTGCCGCGCCCGGCCCGGCGGCGTGGCCCGAGCTGGCTATGTTCGTTCCGGCCCGCGCCTATGCCAGCCGGCATCGCTGCGTGCTGCTGCCTTTCCGCGCGCTACAGGCGGCACTCGGCAAAGTTGGCGCTGGCGCTACGGCGAACGCCACCGAAAATCATGGAGAAATCAAAGGTGCCCGCTGATACAGAACGTGAACTGGTGCATACGCGGCAGATCACCTGCCGCGCCTTCCGCCTGAACAACGGCTGGCTGGAAATCGAAGCCACCCTGAGCGACGAAAAGGGCCAGTCGGTGGCTTTTCGGTCGCGGCCGCCGGTGCAACCGGGCGCCCGGATGCACAGCATGGCGCTGACGCTGACCATCGACGCCGACTACCTGATCCAAGATGTGCGGGCCAGCACCCTGATCGCGCCCTGGGCCATGTGCGGCGGCACCGACGCGGCCTACCGCAGGCTGATCGGCCTGCGCATCGGCCCCGGTTTTTCGCAGCAGGTGAAGTCGTTGCTCGGCGGCGTCGAGGGCTGCACCCACGTCACCGAACTGGTGGCGCAGGCCGCCAACACCTACATGCAGGCTTCGTGGCCCGACCGCATCGCGCGCCAGATGGCGGTTGCCAGCGACCCGCGCCAGTGGCCGGACAAGAGCACGCTGGGCTTCGTCAATCATTGCCACGCCTGGCGCCAGGACGGCGAGACGATACTGCAGGAATATCCGGAGCTGGCGCCGCCGAAGGAATAGCGCGGGGCGGCCGGCCGACCCGCCCTCAGTCCGCCCCGACGCGGAACCATAGCGGCGCTTCGTAGCTGCCGGCTTGACCGAGATTGCTGCGCGCCTTGAACTTGCGGTTGGCATCGCGCAGCGGATCGCCCTCGATCTCCAGCCAGAGCGGAAAGGCCACGCCCGGCGCAATGCCGGCTTCCTCCAGATCGAGCGCCAGCTCGAAGCGGCGGTGGCCGTCGAGGCTGGCCGCGCCGGCCGTTTTTTCGTAGATGTGCCAGTCGGTGCGCGATCGCGGCGGATTGTCGCCCCAGGGAAAGCGCGTCGCGCGCAATACATCGACGCCGCCGGAGCGATCGACGAAAGCCCGCTCGTTGGCAAGCCAGGGCGACAGCCCGATGTGGAACCAGACCCGGAACTGGTCGAAGCCGTCCGCCGTCGTGTCGGCCGGCACGTCGGCCGCCAGGTAAAGCCTGCGGCCGTCGCTGGCGGCCCGCACCGAACTGCCGAGCGTCGCGGGCGCCAGCTCGACGCGCAGTGCACCGAGCCATTCGGCCTCGCCGATCGCGCCGTCGATCATGGGCGCCGTGGCGATGCGCGGCACGGTCAGCGCGGACTGACCCTCAGGCAGTGCACGAATGGCGGCCAGCCGGCTGCGGGCCGCCTTGGTCCATTGCTCGATGTTGCGCCAGGGCGGGTAGTACCAGCGGCGCGGATGGCCGCCGCCGACGCGGCTCCAGCCTTCGTCTTCAACCATCAGCGCGTAGCGCGCAAGCCGTTCGTTATCGTCGACCGAATCCGGCCAGCGCGGCTCGGCGGGCATCACGAGCAGCAGCAGCCAGGCGGTGAGGCAGGCCCCCGCCAGCAGGCAGGCGCGACCCGGCCAGCCGAGGCGCTTGATCCAGGCGATCCAGGCAAACAGTGCGACCAGGCCCATGATCAGGGCGCCAAGAGCGAAGGCCAGTCGCGCGAAACTGACGGAACCCAGACCGGGAATCAGGCCGAAAAGTCCGCCGGAGCCGGAAAAGGCGCGGGCGTCGCCGCCCCACGCGACCCAGGCCGGAACCACCGCGAACAGCGTGACCAGGCAGTTGCCCAGCAGGGTCTGCACCCAGGCAGGCGCCCGACCCTGGCTCAACAGCATGAGACCGGGCAGGGCGAAGAGGGCGCCGCACGCCAGCAACACCCACATCGGCGCGTGGCTGTCTTCCAGCAGATGCGGCGCGACGCCGCTGCCCAGGGCAAGAATGCCGGCGCCGAGCGTCAGCACGATGATCCCGGCGATGTCGTGGCGCGCCGCGGTGGTGACCTGCTTCATGGCGGCCATGATAGCGGCAGGCGGCGCGCCTTGCGCTGCTTCAGACGGGGCCGGCCACCGATGTTTCAGGCCGCGCCGAACTGCTCGCTGAGTCCCTGCACCGCCTCGCGCGCGCCGCGTATGCGCAGGAAGGCGCCGGCCTCGTCGGCGCGTTCCTCCAGCACTTCGCAACTGGCGAAGATTTCATTGCGCTTTTGCTGCGCCGACCAGGGCAGGAACAACTCTGCCTCGACCAGGCCCTGCTGGAAGAAACCGACGATCGCCTGGCGCAGCGTCGCGATGTCGTCGGCGCGGCGCGCGCTCATGACGATGCAGTCCGGATACTGCTCGCGCAGCGCCGCTTCGCGTTCGGCCTGCGCCGCGGCGTCGCCGACGTGATCTATCTTGTTGAAGACACGGATGCGCGGCACGTCCCCGGCGCCGATCTCTGCCAGTACCTTGTCGGTGACCGCCAACTGGCGCTCGTAGCCGGGATCGCTGGCGTCGATCACGTGCAGCAGCAGCGCGGCGTCGAGCGCCTCTTCGAGCGTCGACTTGAACGAGGCGACCAGTCCGTGCGGCAGGTTCTTGATGAAGCCGACCGTGTCGCTGACCAGCACGCGCGGCTTGCTCTCGGGTTGCAGCGCGCGCACGGTGGTGTCGAGCGTGGCGAACAGCTTGTTTTCGACCAGCACCTCGCTGCCGGTCAGGGCGCGCATCAGCGTTGATTTCCCAGCATTCGTATAGCCGACCAGCGCCACGCCGGCCAGGCCCTGGCGTTCCAGCCGGCGCGCGCGCTGGGTTTTGCGCTCGGCATCCATGGCGATGATTTCCTGCTGCAGTTCGGCGATGCGGTCGCGGATCTTGCGTTTGTCGAGTTCGGTGTGCGATTCGCCGGCACCGCGGCCGCCGGTGCCGCTGCGTTGCCGTCCTTGCGGTCCGGCCAGCTTGGCCGCCTCGCGCAGGCGCGGCGCCATATAGCCCAGCCGCGCGATCTCCACCTGGGCGCGTGCAGCGCGGGAGGTCGCGTGGCGGTGGAAGATTTCGAGGATGACCATGGTGCGGTCCATTACCTCGCAGCCGACTTCCTTTTCCAGATTGCGCGCCTGCGAGGGCGAGATTTCATGGTCGACGAAAATCGCTTCGATCTTGCCGGCCTCGGGGTCGGCGGCGGCGTGCAGGGGCTTTTCGAAGGCGCCGGGTGCCGGTTCGCTGTCGACGAATTCGCGGATCTCCTCGCGCTTGCCGGTGCCCATGTAGGCCGTCGAGTCGAAACTGCCGCGTTTCTGGGTGAAGGTGGCGGTGATGATGTAACCCAGGGTCTTGGCCAGGTCGCGCAGTTCGGCCAGCGAGGCATCGAACTCGACGTCGCTCACGTTGGGCAACTGCACGGACGCCACGACGGCGTATCTGGGCTGCTCTTTGACTTCTTTTCGCATTCGGGGATGGCTTCCTTGGGTGGCTGAAGCCGGATAGTACCCGTCAACGCGCCGGTCGCCGGCATCGGCCCCGGGGCCGGCAGGCCCACGCCTGCCGGTTTCCTGGTACGAGCTTAGTTGCGTCCCCTGCCGGTTGCGCGGCAGCCGATCATGTTGTCGCTCTCGAAATAGCGCAGGCCTGGGCCGCAGTCCATGCGTTGCGCGGGATAGGCGGGTGTGCAGGTGAAGGCGCCGGTTTCGCGCTTGAACGAGCCCTCGCGCAGCATCCAGCCGTCCGGACAGGCCTCGACGGCTGCCTGGCGGCGGCTTTGACGTTCTTCGACCACGGTGACCACGGTCGAGGCGGAACCGCTGCAACCAAAGGTCTGCTTCACGCGCTGTCCCTTGGCGGTGACTGTGTACTGGCCCGGCGCGCTGAAGTTGTGATCGAACGCGCGCGGCAGCAGACCTTCTTCCCTGCCGATGATTCGGGTGTCCGGCGAACCGTTGTCGCCATACTCGATCCAGAGGCCGCAATCGGTGGCCTCGTTACCCTGGCCGGCGACGGTAAAGCGTATCGTGGCCTGTCCGTTTTGCAGCACGACCCTGTTTGCGTGCGGTGTGATGGTGGTGACGGTGGCGGCCCACGCCGCAGGTGCGAATGCGAGCGTGCAAGCAGCGATGGCGAACAGCGAAGAACGTTTCATGGGGGGCTCCTTGGGATGGTGTCGTTCCCATGCTGGTCCTGCGCTGCGCTGCTTTCCGTGCGCTGGCGCGCATTGGCGCGGTTATTTCGACGCTGCTTGTAGAGCGGCAAGCGCGGCACCTCTTGTATGCTTCGCCTGTTGCGTTTTATTCCCGGATAACCATGCCCCAGCCCACGCCAGCCCGCCAGACCGCCCTTGAACTGATCGACTTCATCGACGCCAGCCCCAGCCCCTGGCACGCGGTGGCGAGCACCGAGCAGCGTCTGCTGGCACACGGCTTCGCGCGGCTGGAGGAAGGCGAACGCTGGCAGCTCGCGGCCGGCGGGCGCTATTACGTGACGCGCGGCGGCGCCTCGCTGATAGCCTTCGTGCTGGGCAGCCGGCCGCTGGCGGATGCCGGCTATCGTCTGGTCGGCGCCCATACCGATTCGCCGGGGCTGCGGCTCAAGCCGCGTCCGGCCCTGGCCGCGGATGGCCTGCTGCGCCTGGGCGTGGAAGTCTATGGCGGCCCGATCCTGGCCAGCTTCACCGACCGCGACCTGAGCCTGGCCGGACGTGTCGTGCTGCGCACCGCGGCCGGGCCGCAGACGAAGCTGCTGCGCTGCGAGCAGCCGCTGCTGCGCCTGCCCAACCTGGCAATCCACATGAACCGCGAAGTGAATGAGCAGGGACTCAAGCTCAACAAGCAGACCGAGCTGCCGCTGGTCCTGGGCCAGTTGGGCGAGAAGGAGGATGGCGAGGTCCGCTTACGCGCGCTGCTGGCGGGCGCCGCGCAATGCGAAGCGGCGGACATCCTGAGCTGGGAGATGGCGGCCTACGACGTGCAACCCGGCTGTCTGTGGGGCGCGGACCAGGAGTTCATTGCCAGCCGCCAGTTGGACAACCTGGCTTCCTGCCATGCGGCGATTGGCGCCCTGATGGCCACCGAGGCGCCGGCGGCGACCTGCGTCGCGGCGCTGTTCGACCACGAGGAGGTCGGCAGCGAGAGCGCTGCGGGCGCGAGCGGCAGCTTCGTCGGCGACGTGCTGGCACGCATCGGCCTGCAGCAGGGCCTCGACGGCGAGGACAGCCGCCGCGCCATGGCGCGCAGCTTCTTCATCAGCGCCGACATGGCGCATGCCTACCATCCGAATTTCCCGGCAGCCTACGAGCCGGAACACAAGGTGCTGGTCAATGGCGGCCCGGTGATCAAGACCAACGCCAGCCAGCGCTACGCCACCCAGGCCGAGACCGCGGCGCGCTTCATGGACTGCTGCGAGCGGGCCGGGGTGCCCTGCCAGCAATACTCGCATCGCAGCGACCTGGGTTGCGGCAGCACTATCGGCCCCATCGTCGCCGCGCGGCTGGGCATCGCCTGCGTCGATGTCGGCTCGCCGATGTGGGCCATGCACAGCGCGCGCGAGAGCGCGGGGGCGCTGGACCAGGGCTACATGATCGCCGCCCTGACGACGGCATTCGGCACTTGAGCGCAGACAAGACAGGAGGGACTGGCATGGGTATCGATCCGCTGCCGCTGGACGAGGAGACGATTCGCGTCCTCTCCGGCGTGACCACTGCGACACTGACCACGGTGCTGCTCAAGAAGGGCTTGCGCAACGTCTGGATCCGCCGCGCGCGGCCGCTGCATGCCGCGCCGCGACGCTTGGTCGGGCGCGCCTTCACGCTGCGCTTCGTGCCGGCGCGCGAGGATCTGGCGACCCCGGCTTCCTGGGCGTCGCCGATTTCGACGCGGGCGGCGATCGAGGCCATGCCGGCCGGCTGCATCGCTGTGGTCGATGCCATGGGCGTCACCGACGCCGGCATCTTCGGCGACATCCTCTGCTCGCGCATGGCGAAGCGCGGCGTGGCGGCGTTGGTTAGCGACGGCGTGGTGCGCGATGTCGAAGGCGTGATGGGCACGCAACTGCCGGTCTGGTGCCAGGGCACGGCGGCGCCGGCCTCGGTCGCGGGCCTGACCTTCGTCGCCTGGCAGGAGCCGATCGGCTGCGGCGGCGTCGCGGTGTTTCCCAATGACATCGTGGTGGCCGATGCCGACGGCGCGGTGCTGATCCCGGCGGCGCTGCTGGCCGAGGTGATCGCCGAGGCGGTGGAGCAGGAACGCCTGGAAGGCTGGATCATGACCCAGGTCGCGGCGGGTTTTGCGCTGCCCGGACTCTATCCGCCCAATGCGGAAACCCGGGCGCGCTATGAGGCCTGGGTGCGCAAGCAAAATTAGGCCGGCGCGCGGGGCCGGGATATCCGCGCACCCGGGGTGAACCCGGCGCGAATTCAGCGCGCCG
>JACPUD010000116.1 GCA_016192435.1 Rhodocyclales bacterium | reverse complement strand
GGCGGCGAGCAGTACCACCACCGCACCGGCGCCGCCTTCGGCAGCGCGCGCCTGGCAGAAGGCCAGGACTTCCTGACGCTGGCTCAGCCAGCCCAGCACCAGCTTCTTCAGCACCGGCTCGCGGCCGGGCGAACTCAGGCCCTTGCCATGCACGATGCGCACGCAGCGATAACCGTGCTGCCGGCTTTCGGCCAGAAACGTAAGGACCGCCGTGCGTGCCTGATCGCGATTGAGGCCATGCAGATCGAGTTTTTCCTGGGTCACCCAACGTCCGCGGCGCAAATCGCGCAGCCAGGCTTTGGGCAGGCTGTCGCGCCTCCAGGCCGCCTCGTCGCCGCCTTCCAGGTAGAGGTCGATCAGCACCGGGCCATGCAGGGATTCGTCGAGCGCCGCGGCCTCGTCGTGCAGGTGCTGGCGCGGAATCGCCGGCGGCAGCGGCGGTTCGTGGTGCACGCGATCCCATTCCAGGCGCTCGACATCGGCCACCGCCTGCTGGAACACGGCGCGCTCTTCGGCCGACGGTGTGGCGCGCTTGCTCACGTTTGACGGCGGCGCCGAAGCGGGTCCGAGTCCTCAACGCCGCGTTGCGGCGGCTTACTCCAGGCTGTCGAGATAGCGCTCGGCATCGAGCGCCGCCTGGCAGCCGGTTGCGGCGCTGGTCACCGCCTGCTTGTAGATGTGATCCTGCACGTCGCCGGCGGCAAACACGCCGGGGATGCTGGTGGCCGTGGCGTTGCCGTTGCGGCCGGCCTGGGTCACGATGTAGCCGCCTTCCATGTCCAACTGGTCCACGAACAGATCGGTGTTCGGCTTGTGGCCGATGGCGATGAACACGCCCATCAGCGGAATGTCTTCCTTGGCGCCGCTCGTCACATGCTTGATGCGCATGCCGGTGACGCCGGACTTGTCGCCGAGTACTTCGTCCAGGACGTGGTCCCATTTGATGGTGACCTTGCCGGCCTTCTCCTTCTCGAACAGCTTGTCCTGCAGGATTTTTTCGCCGCGGAACTTGTTGCGGCGATGCACGACCGTGACGTGGCTGGCGATGTTGGACAAATACAAGGCCTCCTCGACCGCGGTGTTGCCGCCGCCGATCACGGCCACGTTCTGGTTCTTGTAGAAGAAGCCGTCGCAGGTGGCGCAGGCCGACACGCCCTTGCCGGAGAATGCTTCCTCCGACGGCAGGCCCAGGTACTGCGCCGAGGCGCCGGTGGCGATGATCAGCGCGTCGCAGGTGTATTCGCCCGAGTCGCCGATCAGGCGCATCGGCTTCTCCTTGAGCGCGGCCGTATGGATGTGGTCGAAAATGATCTCGGTCTGGAAGCGTGCGGCATGCTGCTCGAAACGCGCCATGAGGTCGGGGCCCTGCACGCCGTCGGCATCGGCCGGCCAATTGTCGACGTCGGTGGTGGTCATCAATTGTCCGCCCTGGGCCATGCCGGTGATCAGCACCGGCTTCAGGTTGGCGCGGGCCGCATACACGGCGGCAGTGTAGCCGGCCGGGCCGGAACCGAGGATCAGCAGACGGGCGTGACGGGAACTCATGGCAGGGGCTTTCGGTGGATGGTTGAGCGAGGAATTATATAGATGGGCAGGCGGGAGGCGATTTCAAGCGGGTGACGGGAGACCATGCATTGGGTTCTCGACTCCTGCCCGAGAATGGGTAAGATGCCCCGCTGCGAGTGTCGGCAGGCTGCTCCTACCCTGCGCGGATGCTGGCCAGCGCCCCGACAAGGAAAGCCCATGACGCTACCGCACTGGATGTCTGCCGAAAGATTTCGCAAGACCTGGCAATTCCTTGCCGTGACGGTGCTCGCGCTGCTGGTCTCGCTGGGCAGCGAGCGACTGGGCTGGCTGCAGGACTACGAAAACATCTATTACGACTATTGGCACCAGATCTCGGGCCAGCGGCGCGAGGCGCAGCATGCCGCGGTGATCGCGGTTGATGACGATACCCTGCTGCAGTACAAGGACGATCCGCTGGCGTTCTGGCAGCCGATTTTCGCCGTGGCGATGCAGAACCTTACCGATGCCGGCGTCAAATCCATAGGCTTGGACTTCATCTACGCAGTCAGCGCCGAAGCGTGGCTGCGCAAACTCAATCTGCCCGACAGCGAGGTCTCGCGCAATTACGACGCACCGTTTCGCGGCCAGTTGGCCCAGGGCAAGGCGATCCTGATTGCGCAGCTGGTCGAAACCTCGCAAGGTGACATGGAGGTCATGGGCCCCCCCCAGGAACATCTGCTGATGATGCCCAACGGCGCCTTCGACACCGGCATCGCCAACCTCTATCCGGACAATGACAAGCTGGTGCGCACCTTCTATCCGGTGGTGATTCCCGACAAGCAGTTTCCCGGTGTCGGCTTTGCCATGCAACTGGTGCTGCGGGCTACCGGCGGCGATACGCTGGGCGATGGCTGGAACTTCGCCGGCGAGAATTATCCGCGCCAGAGGGAGCGCCGCCGCATCGGCTACGTCGGCCCTCCGGGCAGCATGCTGACCATATCGATGAGCAAGCTGCTGCAGGCCGATGCCCTCAACGATCCGGACGTAAAGAAACTGAAAGGCCGTTCCGTGATCATTGCGCCCAACAACATCGGCACCTCGGACCGGCACTTTTCGCCCTACTCGCGCGTGCTGCCGGGA
Source organism: Rhodocyclales bacterium (assembly GCA_016192435.1). Taxonomy (GTDB): domain Bacteria; phylum Pseudomonadota; class Gammaproteobacteria; order Burkholderiales; family Rhodocyclaceae; genus Sulfuritalea. The sequence goes on along the minus strand of JACPUD010000116.1, from coordinate 7,883 downwards.
CATTCGGCCGAGCCCATGATCGGCGGCGAAATCCATGCGAACGCGATCGAGACGATTCTCTCCGGGATCTATCCGCGCAATCTTTCGCTATGGGTGGCCTGGCCGGCCCTGGTGCTGGTGCTGGTGGGGGCGGTCGCTCTCTATCTGCGCCTGCATCCCGCCGGCGGACTCGGCGTCGGGCTCGGCTTGTCGCTGCTGATCCTGTTGCCAGCCTACGCGCTGTTCCAGAAGGATCTGCTGTTGTCGGTGGCGCCTTTCCACCTGGCCCTGGGCACCGCCTACCTGGGCACGCTGGCGCTGCGCCTGACCGGTGAGGAAAGGCAGCGCGCCCATCTCAAGTCGATGTTTGGCCAGTACGTGTCCGACGTGGTGGTCGACAAGTTGATCGCCGAAGGCCAGCGCCCCAACCTGAGCGGCGAGAAACTCGATGTGACAGTGCTGTTTTCCGACATCCGCAACTTCACCACGATCTCCGAAAAGCTCGACGCCGAGGAAGTCGTGGAAATGCTGAACGCCTACTTCGGCCTGACCTGCGAACCGATCCTGGAACACGGCGGCATGGTGAACAAGTTCATCGGCGATGCGGTGATGGCGGTGTTCGGCTCGCCGGTGCATTACGACGATCACGCGCGGCGCGCCCTGCTGGCGGCGCAGGGCATGGCGCGCGAGGCGGAGAAATTCAAGACCTGGATGAAGCAACGCTTTCCCGATCGCGGCCTGCCCGAGTTCGGCATCGGCATCGGCGTCCATAGCGGACCGGCGGTGATGGGCGACATCGGTTCGGTCAAGCGCCGCGAATTCACGGCGATCGGCGATACCGTCAATGCCGCCTCGCGCCTGGAGGGAGTGACCAAGGAGCTTGGCTGCGTGGTGGTTGCCAGCGCAGCCTCGATTAAGGCGGCGGGCGAGGGCATCCGCACCGGGCGTCGCGAAGTCATTCACGTCAAGGGCAAGGCCGAGCCGATCGAAGTGTTCGAGGTGCTGTTCGAATAGGAATCGACGGCAGGGTGGAACTGGAACAGTCGGACCCGGTCGATCTTGCACGGATAGTTGAAATTTCTAGTTTGGGTGGGATAATCAAAAAAATGGGACCTTGAGTCCCGGGACAAATTTTTATTCAGTATTTTCCGATGCCGATCAGCGCGTTAGCTTATTCACCCTGGAAGTCATCGGGTCACTTCAACCGATGGTGTTGCGCCGTCGCGCTCGGCCTGATGGTCCTTGGCACCCTTGGCAATGCATTTGCGCAGGTGAGGCCGCAGGAAGCCCGCGTCGCCCTGATCATCGGCAATTCCGACTACAAGGCGGCTCCGCTGGACAACCCGGCGAATGACGCCAGCGATCTGGCGAATGCGCTGGAAAAGCAGGGTTTCACTGTCCTGGTGCGCGAGAATGTCGGCGAGCGGGGACTCAAGGAAGCCGTCGATATCTTTTCCAAGCACCTCAAGAAGGGCGGTATCGGCTTGTTCTTCTTCGCGGGTCACGGCGTTCAGCTGAAGGACCAGAACTTTCTGCTTCCCGTGGATGTCGGCTTCGACAACGAATCCGATATCGCCTTCAAGTCGATCAGTGCCGAGTACGTGCTCTCGCGCATGGCCGAGGCGGGCAATCGCATCAATGTGGTGATTCTCGATGCCTGTCGCAACAATCCCTTGCAGTTGGCGCGGCGAACAATCAACAAGGGCCTGGGGGTGATGAATGTCGGTCGGGCGGAAAAAGGCACGTTTATCGCCTACGCGACTTCTCCGGGTTCCACCGCCGCTGACGGCACGGGACGCAACGGTCTCTACACCAAGCATCTGTTGCGCGCGCTCGAAACCAAGGATACCGACATCGACAAGGTCTTCGGCCGCGTGCGCACCGGCGTCGTGCAGGATACCAATGGCGAACAGGTGCCATGGACATCCAGTTCCGTAGTCGGCAGCTTCTATTTCAACGTCGCCGAAGACATCGCCGCGCTGCAGCGGCCCACGGCTTCGGTGGCCGCCACGCATGAAGCGGCGGCGGAAGCGGCGCAGGTTCCCTATGATCCGGTGCAGGAAAGAGCTCATTGGGAGCGCATCAAGGAGAGCCGGAACCCTGCGGATTTTGTTGCCTATCTTGAGAAGTTCTCCGGCGCGCAGCGCGCGGCCTATGCGCGCTGGCTGGTGCAGAAATATGGCGGTGTGCTGCCGGCACCTGGCCAGCGCCAGGCGGCTGCGGCAGCGCCGGCGCCGCAGCAGTTGACCATGGCCTCGCCGGCTGCGGTGCTGCCGACGCTCCCCGCTGGCGCCGCTGCCGCGGCAACCGGAGTCGCGGTGCCTTCGCCCGGCACGCTGATTCAGGATTGCGCCGAATGTCCCGAACTCGTCGCCGCGCCGGCGGGGGAATACACGATGGGGAGCGGGCCGAAGGAAAGAATGCGCGAGCCCGACGAGGAACCGGCCCATCGCGTGCGCATCGCCGCTTCGGTCGCGGTCGGCAAGTTCGAAGTCACGCGTGCGCAGTATGCCGCTTTCGTCAAGGAAAGCGGACGTGAGCACAAGCCCGGATGCAATTCCACCCGCGGCGGGTTTTTCCACAAAAATCCGAAAGCCACCTGGCAGAATCCCGGTTTCGAGCAGAAGGACAATGAGCCTGTCGTCTGCGTCAGCTGGGATGACGCCCAGGCCTATATCCAGTGGTTGAGCAAGAAGGCAGTCAAGTCCTATCGCTTGCTGAACGAGGCGGAGTGGGAATACGTCGCCCGTGCCGGCAGCACCGGCAGTCGCCACTGGGTCGAGGCGGACAATGCTGCCGTCTGTCGCTACGCCAGCGTCGCCGACACGTCGTACAAGAGCGTTTCGCCCGGCGCGCCGATGTTTCCCTGTTCCGATGGTTTTGCCTATACCTCGCCGGTCGGCCGCTTTCCGGCGAATGCCTTCGGTGTGCACGACATGCTGGGCAATGCCTGGGAATGGATAGAGGACTGTTGGAACGAAGGTTACGCAGGCGCGCCCGAATTGGCTGCGCCGCGCCTTTCGGGTTCCTGCACGGAGCGCGTGTTTCGCGGCGGCGCCTGGAACAGTCCGCCATCCACCGTGCGCGCCGCTTATCGGGATCGCTCGTCGAAAGACGAGCGCCACGACAATCTGGGTTTCCGTGTCGCGCGTTCCCTGCCGTGACCGGCCGCCGCCACCCAAAGTTGCCGCAGGCGCCTGACGGTCCTTGCAGCCCCGTGCGGCGGAGTTTGCTGCTCGGCGGCAGTGCCGGTCTGGCGCTCGGGGCGCTGTCGTTTGCTCCGGAACTGTTCGCGCAGTCCGGCGGCGAGCCGATTCAGGACATCTACGCGCCGCGTGCCAAATATGCGTTGTTGATAGGCAATCGGGATTACCCGAATCGCAAGGATATTGCGCCGGCGCACAAGAACGTCACCGACCTCAAGGATGTTCTTCAGTACTACGAGTTCAAGGTCAAGGATTATCGTGACCTCGATGCGCTGGGAATGATGCGCGTCCTGACCGAGTTCGGCGCCGAACTGCGCGCTGTCTCCGAAGCCAATCTTCCCGGCGGGGTCGCCGTGGTGTTTTATTTCTGCGGGCACGGATTCCAGTCGGATGGCCGCAACTATCTGGTGCCGGCCGGCGTCGATCCATCGTCGGGCAAGGCGCTGAGTTCATCGCTGCGGCTCAACGAGGACATTTTGGTCGCGCTGCCTCAGCATTATCCCGGCATCAGCATCGCGCTGATCGACGCCTGTCGCACCGACCCCTTCATCCGCAAGGGGGTCGACGACTTCAACCAGATCGCGGCGCCCGAGGGCATGCTGGTGTTCTTCGCCACCAGGGCCGGCCGTCCGGCCCTGGCGCCGATCAGCCCGGATCGCAACACTTTTTTTGCCGGTGCCGTGGTCGATGTGCTGCGCGAGGCCAACGGCGTGACGCCGATCGATGACCTGTTCCGCATTGCTGCCGTCGAGTGTCAGGCGCGGGTCAAAGCCGAGTTCGACAAGGTCAAGCTGACGATCCCGCCGCAGTTCCCGGAAAGCACCGGCAATCTGCGCGGTCGCTTCGTGATTCGCAATCGCGAACTGGAGCTGCGCCGCACGCAAAAAGGGCCGGCGTTGATCGGGGTCGACGTCGCGCTCATGGAACAGCGCTGGCAGGCGATACAGGCGACCCTGCGGCCGGCGACCCTGATCCGTCTGTGCAAGGACTTCGAGCGGGATTTTCCCGGCAGCGAATTCAGCCAGCAGATTCGGGTGGCGATCGCCGGCGCCCAGCAGGCTCTGGAAAGCCAGCGTTCGGCCCGTCTTTCGAGCGACCTGTTCACGGAAGCGGTCGGCGACAGGGGTTATCGCGACGATCTGCTCAAGGCCCTGCGCGGCGACAAGGATTCGGCGCACCGTATCGCCATCGCCTACCGCGACGGGACTTCGGGCGTGACGGCCAATCCGCGGCGCACCGAGCAATGGCTGCGCTTTGCCGCCGAGTTGGGCAACGGCATCGCCAGTTGGGAATTGTCGGAGCTCTACAACCAGAGTGGACAGGTCGGCGACGCCGCCCGCTTCGAGAAAATGGCACTCGATCTGGGTTACCGGCCGCCGCCGCGGTTGGCGACGCGCGGCTACTGAGAACGGCATGGCCAGCCGCCGCGACACGATGCCGAACGCCGTCTCGCTAGTGCCAACTCTTGCAGCTTGCGCGGGCGTGAGCCGCTTCGCTTCAGGCTTGTCGTGCTGCGTCATCCTGGCGATGGTTTTGGGTGCCGGCGTGGCACTCGGCCAGAACCGCAACTGGACCGGGGAAATACCGCCGGTCGCGCCCGCCGCGGCCAGCGGAGCGGTGGCGGGCGTTGCCGGCGCGACAGTGGATCGACCCAAGCCCAAGGCCCTCACGAAAAAGGAGGCGAGCAAGGTTCAAGCCAGGCTTCGGGCCAAGCCCAAAAACGAGTCCGAACTCCAGCGCAAGGCCCAGACCAAAGTCAAGTTGCAGGCGAGATCGAGCCGGGTGGACCGTCACCCGCCGCCGGCCCCGGCGAGCATGCAAACCCCCGGGATCGAACAGTGCTGGCAGCAGATCGAGGCCACCTCGCAGCCGGCCAGGATGATCCGGCTGAGCGAGGAATGCGGACGCGATTTTCCCGACGACAGTTGGTATGCCGCACAGATCCGCGAGGTGGCGACGCAAGCGCGCCGGGCGCTGGATATTCAGCGCTCCATCGGTCTTTCCGGGGATTTTTTCGAGGATTCCGTTGGCGATGCGGGCTTTCGGAGCAATCTGGGCAAGGCCGTGCGGGGCGACAAGGACGCCGCATACCTGATCGCGCTCGCCTACAGGTTAGGCAGCTCCGGCGTCGCCGCCAGTTCCCGGCGCATGGAGCAATGGTTGCGTTTCGCCGCCGAACTGGGCAGCGGCCTGGCGAGTTGGGAACTCGCGGAGCACTACAATTATGGCGGGCTTGTGGCGGATGCCGCGCGCTTCGAAAAACGGGCCATCGAGCTTGGCTACCGGCCCCCGTTTCGGCTGCCCACTCGGGGTTACTGACCCGGCTGGATCCCACTGGGAAGCCGGTCCCCGGCATCCGGGCGCAGGATGGCATACACTTGTGGTAAGAATACTACGTCGTGAATCGAGAAAATGTTGATGGCATTGGGGCGGCATTGACTTGAATGGGGCGCTGCGGGAGTATCGGAAACATTGCCAAATGACAGAATAGTCTTGCAATTATCCGAGCGCCCTCGCGGCTGGTTCGGCTGCTGGAGGGGCAACAAAAGCAATGAATTTGAAGCATCGGTCCGCCGTCTTCCGCGGTCGGGGTGTGTCATGCGCCCTCCGACGGATTTCGTTCGCCCTGCTATGCGTGGGTTCTGCGGCTGCCTTTGGTCAGGCGGCACCCGGTGCCGGTGAAATCCTGCAGACCGTGCCCCCGGCCACAGTACGGCCCGACAGCGGTCCCAGCATCGACGACCGTTTCTCCAAATCCCGCGCCATTGCCGATGTCGAAGGCATGCAGCTGGAAATCAAGGGATTTCGCATCGTCGGCCTGACGGTGGTGCCCGAGGCCGAAATGGCGCAAGCGCTAGCTCCCTTCATCGGTCCGAACAAGCGCTTTCAGGATCTGCTCGATGCCGCTGCGGCGGTCAAGCGGGAACTTGCGGGGCGCGGCTACTTCCTCGCCGACGCCATCATTCCCGAGCAGAAGATCAGCGAAGGAATAGTCGAACTGCGGGTTCTCGAGGGGCGACTGGGCAAGGTTCGTCTGCAGGTCGATCCGGCCGTGTCGATCAGCCGTTCCTTGCTGGAATCCTATATCGCGTCGCTGGAGGAAGGGGAGCTGATCCGGACCGCGGACGTGGAGCGCGCCCTGTTCCAGATTCACGACCTGCGCGGCATCGTCGCCAGCAGCAGCTTCGCTCCCGGCGCAACGGCGGGGACTGCCGACCTGACCATCAAGGTCAGTCCCGGCAAGAAGCTCGACGCCAATCTCGACTTCGACGCCAACGGATCGATCTACACCGGCCTGCATCGCGTCGGCGGCGGCGTGGACGGCAACAGTCTGCTGGGTTACGGCGAACTCATCAACCTGCGCGCGAGCAATGCCATCGACGGCAACCTGCGCTTTGCCCGCGCCTCGATCTTGGTTCCGCTCGGCCCCTGGGGCACCAAGCTGGGCGCGGCCTACTCGGAGCTCAAGTACCGGCTCGGCACGCCGCTGTTCGATGCGCTCAAGGTCAATGGCGCGGCGGCGGTCAACTCGCTGATCGCCATCCATCCGATCATTCGTTCGCGCAATACCAATCTTCTGGTGATCGGTCAGCATGACAAGCGCAAGTTCTACGACATACAGTTGGCGTCCGGCGCCGAGACGCTGAAGAAAACCGACGTCAGCTCGTTGAGTTTGTCCGGCGATTTCCGCGACCGCCTCGGCGGCGGCGGCATCAATGTTTTCAACATCGCCTATACCCTGGGTGAGCTGAAGTTCGGCAACGCCGGCCTGGAAGCAGCCGATCTGGCAGGCCGCAAGACCAAGGGCCTGTACGGCAAGACCAACATTTCGCTGTCGCGCCTGCAGGCGGTGGCAGAGCGACTGGCGCTGTACGGCTCCTACAGCCAGCAGTTCACCAACAAGAACCTCGATCCGAGCGAGAAGTTCAGTCTCGGCGGGCCCAATGCCGTGCGTGCCTATCCACAGGGAGAAGGCGCCGGCGATGAAGGCTACTTCGCCAGCCTCGAACTCCGCTATCGCCTGCCTTTCGAGGAAAATCTGCCCGGCAGTCTGGTGCTTACCGGTTTCTACGATTTCGGCCGCGCCATCCTGATCAAGCGTCCCACCGCCGCGGACTTCGCCGCCAACGCGGAACGCCTGCGCCGCATTGCCGGTCCCGGCATCGGCCTCAACTGGGAAGTCCCCAACGACTGGTATCTGCGTACCACGCTGGCCTTCCGCGACACCACCAAGGCCACCGCGGACCACTTGTTGCGCTATCCGCGCTTTTACTTTCAGTTCAGCAAATTCTTCTGATTTGGGACGCGCCGCCGTGCACTCTGCCCGGAAGCCCAGGTTTCAGAACCGGTTGATGTCCGCCGACGGCGGACGCAATGCCGGAAATAATATGTCGTCCCGCCCCCCGGACATCGTTGCGTCCGGGCGCAGCGACCGCTAGAGGACATCGTCATGTTCAAGCACGCCACCCTGAATCGCGCCTACCGTCTGGTCTGGAGCGAACTGCGCAATACCTGGATCGCCGTCGCCGAATACGCCCGCACGCGCGGCAAGCGCGCTTCCGGCGCGGTGGCCATCGGTATCGTGTTCGCGCTGGGCGCCGCCAATGCGACGGCGGCCGGGGAGCCGGCGCCGACTGCGCTGCCGACCAACGGTCAGGTGGTGGCCGGGCAGGTCGGCATCAGCAGCAGCGGCGCGCG
>JACPUD010000019.1 GCA_016192435.1 Rhodocyclales bacterium | reverse complement strand
TCGAGTTCGCCCACCTGACGCCCGATGGCCCAGCTGCCGGGGGCCAGCGTCACCGCATGCAGGCGCGGCTGCTCGGCATCGGCCAGGTGGGCGCCGGCGTCGGCGGCGCCATGGAAGAAGCCGCGCAGCAGGGCGTAGTGCTGTTCACGCACCCCGCGCAGGCGCTTGATCACCTTGTGCATCGGGATGCCCGACAGGGCCAGCGCATGGGTGGCCAGCATCACGCTGGATTCGAGGGCCTCCGGCACCACCTCGGCGGCACCCGCGGCGTAGAGCTTTTCGACATCGTCCTGCTCCCTGGCGCGCGACACGATGGCGATATCGGGACGCAATTCCCTGACCCGGTGTATCACCCGCAAGGCGGCATCGATGTCGGCGAAAGTGATGATCACCACGCTGGCCCGCGACAAGCCGGCCGCCTGCAGGGTCTCCTTCCTCGACGAGTCGCCGTAGGAGACCGCCTCGGCACCTTTGTTGGCCTCGCGCACGCGTTCGGGATCGAGGTCGAGGGCCATGAAGGAGACGCCCTCGGCTTCGAGAAAGCGCGCCAGATGCTGGCCGGTGCGGCCGTAGCCGCAGATGATGGCGTGCTTGTCGGTGCTGAGCGATTGCGCCGCAAGCTGCGTCAACTGCATCGAGCGCAGCAGCCATTCCGAGGCGACGAAGCGAAACACCAGCCGGTCGGAAAAATGCACGATCAGCGGCGCCAGCAGCAGCGACAGCACCATGGCCGCCAGCACCGGCTGCAGCATCGCCGCACTGAGCAGATTCACGTCGCCGGCGCGCGCCAGCACCACAAAGCCGAATTCGCCGCCGGCGCACAGCCACAGGCCGCTGCGCAGCGCGGTGCCCGGCGAAGCGCCGAGCAGCCGCGAGGCGGCACCGACGATCGCCAGCTTGAACGCCACCAGCGCCACCAGCAGGCCCGCCACCAGCGTCCATTGACCGATGATCTGCGGCACGTTCAGGCGCATGCCGATGGCGATGAAAAACAGGCCCAGCAAGACATCGCGGAAGGGCTTGATGTCCTCTTCCACCTGATAGCGGTAGTCGGTTTCACCGATCAGCATGCCCGCGGTGAAGGCCCCCAGCGCCAGTGACAGGCCCGCCAGTTCGGTCAGCCAGGCCAGGCCGAGGGTGATCAGCAGCACATTGAGCATGAACAGCTCGGCGGACTTGCGGCGCGCCACCATGTAGAACCAGGCGGAGAGGACGCGCTGCCCGATGAACAGCACCAGGCTCAGCAGCACCGTGGCCTTGAGGGCCGCCAGCAGCAGGGCTTCGGCCATCACCTCGACCGGTTGCGACAGGGCCGGGATCAGCACCAGCAGCGGCACCACGGCGATGTCCTGGAACAGCAGCACGCCGATCACCTCGCGCCCGTGCGGCGCATCGAGTTCGCCGCGCTCGGCCAGCAGCTTCGACAGCATGGCGGTCGACGACATCGCCAGCGCGCCGCCCAGGGCGATGCCCGCCAGCCACGGAATACCGGCCCATCGCGCCAGCAGGGTCGCCGCCAGCACGGTCACCAACACCTGCGCCAGCCCCAGGCCGAACACGATGCGCTTCATGCTGTAGAGCCGCGCCAGGGAGAATTCGAGGCCGATGCTGAACATCAGGAACACCACGCCGAACTCGGCCAGATGCCGGGTCTGCTCGGTATCCGGCACCCATCCCGCGGCATGCGGCCCCAGCGCCGCTCCGACCAGCAGGTAGCCCATGATCGGCGGCAGGCCGAGCATGCGGAAGATCACCACGACAACCACGGCGGCGGCAAGCAGCAACAGAATCAGGGGCAGGACGTCGGTCATGGTGCAAGTGGATACCAGCGAACAAGATGCGCAGGAGTGCGGGGCGCGGTTGCTATAATTTGGTTCCATCATAAACGCCAGCCCCCGATGAACCAAGCCACCAAGTCGCCCGCGCCATCGTCCGCGCTTCGCGTCCATGACCTCGATCGCGCCGTGCTCATGGGCCGCCAGGTGCTGGACATCGAAGCGGCGGCAGTCGCCGCACTGGGGCAGCGCCTGGGCGGCGAGTTCGGCAAGGCGGTGGTGCTGATCCTCGAAAGCCGCGGCCGGGTGGTTGTCAGCGGCATCGGCAAGTCGGGCCACATCGCGCGCAAGCTCGCCGCCACCTTCGCCAGCACCGGCACCCCGGCCTATTTCGTGCATGCCGGGGAAGCCGTGCATGGCGACCTCGGCATGATCACGCGCGACGACGTGCTGATCGCGATTTCCAATTCCGGCGAGAACGACGAGCTGCTGACCATCGTGCCGCTGGTGAAGCGCCTCGGCGGCAAGCTGATCGCCATCACGGGCAACGAAACCTCCTCGCTGGCCCAGGAAGCCGACATCCATCTCGACGCCCGCGTCGACCAGGAAGCCTGCCCGCTCAACCTGGCGCCGACCGCCAGCACCACCGCCGCGCTGGCGCTGGGCGACGCGCTCGCGGTGGCCCTGCTCGACGCGCGCGGCTTCTCGGCCACCGACTTCGCCCGCTCGCATCCGGGCGGCGCGCTGGGCCGCAAACTGCTGACCCATGTTGCCGACGTCATGCGCAGCGACGTGCCGACGCTGGACGAAAGCGCGGCGGTTCCCGTCGCGCTGGCGGCGATGACCAAGGGCGGCATGGGCATGGCGGTGGTACTCGATGCGCAGGCGGGCATCACCGGCATTTTCACCGACGGCGATCTGCGGCGCGCCATGGAGCGTCTCGGCGACTTGCGCGGGACGCCGGTAGCCGCGGTCATGACGCGCCATCCGCGCAGCATCGGCGCCCGCCGCCTGGCGGTCGAGGCGGTCGAGATGATGGAGGCCAACAAGATCAACCAGCTGCTGGTGACCGATGAAGCCGGCCGGCTTTGCGGTGCCTTGAACATGCACGACCTGTTCCGCGCCAAGGTGGTCTGATGGGCGGCTGCACGACGACCGCGAACACCCGGGCGGCGCAAGTCGCGCTGATGGGATTCGACGTCGACGGCGTGTTGACCGACGGCACGCTCTATTTCAGTTCGCAGGGCGACGAGATCAAGGCTTTCTCCAGCCTCGACGGCCACGGCCTGAAGCTGCTGCAGCGCGCCGGCGTCGAGGTGGCCATCATCAGCGGGCGCAGTTCGCGGGCACTGGAGCTGCGCGCACAGAATCTCGGCATCGCGGCCCTGCACATGGGGGTCGAGGACAAGCGCGGGCTGATGACCGAACTTGCGGCGCAGCGCGGCATCGTGCTGGCCCAGGCCGGCTACATGGGCGACGACGTGGTCGATCTGCCGATCCTGCGTGCCTGCGGCTTTTCCGCCGCGGTGGCCGACGCCCACGACGAAGTTCGCGCCCGCGTCGATTATGTCGCCAGCAAGGGCGGCGGGCGCGGTGCCGTGCGCGAAGTCTGCGACCTGATCCTGCGCGCGCAGGGCAAGTGGGACGCCGCGATGGCCGAGTATCTGGCATGAACGACTATTCCCCCAGCCCCTTTTCCGGGAAAACGAAGTTTCAGTGGAGGCTAACGCCAGGCTTTTCGGCGTTAAGCGCAGCGGCCGTAACTAAAAGGGGTGACTTTGGCTCGCTGCGCTCGCAGGCTGATGGTGGGTCTGCCTTGGGGCGGCCCGGCGGCAGACCATGAAAGATCGCGGCGCCTCGCTGTTTCCGCTGGCCATGCTGGTGCTGCTGGCCGCGCTGACCTTCTGGCTCAACCGCCTGATCCAGGACGACAAGCCGCGCGGCCCGCAGCGGCACGATCCCGACTACTGGGTCGAACGCTTCGAGGTGCGCCGCTTCGATATCGACGGCCAGTTGCAGCACACCCTGGTCGGCGACAAGCTGGTGCATTACCCCGACGACGACACCGCGATCGTCACCGCGCCGCACATCAGCTACCGCCAGCAGCCACCGTCGGAAGTCTCCGCCCGCGTGGCCTACGTCGGCCGCGACGGCAAGGAAATCAAGCTGGTCGATGAGGTGAGGGTGATCCGTCACGGTGTGGCGGACGGCGCGCCCGCCACCGTGCTGGAAACCAGGACGCTGACGGTATTTCCCGATGATGAAAAGGCCCGCACCCGCGATCCCGTCGTCATCACCCAGGGCAACAGCGTCATGCACGGCACTGGGCTAGAGCTAGACAACAAGTCCGGCATCACGGTGCTGCACGGCCGCGTGACGGGCACCCTCCATCGCAACCGGACCGAGACACCATGAAATTTCTTCTTCGCCACGCCGTCATTGCCGGTCTTGCCGGCGTCATGCTTGCCGCGGGCATGGCAAGGGCGGAAAAAGCCGACCAGGACAAGCCGGTCAACATCGAGGCCGACCGGGTTTCGGTCGACGATCAAAAAAAGATGCAGACCTTCGAAGGCAATGTGCAATTGAAGAAGGGCACTCTGGTCATCCGCGCCGCACGCATCGTGGTCACCCAGGACGACAACGGTTACCAGCGCGGCGTGGCCACCGGCGGCGCCAACGGGCTGGCGAGCTTCAGGCAAAAGCGTGAGGGCTTGGACGAATACATCGATGGCGAAGCCGAGCGCATCGAGCACGACGCCAAGGCCGAGAAAACCGAGTTTTTCAACCGTGCCCGGGTCAGAAGCGGGCGCGACGAAGTCCGCGGCCAGTTCATTTCCTATAACGCACTGACCGAGAACTACTTCGTCACCAGCGGCCCCAACGGCACGCGCGCCAAACCAGGCAGCAGCGAGCGCGTGCGCGCCGTGATCCAGCCGAAAGACAAGAGCTCCGGCGCGGCGGCGCAAAGCCCCGCCGACACAGCCCCGGCGCTGAAGGGCGCCGAAAACCTCAGCCCGCACAAGGAGGCAGCACAGTGAATTACGAAAACATCATCGTCGAAACCCGCGGCAAGGTCGGCCTCATCACGCTCAACCGGCCCAAGGCCATGAACGCCCTCAACGACGGCCTGATCGACGAGATCGGGACCGCTCTGGACGGCTTCGAGGCCGACCCGAACATCGGCTGCATGGTCATCACCGGCTCGGAAAAGGCCTTCGCCGCCGGCGCCGACATCGGCGCCATGGCCGGCTGGGACTTCATGGACGTCTACAAGGCCAACTACATCAGCCGCAACTGGGATCGCATCGCCCGCTGCCGCAAGCCGATCATCGCCGCCGTTGCCGGTTTCGCGCTGGGCGGCGGCTGCGAACTGGCTATGATGTGCGACATGATCTACGCCGCCGACACCGCCAAGTTCGGCCAGCCCGAGATCAAGCTCGGCATCCTGCCCGGCGCCGGCGGCACCCAGCGCCTGCCGCGTGCCGTTAGCAAGGCCAAGGCCATGGACATGTGCCTCACGGCCCGCTTCATCGATGCCCAGGAGGCCGAACGTGCCGGCCTGGTGGCGCGCATCATCGCTGCCGACCAACTGCTCGACGAAACCCTCGCGGCGGCGCAGACCATCGCCGGCTTTTCGCTGCCGGTGGTCATGATGATCAAGGAATCGGTCAATCGCGCCTACGAATCCAGCCTGCAGGAAGGCCTGCTGTTCGAACGCCGTACCTTCCACTCGGCCTTCGCCCTGGCCGACCAGAAGGAAGGCATGACGGCCTTCGTCGAAAAGCGCAAGGCGGCTTTCCGCGACGTCTGATCCGGCTTCCGCATCGCAGCATCAAAGGCCCTCAGGGGCCTTTTTTGTTTTTGCAAGCCATTGTTTCAGGCTGATTAACCATGCATCAAAAAATTTTGTTGCGTCGCACCAAAAAACTCTTGACAGGGCATTTTTCATCCCTATAATGGAAACCATGATGCACTGCAACATCGCCCCGGTGGTCAGGGGTGAGCGATACCAATCCGCCACATTGCCGATTTGATACCAATCCCAGGAGATCAACAACATGAACGCCACCACCGAACAATTCGCCACGGCCAACAAGGCCACCGTAGAAACCCTGCTGACCATTGCCAACACAGCTTTCGCCAGCGCCGAGCGCCTTGCCGCGCTGAACCTCAACACCGCCCGCGCCATGCTGGAAGACAGCGTTGCCAACGCCAAGGCCCTGCTCGGCGTCAAGGACGTGCAGCAACTGATCGCGATGCAGACCACGCTGGCCCAGCCCGCCGTCGAGAAGGCCGTCGCCTACTCGCGTAGCGTGTATGAGATCGCCACCCAGACCCAGGAAGAACTGTCCAAGGTCGTCGAAGGCCAGTTCTCCGAACTGAACAAGAATGTCACGTCCGCCCTCGACAAGGCCGTCAAGAACGCCCCGGCCGGCTCCGATGTCGCCGTGGCTGCCGTGAAGTCGGCGATCGCCGCCGCCAACTCGGCCTACGACAGCATGACCAAGGCTGCCAAGCAAGTTGCCGAAATCGCCGAAGCCAACGTCGCCGCGGCCACCACCGCGACCGTCAAGGCCGTCGGCACCGGCGCGCCGAAGGCCGCCAAGAAAGCCGCCTGAGCGACTTTCGTAACGACTCCTCCTCCGGCCCCGCAAAGGGGCTGGTTTCAGACCCGATGCCGCAATGCATCGGGTCTTTTTTATTCATCCCGCAAAAAACATTTGAACCGGGATTTCCCTGTTCAAGTGTGCGCCGACGGCGGGGACGATATCCCGGGACCGCGGAAAGTTGGCGCTGGCGCAGCGGCGATTACAGCTGGCGCAGCCGCTCCCCGGCCGCGGCCAGGGTGGTTTCGTTCTTGGCGAAACAAAAGCGGATCACACGCCGGTCGTCGCCGTCGGGATTGAACACCGACACGGGAATCGCCGCGACGCCGTGCTCCTTGGTCAGGCGCTGGACGAAGCGGGTATCCGGCTCGTCGCTGATTGCGCCGTAGGAAGCGAGCTGAAAGTAGGTGCCGGCGCAGGGCAGCAGCTCAAAGCGCGACCCCTCCAGTTGCAGGCGGAAGAAATCGCGCTTGGCCTGGTAGAAGGCCGCCAACTCGTCGGCGAACTCCGGGTGCTCGCGCATGAAATCCGCCAGTGCCAGCTGCGCCGGGTGGTGCACGGTAAATACGATGAACTGGTGCGCCTTGCGAAATTCGTTCATCAGGCTGCGCGGCGCCAGGCAGTAGGCGACTTTCCAGCCTGTCACGTGGTAAGTCTTGCCGAAACTCGAAACCACGAAACTGCGTTCGCGCAATCCGGGGTAGCGCGTCACGCTCTCATGGCGCAGCTTGCCGCCGCTGCCGTCGTCCTGGTCGAACACCACGTGTTCATAAACCTCGTCGCTGACTACCACGATCTTGGTGTCGCGCACCAGGGTCTCCAGCATGGCGAGGTCGTCCGCCGACCACACCGAGCCGCTCGGGTTATGCGGCGAATTAATGATGATCATGCGCGTGCGCGGCGTGACGAGCGCGCGCACCTCGTCCCAGTCGGGTCGGAACTCGGGAAAGCGCAGATGGGCGTACACGGCGTGGCCGCCGTTGAGCGTGATGCCGGGGACGTAGGAGTCATACACCGGCGCGAACACGATCACCTCGTCGCCGGGCCTGACGCAGGCGGCGATCGCGGTATAGATCGCCTGGGTCGCGCCGGCGGTCACCGTCACTTCGCTTTCCGGATCGTAGGCGGCCAGGTAGAGCCGTTCGACCTTTTCCGCAATCGCCGCGCGCAAGGACGGCACGCCGGCCATCGGCGGATATTGGTTGGCGCCGGCCGCCATGTGGTGCGTCACGCGCTCCAGCAGCCGCGGCGCGGGCGAGAAATCGGGAAAGCCCTGCGACAGGTTGATCGCCCCATGCTCCGCGGCAAGCCGCGACATGACGGTGAAAATCGTGGTGCCGACGTTGGGCAGGCGGGAAGCGGGATAGAGCGCCATGGCGGTCAGTGGACAATGATGGGGCGGCGCGGCGGCGCAGGCAGTACGCCGCCGCGCGCCGGATTCAATCCAGGCCGAGCAGTTCCACCTCGAACACCAGCGTCGCATTGGGCGGAATCACGCCTCCTGCGCCGCGCGCGCCGTAGCCGAGCGCGGGTGGAATGGTCAGCTTGCGCGTGCCGCCGATCTTCATGCCCTGGACGCCCTCGTCCCAGCCGCCGATGACCTGTCCACGGCCCAGCGCGAACTGGAAAGGATCGTTGCGGTCCTTGCTCGAATCGAATTTCGAACCGTCGGTGAGCCAGCCCGTGTAATGCACCGTGGCCAATTGCCCGGCGCGGGCTTCCGCGCCCTCGCCGACTAGCACGTCTTCGAACACAAGGCCGCTGGCCGTGGTGATTTGACTCATTGCGCTGCTCCAGATTTGTGATGGTTGAAGGCCCGCATTATGCCCCAGTGCCCCGGATCAACGGCGGACTGAAGATTTCGTCGGCCGCGGCCGGCGGCATGGGAGGCGCGAACAGAAAGCCCTGGAATTTCCCGCAGCCGAGTCCGCGCAGGACATCGAGCTGGCGCAGGGTTTCGACGCCCTCCGCCAGCGTGTCGAGGCCCAGGCTCCTGGCCAGGCCGATGATGGCCGTGACGATGGCCTCATCCTCGGGGTCGATGGTCAGGTCGCGCACGAAACTCTGGTCGACCTTCAGCTTGTGCACCGGGAAACGCTTGAGATAGCTCAGGCTCGAATACCCGGTGCCGAAATCGTCGATGACCAGTTGCACGCCCATCGCTGAGATCTCCTGCAGCCGGGCCTGGGTTTCCTCGATGTCGTGCATCAGGGTCGATTCGGTGATCTCCAGTTCCAGCAGCCGCGCCGGCTGTCCGGTGTCGGCCAGGATGCGGCGCAGGGTGTCGACCAGATCCTTCTGCCGGAACTGGCGCGGCGACAGATTGACCGAGACCGGCAGCAGCGGCCGGCCCGCCTGCTGCCAGGCGCGGTTCTGGCGCAGGGCCTCGCCCAGCACGAATTCGCCGATCGGCACGATGAGTCCGGTTTCCTCGGCAATCGGGATGAACTCGCCCGGCGCGATCATGCCGTGCTCGGGATCGTTCCAGCGCAGCAGCGCTTCCATGCCGCAGACCGCGCGGCGCGGCCAGTCGATCAGCGGCTGGTAGTGCAGCAGCAAGGCCCCGCCCTCGATAGCCTGACGCAGGCGGTTCTCCAGGGTGAAGAAGTGCGCCGCCTGCTCGTTCATGCGCCGGGCGAAGAACTGGAAGTTGTTGCGCCCGGCTGCCTTGGCGTGATACATCGCCGTGTCGGCGTTCTTCATGAGGGCGAACACCTCGTCACCGTCATCGGGGAAGATGCTGATGCCGATCGAGGGCGTGGCGCGCAGCTGGTGATTGTCGATGGTCACCACCGTGGCCAGGGCGCCGAGGATCTTCTCCGCGACCTGCACCGCATCGTCGGGCGAGGACATCTCGTGCAGCACAATGACGAACTCGTCGCCGCCCAGGCGCGAAACGGTATCAACCGCCCGCACCACGCCGGTCAGGCGCTGCGCGACATGCTTCAGCAATTCGTCGCCGATGGCATGGCCGAGGGTGTCGTTGACCGTCTTGAAGCGGTCGAGATCGAGGAACATCACCGCCACGCGATGGCGCCCGCGCTGCGCCTGCGCCAGCGTCTGCTGCAGCCGGTCGTGCAGCAGGGCGCGGTTGGGCAGGCCGGTCAGGCTGTCATGATGCGCGACATGCCAGATGCGCTGCTCGGCCTGCATCCTTTCGAACACTTCTTCCTGCAGCTGGGTGTTGGCGTTCGCCAGTTCGGCGGTGCGTTCGACCACGCGCTGCTCCAGCACCTCGTGGGCGCGCAGCAGCGCTTCCTCCGCCTGATGCCGCTCGGTGACGTCCTCGAAAATCCAGATCAGGTCGACGCTGCCGGCCTGGCTGGCGACCCGGCGCCCCGTCGCGCGCACCCAGAAGGGATGGCCGTCGCGGTGCCGCACGCGGTTCTCGCCGACATAGGTGGCGCCGGCCGTGACCACCGGTATGACTTCGGCACCGTGACGCTGGTAGTCCTCCTCGCCGAGATAGAACACGCGCGTCGAGCGTCCCGCCAGTTCCTCCGGCTGGTAGCCGAAAATCTCGGCCAGACGACGGTTGCACCGCTGCACCAGGCGATCCCGCGCAAACAGGATGCCCACCGCCGCGTTGTCGAAAATCAGTTGCTGTTCGTCGAAGGCCTGCCGCGCACGCGCTTCGGCCTCGCGCGTCGCCGTATAGTCCTCCGCCAGCCAGACCGAACCGAGATGCGGATTGGCCGCGTCGAAGGCGCTGCCGCTGACGCGCAGCCAGCGCGGCTTGCCGTCGCGCCGCTGCAGCAGCTGCTCGCGGTGATGCACCGCGCCGGCGGCGAACTCGGCATAGACCTGCGCGCCGATGCGCTCGAATTCCTCCTCGCTGCTGAACAGCTGCCGCACCGAATGTCCGACCAGGCTGGCCTGCGGCAGCTCGAACAATTCCTCGAAACGCCGGTTGCAGCGCACCACCACGCGGTTGCGCACCACGGCAATGCCCATCGAGGCGGTATCGAGGATGGCGGACAGTTCGCGCGTGCTGCCTTCGAGCGCCTCCAGCATCAGGCGGTCTTCGGCGATGTCCTCGATGATCCACAAAGTGCCGTCGCGCGGACGTTCCGGGTCCACCGCCTTGGCCGAAACCCGGCACCAGAACAGGCTGCCGTCCTTGCGTTTGAGCTGGGTCTCGGCGCGAAACGGACGCCCCGCGGCAAGCACCGGCCCGGCCTCGCGGCCGAGGGCCGAATAGGCATCCTGATCGGGATAGAGCATCAGCGCCGACTGGTCGACGAATTCATCCAGGGTATAGCCGAACATCTCGGCGCACAGCCGGTTGGCCTGCACCAGCCGGCGATTGTGGGTGAATACGATGCCGACCGTGGCGTTCTCGAAAATCGCACTGAGTTCGAGAGCGGCCTTCTTCGGCGGCGGCGCCGGCGGGCCGCCGATCATCGCGCCGGTCCGGCGCCGGTTTCCAGCACGCGCAGCAGGGAGCTGGTGTCCTGCTTGCCGCGGCCCTGTGCCATCAATGCGTTGAGTTGCTGCCACACCGTGGCGGAAACCGGCAAAGCGGCGCCGATGCGTGCCGCCTCGTCCATCAGCAGCGCGTAATCCTTGTGATGCAGCCGCGCCTCGACGCCTGCCGCGAAATCGCGCGTCGCCATGCGCGCGCCGAAAACCTCGAGCACCCGCGAACCGGCCGATCCGCCCAGCATTGCCGCATGCACCTTGGCAAAATCCACGCCGGCCGCCGTCGCCAGCCTTGCCGCCTCGGCGCAGGCCTCGATCGCCGCCACCATCACCATCTGATTGCAGGCCTTGGCCACCTGGCCGGCGCCGGCGTCGCCGACATGCACCACGGTCTTGCCGAGTGCCGCGAATATCGGCTGCAGGCGGGGCGCCAGCGCCGACTTGCCACCCCACATGATCGCCAGCGTGGCGGCCCGGGCGCCGCCGCTGCCGCCCGACACCGGCGCATCGACGAAGTCGACGCCGCGCGGCGCATACAGCGCCGCGATGCGCCGCGCCGCGCTCGGCGCGATGGTCGAGAAATCGAGATGGATGCCGCCGCGCGCGAAGCCCGTCGCCAGTTGCGCCGCCAGTCCTTCCACGTCGGCGCTGCCGGTCACGTTGGTGCAGACGATCTCGCTGGCGCCGGCCACGGCAGCGGGCGAATCGCACCAGCGCGCCCCCTGCGCCAGCAAAAAGTCGACGCTGGCGGGACGGCGACTCCAGACGCACAGCGAGTGTCCGGCATTCAGCAAATGCCCGGCCATCGGTGCGCCCATGGCGCCGAAGCCGATGAATCCCAGATTCATCGCAACTACTCCGGCGTGCTCATCTTCTCCAGCAGTTGCAGGGCGGTGATCGAATCGTTCTCGCCCATGCCGCTGCCGACGATGGCGTTGAACAGCTGCGCCGTGGCCGCCGCCGAGGGCAGCATGAGGCCCATGCGGTGCGCCTCTTCCATGATGATGCGCAGATCCTTCTGGTGCATCCAGGCCTTGAAGCCGGGCTTGAAATTGCGGTCGAGCATGCGCTGGCCGTGGTTTTCGAGGATCTTCGAATAAGCGAAGCCGCCCAACAGCGCCTCGCGCACCTTGGCCGGATCGACGCCGCTCTTGGCCGCGAAATTGAAGGCCTCGGCCACCGCCAGCACGCCGACCCCGGTCAGGATCTGGTTGCAGGCCTTGGCCACCTGGCCGGCGCCGGAATCGCCGATCAGCGTCACCGACTTGCCCATCTTCTCCAGCAGCGGCCTGACCTTCTCGAAGGCCGCCGCCTTGCCACCGGCCATGATGGTCAGCGCGGCATTGATCGCGCCCATCTCGCCGCCCGACACCGGCGCATCGACGAACTCGATACCCTTTTCCGCCAGACGCAGGCCGATGGTGCGCGCCGCATTCGGGTTGATGGTCGACATGTCGACCACGATCAGGCCCGCCTTGCCGGCGCTGGCGAGACCATCCGCGCCGAGGCAGACCTGCTCCACGTCGGGCGCATCGGCGACCATGACGATCACCACCTCGGCATGCGCCGCGACTTCGGCGGGCGTGGCATGCGTCTTCGCGTTGACCGCCTTGAAGGGCGCCAGCGACTCCGGCCGCCGTGCCCACAGATGCAGCGCATGTCCGGCCTTCTCCAGGTGCAGCGCCATCGGCCGGCCCATCAGGCCGAGGCCTATGAATCCTACTTGCATGTCATTTCTCCTCTCTCTCGGGTTTGCTGTCTTGTCTTGTGTCAGGCGCCGATCGCCTTGAGTATCAACGGCACCAGCTGTTCCGGCAGCTTGATGCCGCCGCCAGTGGCGAATTGGTGGGCGCGCTCCGACATCTTCTTCCAGGTCTTGCGGATGATGTCAAGCCACTTCTCCTCGCTGTATTCGGCGTGCTGGCCGGCGAAACCGGCCATGTAGTGCTCAATGAACACCAGGTCGGTGACGTCTTCCATCATCTGCGTGTCGGCATTCACCTTCAGCTGGCGCTTGCCGACCGCCATTTTCACCTGGTCGATCATCGCCTGGTCGTAGCCGGCCTGGCGCATCAGCTCGCCGGCTGTCTCGGCGTGGAACTTGTAGAGCCCGGTGCGCCAGGCCAGGTAACCTTCCTTGGTCATCGCATAGCTGTTGCGCGGCACCGTCCAGCGCTTGATGTGCTGGGCGCGCACGGCAAGCTGGGCGACCTCGCTGGCGTCCGGCGCGTAGCGGACTATCATCTCCGTCATGCGTTTGGCGTAGAGCAGTTCCTTGGGCTGGCCCTGGTCCTGGTTCGGGTCCTCGGCGTTGGCGGCATCGAACAGCGCGATGGCGCGGTCGAAACGGGCTTGGTCGGCAATGGTCATGGTGTCCTCGGAATGGATTAAGAGCGGTAATCGGCGTTGATCTTCACGTAATCATAGGAGAAATCGCAGGTCCACACCGTGGCTGCAGCCTGACCTCGGCCGAGGTCGACACGCACCGTGATTTCGGCATTTTTCATGATGCGGGCACCCTCCTCCTCGCGGTAGCTGGCGGCGCGCCCGCCCTTCTCGGACACCAGCACCTCCCCGGCCGCATTTTTGTCATTGCTGCCCAGCCAGACGCGCACCCCGGCGGCATCCAGATCCTCGATCCCGGCGTAGCCGATCGCGGCGAGGATGCGACCGAGGTTGGGGTCGGAAGCGAAGAAGGCCGTCTTCACCAGCGGCGAATGGCCTATGGCATAGGCCACCTTGCGGCATTCCGCCGCCGTGGCGCCAGCGCCAACTTTCACGGTGATGAACTTGGTCGCGCCCTCGCCGTCGCGCACGATGGCCTGCGCCAGCTCCTGCGCCACGCCGATCAGCGCCGCACGCAGGGCCGGCCAGTGCGGTGAAACGGCATCAAGCTCGATGCCCGCCGCGCCGGTGGCGATCACGACGAAGGAATCGTTGGTCGAGGTGTCGCCATCGACCGTGATGCAGTTGAAGCTGGCATCGGCCGCCTCCTTCGCCAGCTGCGCCAGCAGGGCGGCGGGAATCCCGGCATCGGTGGCGACGAAGCCGAGCATGGTCGCCATGTTGGGCCGGATCATGCCGGCGCCCTTGCTGATGCCGGTGATGGTGACAGTTTTGCCGCCGAGCTCGATGCGGCGCGAAGCGGCCTTGGCCACGGTGTCGGTGGTCATGATGGCGTGCGCCGCGGCGTGCCAGTGGTCCACCCGCAAATCCGCCTGCGCCGCCGGCAGCCCGGCGATCAGGCGATCCACCGGCAGGTGTTCGAGGATCACACCGGTCGAAAACGGCAGCACCTCGCGCGGCGAACACCCAAGCAACGCCGCCACCGCGTCGCAAGTCTCGCGCGCCGCGCGCATGCCCTGCTCGCCGGTCGCCGCGTTGGCGATGCCGGTGTTGATCACCAGCGCGCGGATGTCGCTGCCGGCCGCCAGATGTTCGCGGCACAGCGTGACCGGCGCCGCGCAGCAGCGGTTCTGGGTGAATACGCCGGCGGCGCGGCTGCCCGGGGCGAATTCGATCAGGGTCAGGTCGCGCCGGTCCTTCTTGCGGATGCCCGCCTCGGCGGTGCCGAGGCGCACGCCGGCGACGGGGAACAGGGCTTCAGGGGCGGGGGTGGCGTAATTGACGGGCATGGTCGGAGCCTGCGCAGGTTCAGGGGAAAGCGCGCAGTTTATCCGCTTGCCGGGAAAAGTCGGCGTTGGCGGGGTGACCGTGAGAACTACCGATCTTGCACCGGCTCAGGCGCCTCGGCTTCGTTCGCGCCAGTACGCAGGCTTTCGGGGAAATGCTTCGTAGTACCTGGCTTCCGCGGTCAGTTCGACTTCTGCCTCAGGGTGAAAGCAAACCGGCTTCAAGAAAGGGAACGGCGGACTCGCGCAAATACCTCATCGGCGGGTACAAGCTTGACGGCGCCCTGATCGATTTCCGCGATGCGCTTGCGCAGCTCGGCGTCCCAGGCCTCATCCACCATGGGCTCAAGGTCGCCTTCCAATGAGGCAAGCAGTTCCTCGGCAAGACGCGCTCGATCCTCCGAAGTAAGTTCGCGAGCACGTTCCGACAACTCGGTAAGCAAATCAGGCATGGCTGGCCTCCTGTGCAACGGTGGCGACAATCTTACTCCACGGGCGGCGGCGAGCGGAGACGGCCTGAAGCTGCGTCAGCAATGCAGAAGCTCGCCTTCGCGCAAGGCGCGGTGGGTCAGCGAAGTGGCAACACGATCCAGGCGCTCGACTTCTTCGCGGGTATGGACGATCACATCACAGGGCACGCCAAGCCCGGAAAGCGAACGATAGGCAGCCTGGGCGCGCTTGTGCGGCGGCAGATCGGATTCGCCGACGATAACCAGCAAGTCGAAGTCGCTGTCCGGCCCCGGTGTTCCCCACGCGTGGGAACCGAACAGGATGATCCGCTCCGGATGCAGGGACTGCATCAGGCGCTTGCGGGCTTCTTCGATGGCGGCTGCGGCATTCATGGTGTCGCTAGGATAGCGATTCGCCATGCCAGGGACAAGCTGTGTATTGCGTGCGAGGGCGGCATCGGCAGATATCCGGATCGCCGTATTGTCAGCTCCGACTTTCATGCATGTGAAACCATGATCCCGAATGGGTTGCGCGACGATGCGGCGCTACTGCAAAAGTCGGCGCTGGCGAGACAGGCTATTCGGTCAATGAAATGCAAAGCGGCGCGGAGGAAGATCAAAGATGTCGGAGGAATTTGAGAAAACCAAATCACTCTGACGCCTTTTGGCCAGGAAATTAATTCGAAGCTGACCCCATTAGCTTTCGATGACGATCCCCTGCCTATCGCCCTCTTGCCAGTACCGACATTCACGACTATGGTGAATCAATTCGAGTCTGGACCCTTATCTCACCGGGAATGACATTAGGGTTCGTAATGCGGATGGCATTGAAGGATCGGCGTTGGTGCGACGGCTCGGAGCGAGGATGAGTGATGAAGGCAAGGCTACAGAACGCGCTGCTGGCCGTAGCGCTGACGGCGGGGATGATCGGGATGTGTGGAGGGCAAGAGAAT
Source organism: Rhodocyclales bacterium (assembly GCA_016192435.1). Classification (GTDB taxonomy): domain Bacteria; phylum Pseudomonadota; class Gammaproteobacteria; order Burkholderiales; family Rhodocyclaceae; genus Sulfuritalea. The sequence continues at coordinate 21,609 of JACPUD010000019.1, read as the reverse complement.
CATAGTCCACTATTACCTTGTGACTTCTGAATAGCTGGCATCGTCAGAGGGGACAGGTCAGCACAGCACAGTAGTCCATTAATACGATATCAAGGATATTCTGACATGTTTATAAACGCACTCATTTGCAAAAAGATTAAAAGAAACAAAGAAATTCTGTTTTCTGTTTGTAATACAAGAACCGTTATGGGCTTTCTACTTATTGGGCTCGTTGGCTGCTCTCCTGATAACGAAAAGTCCATCTCTCAAAAGTCTCAAGAAACTCAATTGAAAGCGCCTAATTATCCAAAATGGAAACTCCGAGCATCCGGTACGAAAGATACCGCAAAGGAAGACGGGTTTACATCATGTGACCATATAAAGTATACCGGCTGGATAGAGCATTCAGGTTTGAATGAAACGCAAAAGAATTTCAGATGCGCGCATGAGCAGCCGTATTCATTGCTTGGGATTAGTATTGGAGTTCCCTATGTTTTACTGAGCAGTAGTTCACAATATAAATACGAAATTGTGAAATTCGATATTCAAGCTGTGGGTATTCAATTTAAAAAAGAAAAGGATTTATGCAAAGGTGAAGTTTTGTCATTTATTGGCAATGAGACCTGGGAGATATCGAAGGGAAATAGCTGTAGAAATCATTTTAAATCGATAAAAATGTTTCAGGAAAACCTGAAGAGCGATGGTTGGCTAGGTTATTACTCTAAAGAAGAATGCTCATGCTCATATTCTAATAGTAACGCCAATTGTATTAAATACGTTAGACAAAATACCCCAACCATCATTGAAGTTGCATACATTTCTCAGGTAATTGGTGATGCGAAAAATAATAACTGGGAGGTGAAACCATTTGTGTGCTTGAAAGGCATCGCAGCAAATGAGGCAGATAAAATATACATAAACGAAACGAATGCAACTACTATGGAGACTAAGAGAAAGGCCGATGATCAGGCAGATAGAGAAAAGTTCATTAGATCCATGAGTAAATAGAGTTTTTCGCAGGCGGATTTTCAACTATTCGTTTTAATTTCTTTTTTATTTGCTTGCTACTCGACTAGGATTAGTTAATTAATAGGGCAGCTCGGGTGACCCGCCACCGAGCAAGCCATCGCATGAAGGGCAGATCGTATTGAGGGCGAAGGCTGACGCCGGAAGAGCGAGCCTTAGCATTGAGATCAACCGCAATAAAGCGCCAGCTGGCGTCGATCGGTTTGTAGCGGGCCATGGCGTGTTTTCCAAACAGGACGACCCTATGACACCTGATATCCCGTTTGATTCAAAGCAGAATGCCGTCATGAACAGGTTTTTTCTACAGCCTTGTTAACTCACAAGATGTCTATCGAACTATCACGCGACGCATCGACCGGCAGTTGGTCACTATCTATCAAACGCCACGTTTTTGTTGCGCTAGGGCTTCTATTGGTTTTGAGTGGTTTGACCACTCTAACTGGCCCGTGGTGGCAGGGTGTTCTTATCGCCTTACTAGAAAAAGTAAGCGTTGTAGTTAATGTCGATTACCAATGGCAGCTTGCAATAGCCCAGATACTCGCGGGCCTCGGGCTTCTGGCATATAAGCACTTCGTCATCGACCCTTGGGAAGCCAAAATCAAAGCTGACAAATTAACATTCTTAGCCGCCACCGTTCAGATTGAAAAGGTCAGGTACTACCTCTCCAACCTTGTTGATGACCACTCTTATAACTCAAGTTTCCACTCTGTGTTTTTGGATGTTTCGGTGCATTTCCTAAAACCAGAGTGTAACTTCCAGCATCCTTCGACTGTGTCGGCTTATCAAGCCTTTGCTGCTTCCGCAAAACAACTCGAAGAGTTTGTCGGCACGAATTTTTTTGTACTTCAGAACATCTGCTCGGCAGATGGGGACTACCGATACTGCTTAACTCCGCATCTAAATATGGACAGAGAAATGATTGCCTATGATGCAGAAAAAGTTGCTGAGTACGACAGACTAAAGGTACGGCTTCACTCGCAGACGGCTGAGGTTCAGAAGCTGTTTACCAAATGGATCGAGAACATGAAGGTGCTCGGTCACGTATAGCCCTAACAATTTCGTCGAGAGGGGCGGCCCAAAACTGCGTCTTGGCTTTCCCTTATCCCGTTTAGCCGTCACGACAGATTGACTATTTTTCGCCTCCCGAAATCCAAGTCCACTGCATGGTGCCAAGCGACGGCCTGGTCGACCTGTTTTTGTTCAGAATTCGCCAACGTCAATTCTCCGTCCAGCACGAGGGCGGGCCGGTCGCGGTGCCGGCCCTTGGGAGCCGCCGCGGCGAGGAGCCGTGCCAGGGGGTGTCCGCTGGCGCTGTCCGACGACGCCGCCGGCTCTATCGGCGGCGGCTAGTTTAGCCAGCGGCCTGGCGCGGCCCCGCAGCAAGGGCAGCCGCAGGCCGGCGACCCAGGGCCGGTGACGCGGCCGGCCCGCGCGCGGCCCCCGTCGCTACTCGCCAAACACCCGGCGCCACAACTCCCGCACCGCCGTAACGCGAGCGCCAACTTCTTCCGGCGCGACGCGCGCCTTGGTGCCGTTGAGGCGCAATCCATGTTGCATGCGGCGGTAATCGCGGTAGGCGTTGCGCACGGTCTCGGCCAGCGCGGCGGGAATCAGCCCGGCATCGGCGGCCATTTTCAGCAGCGCGATGTTGCCCTTGTTGCAGGTGAGCTCGTGATGGGCGTGCGAATAACCCAGCACCAGGTATTGCACGATGAATTCGACATCGACCAGGCCGCCGGGATCGTGCTTGAGGTCGAACACGGTATCGCGCAGGTCGCCGCGCGTGGCGTGGCTGTCCATCATCTTCTGCCGCATGTCGACGATGTCGGCGCGCAGCTTGTCGAGGTCGCGCCGCTGGCACAGCACTTCGCAGCGGATCTTCTCGAAGGCCTCGCCCACGACCGGATCGCCGGCCGAAAAACGGGCCCGCGTCAGGGCCTGGTGTTCCCAGACCCAGGCCGATTCGAGCTGGTACTTGCGGAAGGCTTCCATCGAGCTGACCACCAGCCCGGAATCGCCATTGGGCCGCAGCCGCAGGTCGGTCTCGAACAACTGGCCGGCGGCGGTCTGCGCCGAGAGCCAGGTGTTGAGCCGCGTGCCGAGGCGGGCATAGTTCTCGCCGGCCTCGGGCGCCGGGTCGTCGAAGAGGAACACCAGATCGAGGTCGGAAGCGAAGCCGAGCTCCTTGCCGCCCAGCTTGCCGTAGCTGATGACGGCGAATTTCGGCGTCTCGACGTGGCGCTTGGGCATTTTCAGCCAGGCGCGCTGCAAGGCGGCGTCGAGCAGGATGTCGGCCAGTTCCGAGAGATGGTCGGCCAGCCGCTCCACGGTGTAGAGGCCGGCCACGTCCTGCGCCAGCAGGCGGAACACCTGGGCGTGGTGGGTCTCGCGCAGCAGGTCCATCTGCCGTTCGGTGTCGGGCTCCAGCTCCTGCAGGCGCGCCGCGAGTTGTTCGCGCACGCCGCTCCAGTCGGGCAGCACGTCGAGCAGGCGCGGGTCGAGCAGCTCGTCGAGCAGGATCGGATGGCGCTGCAGATACTCGGCGGCCCAGCTCGAACTGCTGACCAGCTCGGCCACCTTGCGCAGCGCCTGCGGGTACTGCTGCAACAGCGCGAGATAGGCGGCGCGGCGCGAAATGGTTTCCAGCAGGTCGAAGCTGCGCGCCAGCGTCGCGTCGGGATTCGGCATCTCGGCCGCGGCCTGGATCAGCTGCGGCACCAGGGCGTCGAAACGTTCGCGGATGCCGGCGGCCAGCTGCTGGTAGCGCGGCCCTTCGCGCAGGGCGGCGACGCGCTGCGCGGCCTGGGCCGGCTGGCGGTAACCGAGATTGGCGAATTCCTCGCCCTGCTCCTCGCCGCCGGCGCCGCGCCACATGCCGGCCAGCTTGTGCTCACCGCGGTTGGGGTCGGCGAACACCGCCTCGAAATGGCGCGCCACGGCGGCGCGGTGGTCGTCCAGCTCGTTGAGCAGGCCCTCGTAGGAGCCATAGCCCATGGCGCGGGCGACAATGGCGCGGTCCGCCTCGCCGGTGGGCAGCATGTGGGTCTGCGCATCGTCGAGGTATTGCAGGCGGTGCTCGACGCGGCGCAGGAAATCGTAGGCGGCGGCCAGCTCGGCCGCCGCTTCGGGCGCCAGCAGTCCCTGCGCGGCGAGCAGCGCCAGCACCTGCAGCGTCGGCTTGATCTGCAGCGCCGGGTCGCGCCCGCCGCGGATCAGCTGGAACACCTGGGCGATGAACTCGATTTCGCGGATGCCGCCGGGGCCGAGCTTGACGTTGTCGGCCATGTCCTTCTTCGCCACTTCCTGGCGGATCTGCGCGTGCAGCTCGCGCATGGCGTTGATGGCGCCGAAGTCGAGGTACTTGCGGAAGACGAAGGGACGGCGGATCGCCTCCAGCTCGTCCCAACGGCTCTTCGTGCCGTTGCCAGCGCCCTCGCCCGCGCCGTTGCCCGCGCCGTTGCCCGCGCCGTTGCCGGTCAGCGGCCGCGCCTTGATCCAGGCATAGCGCTCCCATTCGCGGCCCTGGCTGATGAAGTAGTTTTCCAGCATGTCGAAGGAGCAGACCAGCGGGCCGGAATCGCCGTTGGGGCGCAGCCGCATGTCGACGCGGAACACTTGGCCGTCCCCGGTGATGTCGGCGATGGCGTTGATCAGCGCGCGGCCCAGGCGCGTGAAGTACTCGAAGTTGGAAATCGGCCTGGCGCCGTCCGTCTCGCCGTCCTCGGGATAGACGAAGATCAGGTCGATGTCCGACGACACGTTGAGTTCGCGCCCGCCCAGCTTGCCCATGCCGACCACGATCAGTTCCTGGGCGCGGCCCGAGGCATTGCCCACACCGGCCGCGCCCGCGCCGCGCGGCGTGCCATAGCGCGCCGCCAGGCCCTGGCCGAGCACCCTGATCGACTCGGCCACGGCCAGCTCGGCGATCAGCGTCATGCATTCGGTGACTTCGGCCAGCGGAGCCAGGCCGGCCAGATCGCGCGCCGCGACGCGCGCATAGGCGCGCTGCTTGAGCTGGCGCAAAACCGGCTTGAGCCGCTCTTCGCTCATCGGCTGCGCGGCGAGCCAGGCCGACAACTCGGCGGCCGTCACCGGCTGCTCCAGACGCGCCGCGACTTCGGCTGCCAGCGGCGCGTTGGCCGCCAGCAAGCGCTTGAGGTAACGGGATGTTTCGGCGATCTCTGCGAGGGGAGGCATCGGTTAGAATTTGCACGTCAAGCGCTGTGAACGCCCATTTTAGCGTGGGCGCGGGCGCCATCCCCCTCCATGTCGGCATCGACCACCCTCACTGCCATCGCTTCCCGCCTGCGTACCGGCCTGCGCCTTCCGCTGCGCGCCCACCCCTGGCTGGGCGTGCTGCTGCGCGTGACGCTGTGGGGGCTGACGGCAGGCTACTTCGCCTTCGCCCTGCTGCTGCTGTCCCTGCGCTACGCCATCCTGCCGCAGATCGAGAACTATCGCGGCAACGTCGAACAGATGATCGGCACGGCGATCAATCGCCCGGTCGGGATAGGCCGCATCGAGGCGCACTGGGCCGGCCTGCGCCCGGCGCTGACCCTCGGCGGCCTCGAAATTCGCGACACCGAAGGACGCGCGGCGCTGGGCTTCGACCAGGTCGAGGCCGAGCTTTCCTGGAGTTCGCTGTGGCATTTCGAACTGCGGCTGGCGCGGCTCGAAATCGACGCGCCGAACCTGATGCTGAGACGCGACCGCGAGGGCCGCCTGTTCGCCGCCGGGCTCGAAATCACGCCGCGGCCCGAGTCCGACGCGGGCTTTGCCGACTGGCTGCTGGTGCAGGAACGGATCATCATCCGCAACGCCGGCATCGCCTGGCACGACGAGAAGCGCGGCGCGCCGGCGCTGGAACTGAAGCACCTCGACTTCCAGCTCAACAACAGCGGCAGCCGCCATCGCTTCGGCCTGACCGCCGAACCGCCGCCGCACCTGGCGGCGCGCATCGACATCCGCGGCGATTTCAACGGGCAGAGCCTCGACCAGCTGCCGGCCTGGAAGGGCGAGCTGTATGCCGAGCTGGATTACGCCGATCTCGCCGGCTGGCGCGCCTGGGTCGATTATCCGGTGGCCGTGCCGCAAGGCAGCGGCGCGCTGCGGCTGTGGCTGGGCATTGCCGACCGGCGCCTGGTGTCGACCACCGCCGACGTGCGCCTGGCCGACGTGCGCGTGCAACTGCGGCCCGACCTGCCCGAACTCGATCTGGTCCTGCTCGAAGGACGCCTGGCGGGACAGCGCCGCGATGCCGGCTTCGAGGCCGAACTCAAGCACCTGACGCTGGCCACCCGGGACGGCCTGGCGCTGGCGCCGACCGACCTGAAACTCGTCTGGCAGGGAGCCGCCGCCAACCGCCCGCCCCAGGGTTCGGCGACCGCCAACGGTCTCGACCTCGACGTCCTGGCGCGCCTTGCCGCCCACCTGCCGCTGGACGACGCGAGCCGCGCCCGGCTGGCGCGCCACGCGCCGCGCGGCCGCGTCTTCGACCTCAAGCTGGACTGGAAGGGCGCAGCCGGGAACAGCCCGACGCTCGAAAAATGGAGCGTCAAGGGGCGCTTCGAGGGCCTCGGGCTCACCGCCCTGGGGCCGGTGCCGGGCATCGCCGGAATCAACGGCCGCGTCGATGGCGACCAGAGCAGCGGCAAGCTCAGGCTGGACGGCCAGCGCGCCGCCTTCGAACTGCCCACCGTATTCGCCGAAGCGCGGCTGGAACTGGAAGCCTTCGCCGCCGAGCTCGACTGGAAGGCGGCGGCCGATGGCCTGCAGGTGCAGCTGCAGAAGGCCTCCTTCCACAACAAGGATGCCGCCGGCGAGGCCAGCGGCATCTGGCACGCGCTGGACGCGGGTCCCGGCCGGCTCGATCTCGACGCCCGCCTCACGCGCGGCAGCGGCGCCTCGGTCTGGCGCTACATGCCGCTGGCGGTGGGCAAGAACGTGCGCGACTGGCTGCAAGTCGCCATCGTCGGCGGCAAGGCCAGCGAGGCCACGCTCAAGCTGCGCGGCGATCTGCGCCAGTTTCCGTTCCGCGACGGCGCGGGCGGCGTGTTCGAGGTGCGCGGCAAGTTCCGCGACGCGACGCTGCGCTATGCCGAAAGCTGGCCGGAGATCAAGGGCATCGAAGGCGAACTGCTGTTCGCCGGGCAGCGCATGCTGATCACCGGCAAGACGGGCCGCATCTTCGGCGTCGACCTGCGCGAGGTGCGCGCCGAAATCGCCGATATCGAGCAGGCCGACGAGTTGCTCACGGTGAGCGGCAAGGCCGCCGGGCCGACTGCGGATTTCCTGCGTTTCATCGAGGCCAGCCCGGTGGGCGAGCGCATCGACCATTTCACCGAGGAGATGCGGGCGGAAGGCCGCGGCGAACTCGAACTCAAGCTCGCCCTGCCCCTGCGCCGCCTGGCGAATTCCAGCGTCGATGGCAGCTATCGTTTCGACGACAACCGCCTCACCGTGGATGACGACCTGCCGCCGCTGGCCGAGGTGCGCGGCAAGCTGCGCTTTTCCGCCGACCATCTCGAAGCGCGCGGCATCCGCGGCACGCTGCTCGGATCACCGCTGACGGTCGACGTGAGGACGGCCGGCGCGGGCAACGTCCAGGTCGACGCCGCGGGCGAAATCGCCGTCGCCACGCTGCGCCGCGAATACCCGCAACAACCGGTGTTCGACCACCTGGCCGGCGGCGCGAAATGGGCCGCCAACGTGCAAGTCAGGAAGAAAGTCGCGGAAGTCAGGCTTACTTCCAACCTGGTCGGCCTGTCGTCGAGCCTGCCCGCGCCCTTCAACAAGCCGGCCACCGACGCGCTGGCCTTCAGCTTCGAGCGCAAGCCGCCGCCCGAGGCCGCCGCACGCGGCGCGCCAAGAGTTGGCGCTGACGCCACGGCGGCAAAGGGCGGCACGGCGCAGGACATGCTCGACCTCAGCCTCGGCCGCGTGCTGCGCCTGCAGCTGGTGCGCCGTCACGACGTGACGCCGGCGGCGGTCATGCGCGGCCTGCTGACGGTCGGCGAGGTCAGCGCCGCGATGCCCGAACGCAACCTGATGCTGGCGGTCAATCTGCCGCAGGTCGACGCCGATTTCTGGCGCGGTCTGCTGCCCCGGCCCGCCAATGACAACGGCAAGGACGGACCGCCGCTGCCGCTGCCCATGGTGCAGTTCGACCTGCGCACCGCCGACCTGCGCCTGCACGACAAGCACTTCCACGAGGTCCGCATCGGCGGCAGCCGGCCCGAGGCGGGCAGCAGCACGCGTTTCGACATGAAAAGCCGCGAGCTGGCCGGCAGCTTCGAGTGGAACAGCGCCGGCAAGGGCAAGCTGTCCGGACGCATCGCCCAGTTCTCGATTCCGCCCGTGGTCGCCACGCCGGAAGCCCTCCAGGCCAAGGCCAGCGAAGTCATCGAGCAGATTCCCGCGCTCGACATCACGGTCGACCAGCTGGCGTACAAGGACCGCGCCCTGGGCACCGTGCGCATCGCGGCGGAAAACGTCGACGGCTCGTGGAGCACCCAGATCGAGATGAAGAACGACGACGGCACGCTGGAGGCCAGCGGTCGCTGGCGGCCCGGCCCGACCCAGGCCGCCACCCAGGTCAAGTTCAAGCTCGGCGCCCGGAGCATCGAAAAGATGCTGGCGCGCGTCGGCTATCCCGACGCGGTGCGCCGCGGCAGCGCCAACCTCGCCGGCGACCTGGCATGGAGCGGTTCGCCCTTCACCATCGACTATGCCTCGCTCGCCGGCAAGCTCAGCCTCGACGCCGCCAATGGCCAGTTCGTCAAGCTGGAACCGGGCGTCGGCCGCCTGCTCGGCATCCTCAGCCTGCAATCCCTGCCGCGACGCATCACGCTGGATTTCCGCGATGTGTTCAGCGAAGGCTTCGCCTTCGACAGCATATCCGGCAATTTCGCGGTGAACCGCGGCGTGATGGAGACCGCGAATCTGGAGATCAAGGGGCCCGCGGCCAAGGTGCTGATGAACGGCACGGTCAGCCTCGGCGCCGAAACGCAGAACCTCAAGGTCCGCGTGCAGCCGGCCGTGGGAGAATCGCTGGCGGTCGGCGCCATGATCGCCAACCCGGTGGCCGGCGCGGTGGTCTGGGCCGCGCAGAAGCTTTTCCGCGACCCGCTGGACCAGGCTTTTGCCTTCGAATACGCGGTGACCGGCAGCTGGGCCGACCCGAAGGTCGAGAAACTGGGACAGACGTCACCCAAACCCGCGGAGGAAGGCAAATGAACACCGAGCATCAGTCGCAGTCAGGGCCGGATTCATCGGCGGCGGGCGCAGCGGCCTGCACCAGGATCGCCGCAGTGCAGATGATTTCCGGACCCGGGGTGGCAGCCAATCTCGCCACCGCCGGCCGCCTGATCGCCGAGGCCGCCGCCGCGGGCGCGCAGTTGGTGGCTCTGCCCGAATACTTTCCGCTGATCGGCGCCACCGATGCCGACCGCCTCGCGGCGCGCGAGACGGATGGGGCCGGGCCGATGCAGGACTTCCTGGCCGCGACCGCGCGCCGCCACGGCCTGTGGCTGGTCGGCGGCTCGATTCCCCTGATGGCGCAGGATCCCGCCAAGCTGCGCAACAGCTGCCTGGTGTATGACCCGCAGGGCGAGCGCGTGGCGCGCTACGACAAGATCCACTTGTTCAATTTCCACAAGGGCAACGAAGCCTACGACGAAGCCGCCACCATCGAACGCGGCGACAAGCTGGTGAGCTTCGACTCCCCGCTCGGCCGCGTCGGCGTCGCGATCTGCTACGACCTGCGTTTCCCCGAGCTGTTCCGTGCGCTGGCGCAGGACACAAACCCGTTGCCAAACCCGCTGGATCTGCTGGTGCTGCCCGCCGCCTTCACCGAAACCACCGGCCGCGCGCACTGGGAAATACTGCTGCGCGCGCGCGCCGTGGAAAACCAGTGCTACGTTCTGGCGGCAGCCCAGGGTGGGCGGCACCCGACGGGGCGCCTGACCCATGGCAACAGCATGATCATCGACCCCTGGGGTGAGATCCTGGCGCGTATGGACAAGGGCGAGGGCGTGGTGCTTGCCGAACTGAATCGACAATCCCTGGTCGACACCAGAACCAGTCTGCCGGCCCTGAAACACCGCATACTGTAAAAAACTCAAGGAAAGCCATGAACGCTCCCGCCAGCCCCACCCCCCTCTTCGAAATCGCCGAACAGACCCTGCTCAAGCCGCACGGACTGGCGCCCCATCAACTGGAACGGGTGTTCGGCCAGTTGTTCGGCAACCACGTCGATTACGCCGACCTGTATTTCCAGTACGCGCGTTCGGAGGCCTGGAGTCTCGAAGAGGGCATCGTCAAGTCGGGCAGCTTCAACATCGAACAGGGCGTCGGCGTGCGCGCGCTGAGCGGCGAGAAAACCGCCTTCGCCTATTCCGACGACATCAGCATGGCCGCGCTGCAGGCCGCCGCCGGCGCCACCCGGGCGATCGCCGCCGCGGGCGCCCAGCGCCTGGCGCCGCTGCTGCAGCGCCGCAAGCAGCCGGCCGCGCTGTATGCCGCGAGCGATCCGATCGCCTCGCTCGACGACGCCGCCAAGGTCAGGCTGCTGGAGCGGCTCGAAGCCATGGCGCGTGCCGCCGACCCGCGCGTCAGGGAAGTCATGGCATCCGTTGCCGGTACCTGGGAAGTGGTGCTGGTGGCCCGCTCCGATGGCCACATGGCGGCCGACGTGCGGCCGCTGGTGCGCATTTCGATTTCGGTGATCATGGAAGAAAAGGGTCGGCGCGAGCAGGGTTCCGCCGGCGGCGGCGGACGCTTCGATTATGCTTACTTCAGCGACGCCGTGCTGCAGGACTACGCGACGCGCGCCGTGCACCAGGCCAGCGTCAATCTCGCCGCCAAGCCCGCTCCGGCCGGCGAAATGACCGTGGTGCTGGGGCCCGGCTGGCCCGGCATCCTGCTGCACGAAGCGGTCGGCCACGGCCTCGAAGGCGATTTCAACCGCAAGGGCAGTTCGACCTTCGCCGGACGCATCGGCCAGCGCGTCGCAGCGAAAGGCGTCACCGTGGTCGATGACGGCACGATTGCCGACCGGCGCGGCTCGCTGACCGTCGACGACGAAGGCAACCCGACGCAGCGCACGGTGCTGATCGAGGACGGCATCCTGGTCGGCTACCTGCAGGACACGCTGAACGCGCGGCTGATGAATGTACAGCCCACCGGCAACGGCCGCCGCGAATCCTTCGCCCACCTGCCGCTGCCGCGCATGACCAACACCACGATGCTCAACGGCAGCCACGATCCGCAGGAAATCATCAAGTCGGTGAAGAAAGGCCTCTACGCGGCCAACTTCGGCGGCGGCCAGGTCGATATCACCAGCGGCAAGTTCGTGTTTTCGACGGCCGAGGCCTACCTGATCGAAAACGGCAGGATCACGGCCCCGGTCAAGGGCGCCACGCTGATCGGCAGCGGCCCCGAGGCGATGACCCGGGTCGCCATGATCGGCAACGACATGGCGCTCGATTCGGGCGTCGGCACCTGCGGCAAGGAAGGCCAGAGCGTGCCGGTCGGCGTCGGCCAGCCGACGCTGCGCATCGACGGACTGACGGTGGGCGGGACCGGCTGAGCCGGCGCGGGGATCTTCCGCCAGACCGCGCTAAACCGCGACTTCCACCCGATCGCGGCCATTTTCCTTGGCGCGCTTCAATGCCGCGTCGGCACGGGCGATCAGCGCCTCCAGCGATTCGCCGCCGAGCATCGGGGCCACGCCGCAACTCAGCGTGACACCTTCGCCCGTCGGCAGCCCGCAACCAATCGCCACCAGCTCGCGCAGGCGTTCGGCAATCGGCAGCGCCTCGTCGACGCTGGTGTGCGGCAACAGGATCAGGAATTCCTCGCCGCCGTAGCGCGCGATCAGGTCCTGCGCGCGCAGGCCGTCGGCCAGGCGGCGTGCCATGCGGCGCAGCAGGGCATCGCCGGAGAGATAGCCGAAGCGTTCGTTGAAATGCTTGAACAGGTCGATGTCGGCCATCACCAGGCACAGCGGCGCGCCATCCCGCTCGCAACGGGCGATGGCGCGCGGAAAGGCTTCCAGCAGCCAGTGCCGGTTGTAGATTCCGGTCAGGGCATCGACGCTGGCCGCCTGTTCGAATTCGAGGCTGCGGGTCTGCAAGGTCACCAGCGACTGATTGCTTTCGCGCATGCGGCCGGCCATGATCGCCAGCAGGTTGCGCGCCACGCCGTGGGAGCAGTCCACCAATGACCAGAGCACGTCGTGGGGGATCGCCAGGAGCTGGCTGTCGCGCGCCGCCAGCACCAGGGCCGAGGCCGCCTGGCCGTCGAGCAGGGACATTTCGCCGACGCAGTCGCCGGCGCCGAGGACCGCCTGCTCCGGCATGCTGCGATCCTCCAGATAGACGCGCAGCTCGCCGTCGAAAATCAGGTACAGGTGGCTGTTGGCCACGCCGGGCTGCAGCAGGCGATCGCCGCGTTCCAGCCTGATCCGCTGGCAGCCCTCAAACAGATGCTCGACGCTTTCCAGGCTGACATTGGCGAACAGCTTCGCCCGCTGCACATACTCGCGATCCATGCTATCGATCATGACCGTTCCTGCCAATTCCTCACAACGAGACGCACAGCATAAATCACAAAGCGCAGCGGCCGCAAAAAAACGCCGGCCTTGCGACAAGCTCATTTTTCGTCATAGGCGTAACCTAATTCCTCGACGCCGTGCCGTAGTGCCGCCATGGCGGCCGGCACCTGGTCGGGAAGGCCGCGCACGCCGAGCTCGATATGCCGCTGGACTTGCTTGGAGCCGAGGAAGGGCAGGCTGAAAACCTTGATCCCGGGAAACTCGGCTTCGACGCGCCGCATCAGCGGAATCAGCGCGCCCTCGCTGCCCTTCCACACCAAGAGCGCCGCCTCGTCGCTGGGATGTGCATGGAAGCGCCAGGAATAGAAACTGTCGAGCACCCACTCCACCATCGGCCAGGCCATCTGCGGGAAACCGGGCACGAAATGGTGCTGGCCCAGCGTAAAGCCCGGGATGCGGTTGAAGGGATTGGGAATGATGCGGCTGCCGCGCGGGAAATTGCCCAGCGCCAGTTGCATATCGGTGAGCTCGAACTTGAGCTCGGCGAAGCGCGCGCGGATCTCGCGTTCGGCATCCGGATGCAGCACCAGTTCGACGCCCGCCGCGGCGGCGGCGGCCTGCCGGGTATGGTCGTCGGGCGTATTGCCGATGCCGCCGAAGCTGAACACGATGTCCTCGCCGGCCAGCGTGCGGCGCAAGGTCTCGGTCAGGCGCTCGCGGTCGTCGCCGATGTAGAGCGTCCAGTCCAGTACCAGGCCGCGCGCGGCGAGGATCTCGACCAGCTTGGGGAAATGCTTGTCCGGGCGTTTGCCGCGCGTGATCTCGTCGCCGATGATGATCGCGCCTATGCCTTTCACGGCCTGCCGCCGGGCCGCCCCAAGGCAGCCCCTCCAATACCCTGCGAGCGCAGCGAGCCGCAGTCACCCCTTTTCCTGGGAAAGGGGATGGGGGATATGTCGTTCACAGTTCCACTCCACTTTGCTGCCGCTGGCGACGCAGCGCCGCCAGCCCGAGATGGACGAACACCAGCGCGGTCAGGGCCGGCGCCAGCAGATTGAGCAGCGGCACATGCGCCAGCGCGGCGGTACCCAGTCCGGCGGCATAAAACTGCTTGCGCTTGGCGCGCAGCAGTCCCTGCATTTCGCTGCGCGTCGCATGCTCGGCGAGGGCATCGAAGCGGAAGGTGCGCTGGTTCAGCCAGGCGCCCCAGGCCAGCGGCAGCACCAGCAGGACGCCGGGAATCAGCAGCAGCGGCAGCAGGACCAGGCTGCCGAGCACGAATATCCCACCGGCCCCCAGCGTATTGCCCAGACTGCCCCAGAACACATTCTCGCCATGACGTCCGAGATCGGGGTAGTCGCGCGCCGCCACCAGGTTGATCAGGCGCGGCAGGGCGAACACCGCCACCAGCAGGATCGCCGTGAAATACATCAGCGCGGCGCACGCCGCCAGCACCAGGAAGGCCGCGGCCCACTGCGCCACCCATTCCCAGCCCGACCAGGGCAGTTGCGGCAGGATGCGCGTCATCAGCGCCACGCCCTGGGCCCAGAACACGTAACCGGCGACAAGCCACAGCAGCAGGGCCAACAGCGGCGGCCACAAGGCCTGCCAGAGCACCTCGGGCCGTGTCAGGTCGCGCAAGGATCTGGTAAATGCGGCAAACACTTCAACCATGGCTGTCTTTCATTGCGACTTCTCATTTGTGCAGCCGACTATCCCACATCTTCTGCAGGCGTTTCACCGAGACCGGCGACGTGGTCTTGAGTTCCTGCGCGAACAGCGCCACGCGCAGCTCTTCGAGCAGCCAGCGGAATTCGTCGAGGAAGGCATCGCCCTGCTGGCCGGATTTAAGCATGGTATTGCGTTCGCGTTCCCAGGGACGGCCCAGGCCCTGCCAGTCGGCCATCAGGCGCGCATCGCGCGCCGGGTCCGCGCGCGCCTTGTCGAGGCGCAGGCTGATCGCCTTGAGGTAGCGCGGATAGTGCTGCAGGCGCTCGAAGGGCGTGGCGGCGATGAATCTCTTCGGCATCAACTCGGCCAGTTGCGTGCCGATGTCGGCGCAGGCCTGCGGGAAAGCCTTCTGCAGCGAGGCAAGCTTCTTCGTCAGCACGGCATGCTCGGCCAGTATCGTCCCGAGCAGGCGCAGGATTTCCTGCGCGACGAGCAGGATGCGGCCGCGCGCCGCCTCGCGCCGCGCCGCGAAGGACGCCTCGTCGGCGGGCAGCGGAGCCATCAAACAGGTGCGCTCCAGGGTCACGGCAATCAGTTGTTCGCGCAGCTCTTTCTCGGTGCCCAGCGACACGAATTGCAGTGCAAGTTCGCGCAGGCCGGGCAGCTTCTCGATGGCCTTGACCTGGGCCGCCAGCTGCAGCGCGAACAGCCGCGCCAGGCCGCGCCTATGTTCGGCGCGCGCCTTTTCTTCCGTATCGAAGGCGGTCAGGCGCACCGCCTCGCCCATGTCCACCAGCGCCGGAAAACCCACCGTGGTGCCAGCGCCAACTCTTAGCTCCATGAGTTCGGGCAGGGTACCGAAGCTCCATGCGGTAAGGCCGGACAAGTCGCCGGCCGCCGCTTCGTGCTGCACCTCGGCCGTGGCATAGGCCTGCTCGACGCGGCCGCGATACTCGGCGCGCAGTTCCGCCAGGTTGCGCGATACCGCCAGCGTGCCGCCATGCTCGTCGGTGAGACGGAAGTTCATGAACAAATGCGGCCGCAACTCGCCGGTGCGCAAGGCATCGAGCGGCAGCTTCATGGCCAGATGCTCCTCGGCCGCGCGCGTCAGGGCGCGCACCAGCGGCTCGTCGAGGTCAGGTTCGGCATCGCAAAAATCGCGCGCGAACTCGTCGAGCGGCTGCAGGCGATGGCGGTACTTCTGCTGCAGGGTCTTCAGCAGCGCCAGCACCTTCTCCTTGAGCAGACCCGGCACCAGCCACTCGCAGCGGTTGGCCGGCAACTGGTTCAGCGCGGGCAGCGGCAGCGTCAGCGTGACGCCGTCGTCGGCAGCGCCGGGATCGTGGTGGTAAGCGAGCTTGAAGCTCTGGCCGCGATGCACGAGAGCCGGCGGAAAGGCGTCGGTGGTGATGCCCGCCGCCTCGTGGCGCATCAATTGTTCCTTTTCCAGGCAGAGCAGTTTCGGGTTGGCCGCTTCCGCCTCGCGCCGCCAGTGGTCGAAGGCCGCCAGGGTGATGATGCCCTCTGGAACTTTAGCGTCGTAGAAGGCGTATATGAGTTCGTCATCGACCAGCACATCGGGCCGCCGCGACTTGTGTTCCAGCGCCTGGATCTCCTTCATGAGCTTGGCGTTGTGCTGGAAGAAGCGCCACTTCCTGACCCAGTCCTCGCCGACCTGGCCTGCGACCAGCGCCTCGCGGAGCAGGATTTCGCGCGCCAGTTTCGGATCGCTCGGACCGTAGTGCACGCGCCGCTTGGCATGGATCATCAGGCCGTGCAGCGTGACGCGCTCCCAGGCCACGACCTGGCCCGGCCCCTTCTCCCAGTGCGGTTCATAGACATGCTTGCGGATCAGGTGGGCGCCGACCTGCTCCAGCCATTCCGGCTCGATCTTGGCGATGCAGCGCGCGAACAGGCGCGAAGTCTCGACGATCTCGGCGGCGACGATCCAGCGCCCGGCCTTCTTCAGCAGGCTGGAACCCGGATGGATGTAGAAGCGGATGCCGCGTGCGCCGAGGTAGTTCTTGTCTTCCTCGACGATGAGGCCGACGTGGCCGAGCAGGCCGGTCAGCAGGGCCTTGTGGATGGCCTCGTAACTTGCAGGAATCTCGTTCTCGCGCCACGAATGTTCGTGACACAGCGTCATCAACTGCGCATGCACGTCGCGCCATTCGCGCAGACGCAGCCAGTTGATGAAGTTCTGCCGGCACCACTGGCGTTGCTTGTTGGTGGTCTCGTGCTTCCAGACTTCGTCGCCGGCGGCCCAGAGCTTGAGGTAGGAAAGGAATTCGGATTTCTCGTCCTTCCACTTGGCATGGGCCTGGTCGGCCGCCGCCGCGTGTTCCTGCGGCCGGTCGCGCGGGTCCTGGCTGCCCAGGGCGGCAGCGATGATCAGCACTTCGCGCAGGCAACCGTGCTCGCGCGCGGCGAGGATCATGCGGCCGATCTTCGGGTCGAGCGGCAGCTTCGCCAGTTCGCGGCCAAGCGGCGTCAGCTGCCACTTTTCAAATCCCGCGTCAGCGGGCTGATCAGTCACCTCCCCCGCTCGGCGGGGGAGGCTGGGAGGGGGTGCGGTCAAAGCCCCCAACTCCGTCAGGAGTTGGTAGCCGTCGGCGATCATGCGCGGCGCCGGCGCTTCGAGGAAAGGGAAGTCCTCGACGTCGCCCAGGTGCAGCGACTTCATGCGCAGGATCACGCCGGCCAGGCTGGAGCGCAGGATCTCGGGCTCGGTATAGGCCGGGCGCTGGTTGAAATCCTCCTCGTCGTAGAGCCGGAAGCAAACACCCGCCGAGACGCGGCCGCAGCGCCCGGCGCGCTGGCTGGCCGCCGCGCGCGAAATCGGCTCGACCTGCAAAGCTTCAACCTTGCTGCGATGCGAGTAGCGCTTGACCCGGGCCAGGCCCGCGTCGATCACGTAGCGGATGCCGGGCACGGTCAGCGAAGTCTCGGCCACATTGGTCGCCAGCACCACGCGCTGGCCCTGGTGCGCGGCAAAGACGCGGCCCTGCTCGACCGCGGTCTGGCGCGCGAACAGCGGCAATACCTCAAGCCCGGGCGCGAGTTTGCCAAATGAGTGTTTGCGCAGCGCCTCGGCCGCCTCGCGGATCTCGCGCTCGCCGGGCAGGAACACCAGCACGTCGCCAGGGCCGGTGCGATGCGCCGCGTCGACGGCATCGACGATGGCATCGTTGAGATCCATGTCCTTCTTCTCGTCGAAGGGGCGGTAACGGGTCTCGATCGGATACAGTCGTCCCGATACCTCGATCACCGGCGCACCGTCGAAATGCTTGCTGAAGCGCTCGGCATCGAGCGTCGCCGAGGTGACGATGACTTTCAGGTCGCGCCGCTGCGGCAGGAGTTGTTTGAGGTAACCGAGCAGGAAGTCGATGTTGAGGCTGCGCTCGTGCGCCTCGTCGATCAGGATCGTGTCGTACTGGCGCAGCAGCGGATCGGTCTGGGTTTCCGCGAGCAGGATGCCGTCGGTCATCAGCTTGATGTAGGAGGACGGCGTGACCTTGTCGGTGAAGCGGATCTTGAAGCCGACATGGCGGCCGAGTTCCGCTTTCAGTTCCTCGCTGATGCGCGCTGCCGTGGCGCGCGCGGCGATGCGCCGCGGCTGGGTATGGCCGATCAGGCCATGCAGGCCGCGGCCGATGTCGAGGCAGATCTTGGGCAACTGCGTGGTCTTGCCCGAACCGGTCTCGCCGCAGACGACGACGACCTGATGCTTGAGTATGGCTTCGCCGATTTCCGTCCGGCGCTGGTTGACCGGCAGTGCTTCGTCATAGCAGAGCGCGGGCCGCGCCGCCCGCCGCGCCTCGGGGTCGAACTTCATTGCGCCAGCTTGTGTATCGTGAAGATGCCGAGCCCGGTCATCAAGAGCGAACCGAACAGGTGCAAGGCGGCGGCGCCCGCCGCCCAGCCGTAGCGCGCGTTCTGGATCAGGTGCACGACTTCGGCGGAGAAGGTCGAGAAGGTGGTCAGCGCGCCGAGAAAGCCGGTGATGAAGAACAGCTTGAGTTCGAGCGGCATTTCGGCATTGAGGTGGAACACCATCACCGCGGCGCCGACCAGATAGCCGCCGACCAGGTTGGCGGCCAGGGTGCCCAGCGGCACCGTGACGAACAGCGGGTTGAGCCAGAGGCCCAGGCCGTAGCGCAGCCAGGCGCCGAGCACGGCGCCGCCGCCGATGGCCAGCAAAGGCATGCCGCTCATCGACCGACCGCCATCAGTGCCTGGCCTCCGCGGCCAGTTCGCGAATGATGCGCACGGTATCGATGTCGGCGGCTTCGTAGGCCTGCCGCAGATAATCCTCAAAGGCGGCGTATTCCGCCTCCGTGCCGATGGCATGGGTCGTTTCGTAGATGAAGCGCAACATCAACCAGCCCGTATCCGGCTCCTCGATGCGGACCGTGAGCGAGCCGCCGCCGTGGGATGCGGTGGCGGCAGTCTCGAAGCGCACCCATTCGTTTTCGGTGCAGACGACGCGGTCGAGAATCCGCGTTGCGCCGAAGTGCAGTTCGCGTTCGACGAGGCCTTCGCTTCGTGCCAGGATCAGGCAGCGGTCGAGGCCGGGCAAAAAGCGCCGCGCATCCTCGACGCGATGCATCAGTCCGGACCAGACCTGCTCCCGGCTCAGTTCGGCGACCAGCGGCAGGCCCGGATCGTTGATGGCGACAAGATGTTCGAAGCGCATGGGCGAATTATGCCCGACCCTCGCGCTGGAGCCGCTTCCCTCGGTAGAATTGCGGCTTTGCAGCACACGACCCTGATCATGTCGGATACAGACGCCAAACCTTCGAACTTCATCCGCCACATCATCGACGCCGACCTCAGGGCCGGCAAGTACGCGTCGCGTCGCTGGAGCGGCCAGCCCGGGCCGGCCGCGCAGCAGAAAGTTGGCGCTGGCGCCACGGTGGATGAGGCGAAAATTCGCACCCGTTTCCCGCCGGAGCCGAACGGCTACCTGCATTTCGGCCATGCCAAGTCGATCTGCCTGAATTTCGGCCTGGCGCTGGATTACCAGGGCGCCTGCCACCTGCGCTTCGACGACACCAATCCGGAAAAGGAAGAGCAGGAATACGTCGATTCCATCATCGACGCGGTGCATTGGCTGGGCTTCGACTGGCGCTTTGGCGACGAAACCAACCTGTACCTGGCGTCAGACTATTTCCAGTGGATGTACGACTTCGCCGAGAAGCTGATCGAGGCCGGCCATGCCTATGTCGATTCGCAGAGCGCCGAGGAAATGCGCGCCAGCCGCGGCACGCTGACCGAGGCCGGCCGCAATTCGCCCTACCGCGGGCGCACGCCGGCCGAGAACCTCGATCTCTTTCGTCGCATGAAGGCCGGCGCATTCGCCGACGGCACGCACATCCTGCGCGCCAAGGTGGACATGGGCTCGGGCAACATCAACCTGCGCGATCCGGCCATCTACCGCATCCGCCACGCCACGCACCACGCCACCGGCGACGCCTGGTGCCTCTACCCGATGTACACCTACGCCCACCCGATCGAGGATGCGCTGGAGAACATCACCCACTCGATCTGCACCCTCGAGTTCGAGGACCAGCGGCCCTTCTACGACTGGCTGCTGGCGCGGCTGGCCGAGCTGGATTGCGTCAATACGCCGCTGCCGCAACAGATCGAGTTTGCCCGCCTCAACCTGTCCTACGTCGTGCTGTCCAAGCGCAAGCTGATCCAGCTGGTCGCGGAAAAGCACGTCGACGGCTGGGACGATCCGCGCCTGCCGACCTTGGTCGGCGCGCGCCGCCGCGGCTTCACGCCGGAGGGCTTCCGCCGCTTCGCCGAGATGATAGGCGTGACCAAGTCGGATTCCTGGATCGACATCAGCGTGCTCGAGGAATGCCAGCGCGAGCACCTCAACGAAACCGCGCCGCGCCGCATCGCCGTGCTCGACCCGGTCAAGCTCGTCATCGACAACTATCCGGAGGGCCAGGAAGAGCAATGCCTGGCGCCGAACCACCCGCAGAAACCGGAGTGGGGCAAGCGCCCGGTACCGTTTTCAAGGGAACTCTGGATCGAACGCGAGGACTTCATGGAAGTGCCGAGCAAGGGCTACTTCCGCCTCTTCCCCGGCAACACCGTGCGCCTGCGCTACGGCTTCGTGGTCAAGTGCGTCGGCTGCGACAAGAACGCCGACGGGCAGATCACCGCCGTGCATTGCGAGTACATGGCCGACTCCAAATCCGGCACGCCGGGTGCGGACAACTACAAGGTCAAAGGCAACATCCACTGGGTCTCGGCGCGGCACGCCTACGCCGCCGAGGTGAGGCTCTACGACCGCCTGTTCGCGGTCGAGGCGCCCGGCGAAGGCGGCCGCGATTTCATCGCCGACCTCAACCCGGATTCGAAGCGGGTGATCCGCGCGCAACTCGAAGCCGCGCTGAAGGATGCCGCCACCGAGGAGCGCTTCCAGTTCGAGCGCCACGGCTATTTCGTCGCCGACCGCGTCGATTCCAGGCCCGGCGCGCCGGTGTTCAACCGCGCCGTGACGCTGAAGGATTCCTGGAGCAAGAAATGAAGTTCACGGAACAGCTCGCCGCGGCCTGGGCAAAGAACGACTCCCTGCTCTGCGTCGGCCTCGATCCAGACCCGGCGAGATTTCCCGCACATTTGCAGGACAAACCCGACGCGATCTTGCGCTTCTGCGCCGAAATCGCCGACGCCACGGCCGACCTCGCCTGCGCCTTCAAGCCGCAGATCGCCTACTTCGCCGCGCGCCGAGCCGAGGACCAGCTCGAAGCGCTGATCGCCCACATCCACGACAGGCATCCGGGCGTGCCCGTGATCCTCGACGCCAAGCGCGGCGACATCGGCAGTACCGCCGAGCAGTATGCGATCGAGGCCTTCGAACGCTACCGGGCCGACGCCGTGACGGTGAACCCCTACATGGGCCGCGACTCGGTCGAGCCCTGGCTGGCCTACCCGGACAAGGGCGTGATCCTGCTTTGCCGCACCTCGAACCCCGGCGGCAGCGATCTGCAATTCCTGAAAGTTGGTGCTGGTGGCACGCCGATATACGAACTGGTCGCCCGCATGGTAGCCGAGGACTGGAACCCGGATGGCAAATATGCGGGTCGGTTGGGGCTCGTGGTCGGCGCCACCTTCCCCGGCGAGATCGCCCGCGTGCGCCAGATCGTCGGCGAGATGCCGCTCCTGGTGCCCGGCATCGGCGCCCAGGGCGGCGACATCGAAGCCACGGTGAATGCCGGCAAAACGACTGCCGGCAGCGGCCTGATGATCAACTCCTCGCGCGCCATCCTCTACGCTGGCAAGGGTGAAGACTACGCCGCCGCGGCGCGTCAGGTGGCGCTGGAAACGCGGGACGCGATCAACCGCTGGCGGTAGCGGCGGCG